>NZ_OY764902.1:318750-637500 GCF_963668665.1 uncultured Anaeromusa sp. | reverse complement strand
CGTGGTTATTGCCGATGGCTTGGAACGTTGCACAGAACTGTTGCAAGGCTTGTGCCGACATGAGGTTCGGCCTCGTTTTGTAGAGCTCTTAGCTTGCCCTGGGGGATGCTTAGGCGGCCCTCTGGGCGGTCAAGCTGATTGTCTGGCAGCGCGGCGCGAAGCCATTTTGCAGTATTGGCGCAAGGTAGAAGCCGAGCAGCCTTCGTTGACCAAGGAAAGGCCTTCTTTGGGCGTGACAAACGAAGTGGAATTGGGAAGAACGCAATTGCCAAGACCGACACAGTTTGCGGCGCCGCCAGAGACGGAGATTCGGGCGATTTTGAGCCAAATCGGCAAATATACCCAAGCTGATGAGCGGAATTGCGGCGCATGCGGCTATTCAACGTGCCGCGAGAAGCTACTGCCGTATATTACGGCGTAGCGGAAACGACCATGTGCGTGCCGTATATGCGCTCCAAGGCGGAATCTTTTGCAAAAATTATTGTACGCAATTCTCTTAACGCTATTATTGCCGTGGATTCCGATATGATCGTCCAGGAGTGCAACCCGGCGGCGGTGCATATGTTTTCAGGAAGACAGGCGTTGCGGCGGGGGCGTCCCTTAGGAAGTTATTTTGCGCCTGATCTTTTTATGGAGGCCTTGCAAAAGAATACAAAGCTGATTGGCAAGCGCGTCGAGTATCCAGAGCACAAATTGGTAACCGAGCAAATGATCTTGCCGGTTCCGGAGCACAATTTGGTTATTGGCATTATTACTAATGTAACAGCGCAAGAAAAGCGTCTTCAAGACTGGGAAAAAACGAAGGCGGAAACGATGGACAAAGCCAACGCCATTATTCGGCAGCAAATGCATGTCGCTCAGGAAATTGCCGGACTTTTGGGAGAAACAACAGCGGATACCAAAGTGGCGCTGCTTGAACTAATGCATCTGCTTCACGCCAAGGAGGAGCGGTAATGCTGTTTCATGCGGATGTGGCGGTTCGGCAGCTTAATAAGCACGGCGAAGAGCTTTGCGGCGATCATGTAAACATTACGCGTACGGCGGATGACACCTTTATCGTTCTTTCCGATGGCTTAGGGAGCGGCGTTAAGGCTAATATTCTTGCTATTTTAACAACGAAAATTGCGTCTTCCATGTGCCGCAAGGGCATCGCCATGGAAGACGTGGTAGCCACGATAACAGAAACTTTGCCTGTTTGCCGTCAGCGAAAAATTGCTTATTCTACCTTGCATTTGATTCATTTGCAGGCGGATGGGCAGGCGAAAATTGTAGAATTTGATTGTCCGCAGACGTTCTTGTGTCGTGACGGCGTTGTGATTCCCGTACCTACGGAGGAAAAGGAAATTGCCGGTCGTCTTGTGCGCGAAGGATCACTGAGGTTGGTGGAAAATGATCTCCTTGTTGCCGTCAGCGACGGCGTCATTCACGCCGGTATCGGAGGCTTGCTGAATCTTGGCTGGGGATGGGAAGGAATTGCCGAGCAATTGCGGCAGATCATGCTTCAACCTGCGCCATGTGCGCGAGAAGTCAGCCAGAGTTTGATTTCCTGTTGCGAAGGCTATTATACGGGGAAACCAGGAGATGATTCTACGGTTGTAGCTGTAAGGCTGCATCCGCCGCGTTGCCTTACGCTGATGGCCGGTCCTCCTCAAGATCGCCGCGCCGACTCCCGCGTAGTTTGGCGCTTGCTGAGCCAAACAGGGAAGAAAGCTATTGCCGGGGGTACGACGGCTCGGATTGTTAGCCGCATTACGGGACGTGAGCTGCGGGTGCTTGGCGTGTATGAGGACCCGCAAATACCGCCGACAGGAAAACTCGATGGTGTTGATCTGGTAACAGAAGGTTTATTGACGTTAAATGCCGTAGGAGAACGCTTATTATCTGAAGAGGGATTGCGTGCTTCTCGCAAACGGGATGGGGCGACTCTTTTGGCTCAGGAATTATTACAAGCGGATCGCATTACTATTTTGGCAGGCAAGGCGTTGAACGAGGCGCATGCACAGGCGCTGCACCTGCCGTTCCAAGTTCATTTAAAAAGTCAGGTGCTGCAGCGTTTAGCGGGGCAACTGGAAGCCCTGGGAAAAACGGTGGTGTTGGAATGGTTTTAAATAGATTGGTGACTAGAAAGCGATAACGCTATTTGTAATGCAATGAAATGTGAATTGAATGAAAGAGGGTAGGTTCTAAAATCATGGCGCATATAACAGAGATTGTTTCGATTCGGCGGAGCGTATTGGCAGAATTGGCAAAATTAACCCGCGAGGGTAATTTAGTTGCTGAAATTGAAAATTCAGCGTTTAGTTTGGTCAGTGAAAACGGCAGCCGTTATCGTTGTTGCGTGCATAAAGAAAGGGCTGTGTTAAAGGAGCGCTTTAATTTGGCTATGGGGCAGGAAGTGGACATGCCCCTGGCGGAAGCTGCGCAGCGTACTTTGGCGGGGGAGTACGCCCAGATGCCGATTATCAGCGTCTTGCCTGAAGCCTGCGATCAATGTCCGATTGATAAGTTTTTCGTTACCAATGCCTGCCGTAACTGCATTGCCCACAATTGCAAAAACAGCTGCCCGAAAAACGCGATTATGATTGTGCAAAACCAGGCGTATATCGATAAAACCAAGTGTGTGGAATGCGGTATGTGTAAGAAATCTTGTTCCTATGGCGCGATTATTGAAGTTAACCGTCCTTGCGAGGGCGCTTGCGAGCTCAAAGCCATCAAGGCTGGCTCTGATCGTAAAGCGGTTATTGATTATGATAAATGCGTCCAATGCGGCGGCTGTAAAGTCGCATGTCCTTTTGGAGCGATTTCCGATAGAACGTATTTGGTGCAGGTTCTGCGGGCCATTGATGCGGGGAAACAGGTGCATGCTTTGCTGGCCCCGGCTTTTATCGGGCAGTTTGGGGCTAAGGTGCAGCCTGGTCAAGTCATTGCGGGTTTGAAAAAAATCGGTTTTTCCGAAGTAGAAGAAGTATCTTTTGCCGCTGACATCGTCACGCTTGAAGAAGCGAAAGAATTTGCTGAAACGGTGCCGCAAGAACGTCCTTTTATGACTACTTCGTGCTGCCCGGCTTTTGTGGGCATGGTGGATAAGCATTTGCCTCAAGTGAAAGAATTAGTGTCAAGCACGGTTTCCCCCATGATTGCCGCAGGCAAAGTAGTCAAGGAAAGAAATCCTGAGGCGGTTACTGTCTTTGTTGGGCCTTGCGTGGCCAAAAAATACGAAGCGGAAGTCAAAGGCCAAGGGGTCATTGACTATGTGCTGACCTTTGAGGAGCTGCAAGGGATTTTTGAGGGGCTGGAAATCGATTTAAGCGCCATGGAGGCAGTTCCTTTTCAAACAACGGCTTCGCGGGACGGCAATATTTTTGCCAGAGCAGGCGGCGTGGAGCAGGCTGTTAAAGATACGGCGGCTCAACTGGCGCCAGACCTTGAAGTTTGCTCGCAACGCAAAGAAGGATTGGGCGAATGCCGGATGCAGCTGTTGCTGATGAAAGCAGGGAAAGTTCCCGGGAATTTCTTTGAAGGCATGGCTTGCCAAGGCGGCTGCGTCGGCGGTCCGGGCTCTATTGCGGATTACCGGGTTACCAGCAAGCTGGTTGATAAATTTGGCGGCTCGGCGCAAGTGACCACGGCTCCTGAAAATGAGGCGGCCAAGGAAGCGGCGCAACAGCAAAAAAACTGGCATCATCACGTGTGATTTTTGCCAAATTCGTCGAAATATGATATCATTATTCCCGCTTAGTATTGCTGGGAGGGGAAAACTATGTCAGGACATTCCAAGTGGGCTAATATTAAACATAAAAAGGGAAAAATGGATGCCATTCGCGGCAAAATTACTACCAAAATAGCTAGGGAAATCACGGTTGCCGTGCGCATGGGCGGCGCGGATCCAACAGGTAACATGCGTTTGAAACTGGCTTTAGGCAAGGCCCGGGAAAATAATGTTCCCAAAGACAACATTCAAAGGGCTATTCAAAAAGGTCAAGGCGCTCTAGAAGGCAGCAACTATGAGGAGCTGACTTATGAGGGGTACGGCCCAGGGGGCGTAGCGCTGATTGTGGAAGTCATGACTGACAATCGCAATCGCACTGCTGCCGATTTGCGTCATCTTTTTTCGAAAAATGGCGGCAATATGGGTGAAAGCGGCTGCGTATCCTGGATGTTCAAACGCAAAGGCCTGTTTACACTGGAAAAAGAAGAATCTTTTGATGAAGATGAATTGATGATGACGGTCCTTGAAGCCGGAGCTGACGATATGTCAGTAGAGGACGAAGAAGTGGAAGTGCTTACTTCTCCAGAGGCTTTTGCCGCAGTACAAGAAAAACTGGAAGCGGAAAAAGTGACGATTCTGTCCGCGCAGTTGGGCTTGTTTCCAGATACCCGCATAGCGGTGGAAGGCGACGAAGCAACCAAGCTGATGAAGCTCTTGGAGGCTCTGGAAGACCATGATGATGTACAGGAAGTATATGGAAACTTTGATCTTCCGGAAGATGCAATCTGATTTTGGGGCGGCGCGAAGCGCCGCTTTCTTTACTGTTAGCAGGAGTTTCCTGAAATAAAGCGAATCTATGTTCTTGTACGCTGCGTAGCGTTGCAAGGAGGGGCTTTAGTGTTATGCGTATTTTGGGAATTGACCCAGGAACGGCGATTTGCGGCTATGGCTGCGTAGAATGGATACAGGGGCGGTTGCGCCCTATTGCTTATGGCGCTATCCGTACGGGCCCTGAACTGCCCTTGGAAAAACGCTTACTGTTGATTCATGAACGACTGCAAAAGTTACTGACAGAGCTTCAGCCGGAGCGAATCGGGGTTGAACAGTTGTTTTTTAATCGGAATGTAACTACGGCCATGGCAGTAGGACAGGCCCGTGGAGTTATTTTATTAGCTGCTGCACAGGCGAATTTGCCTCTTGAGGAATATACGCCAGGGCAGATTAAGCAAGCGGTAACAGGCTACGGAAAAGCGGATAAAGGACAGGTTACAGGTATGACGGTGCGCCTTTTGGGCTTGAAGGAAACACCCAAGCCGGATGATGTGGCGGATGCTCTGGCTATTGCTATTTGTACGGCCCATTGCTGTGAACAGCGCAATGTTTGGCCGAGGAGGTAACAAAAAATGATCGGATTTCTTCGGGGCCGGGTAGCGCAGCTACAGCCGGAAAGCTGTTTTTTGGATGTTCAGGGTGTCGGCTATCGTTTGGCTGTTTCTGAACAAACCAGACGTACCTTGTCAATGGGAGAAGATGCGATGCTCTTTACCCATTTGCAGGTTCGGGAAGATGCTTTATCTTTGTTTGGTTTTTCCCAAGAAGAAGAGTACGAACTGTTTTTGCATTTAATCGGGGTCAGCGGTATTGGACCTAAATCGGCGCTGGCTATTTTATCAGCGATTCAGCCTCAGGAATTGCGCCGTGCGGTATGCCAAAAACAGACTGCGTTATTAGTAAAACTTCCTGGCATAGGTAAAAAAACAGCTGAACGACTTGTTTTAGAACTAAAGGACAAGTTGGGGGGCATTCCTGACTGGGATGAGACGGGTGCACAGGCGGTTTTAGTTCAACCTGACGCAGCGTCTTCCTTGGACGAAGCCTTGCTGGCTTTGGAATCGCTAGGCTACGGACGCAGTGAGGCAATGTCCAGTCTGCGTAAATTTGCCTCTGAAGCGTTGGCGGTGGAGGAATTAATCCGTAAAGCCTTGGGTGATTTAAGCGGTGGGAGGCAGTGATGGAAGAAACGCGCATCATTGGCGGCGATGAACTAACGGGAGATACTTGGCAGTATAGCCTGCGCCCTAAACGTCTCCAAGAATATATTGGACAGGATCAGGTCAAACAAAATCTTTCTATTTTTATTCAGGCGGCTCTGGCTCGCCAAGAGGCGTTGGATCATGTGTTGTTTTACGGCCCGCCTGGTTTAGGAAAAACTACCTTAGCTGGTATTATTGCGAATGAATTAGGGGTGCAGCTGCGCATTACCTCCGGACCGGCTATTGAACGACCTGGGGACTTAGCGGCCCTTCTCACCAATCTGGGAGAGAAGGATGTTCTCTTTATTGATGAAATTCACCGTCTTTCACGGCATGTTGAGGAAATACTCTACTCGGCGATGGAAGATTACGCTCTGGATATTATGATTGGCAAAGGACCTTCGGCGCGCTCCATTCGTCTGGATTTGCCTCCGTTCACTTTAATCGGCGCCACAACGAAAGCGGGGGCCCTGGCTTCGCCGCTGCGGGATCGCTTCGGCGTCATGTGTCGCTTGGAATATTACACCCCGGAGCATTTGTCTCATATTGTAACCAGGGCGGCGTCGCTGCTAAACATAGAAATTGAGGAGCGGGGCGCTTGGGAGATTGCGCGTCGTTCCCGAGGCACGCCGCGGGTAGCTAACCGTTTGTTAAAACGCGTGCGCGATTATGCGCAAATTGCCGGAGACGGCATTATTACTTCCGAAATTGCCGATAAGGCATTAGCTATGCTGGAAGTGGACGCAGCCGGCTTAGACCGCACGGACCGGGCTATGCTGGAAGCGATTATTCATCGCTTCGGCGGCGGACCGGTGGGCCTAGATACCTTGGCGGCAGCAATCAGCGAAGAAACAGAAACGGTGGAAGACGTTTACGAACCGTTTTTGTTGCAGCTTGGGTATTTACAGCGGACTCCCCGAGGGCGTACCGCTACGATGCAAGCATACGAACATTTGGGGATTCCCTTTCCAGGCAGCGCTCCTGCCCAGCAGGGCGAGTCGGCTTTGTCTTAAGGAGGCTTTCAGTCATGAATGTATTACTTCATATTTGTTGCGGCCCTTGCGCTATTTACCCCTTGCAGGCCTTGCGGGCGGAGGAGGGCGTTACTTCGGTAACCGGTCATTTTTTTAATCCCAATATTCACCCGTATAAGGAATTTCAAAGGCGCTTAGACACGCTGCGCTTCTGGGCGCAAGAGGAAAAGTTGGAGCTTTTGACAGATACGCGCTACTTGTTGGAAGAATTTCTGAGCGGCGCTTTACAGCGGGGCGCGAATCGCTGCAGCTTTTGTTATGAAATGCGGTTGTTTGAAACAGCCAAACAAGCAAAAGAACATGGCTTTGACGCCTTTACGACAACACTCTTGGTTAGCCCTTATCAAAATCAGGATACAATAGCCGCCGCCGCAGAGCTAGCGGCTAAGGAATATGGCATCCCGTTTTTGCGCCGCGATTTTCGCAGCGGCTGGCAGGAAGGCGTGCGCATTAGTCGCGAGCGGGAAATGTATCGCCAGCCGTATTGCGGCTGCGTGTTAAGCGAGCGGGATCGCTACGAGAAAAAACCAAAAAATGAATAAAAAGAGTTTTTTACAAGTTGCAAGCGCCAGAGGCGGCAAGGAGTAACTATGAAAAAATCTTCATTTCTGCTTTTTTTGACTTCCTTTATCCTGGTGTTCATGACGCCGGTTGCACAGGCAGCGCCACAGCCGCTTGTTCGGGTGGGATTGTGGACTGGTCAGCAAAGCGTTGTTGTCGGCTCCTCCGTGGCTTATGCGGTGGAAACAGAGCAAGAACAACCGAAGTGGGCTAGGTTTAAAGCTGGCGAGCAGGTTGTGATTGCCTGGAAGCCGAACGGTATGACTGTCAACGGCAAGACGCTGCGCGGACAAACCTTGTATTTGCGCAGCAATACGGAATCTGCCCGGTGGGAAGTCAATCGCAAGAAATATCGCGGCGATATTGTTTTGCGTCAGACAACAGGCAAAACCGGCTTGACGGTAGTTAATGAAGTTCCTATGGAAGAATATCTTTACGGTATTTTAGGCAAGGAAATTTCGGCCGGTTGGCCGGCGGAAGCCGCTAAAGCTCAAGCTGTTGCGGCGCGAAGCTATGCGCTGAATCTGATGTTGTCCGGCGATCGGCACCGCCAAGACGGCTATGATCTTTGCGCTACCGTGCATTGTCAAGTTTATGGAGGCGTCGATACGGAAGCGCCGGATATGATTCAGGCTGTTGCCGCCACTAAAGGCCTTGCCGCCTATTATAATGGTCAACCGATTCACGCCTATTTTCATGCTTCCAGCGGCGGTCATACGGAAGATAGTGAAAATGTCTGGGGTAATGCGTTGCCGTATTTGCGGGGAGTTGCTGATGTGGACGCTCAGGCGCCCGGCAGCGCCTGGGAAAAACGCTTTAACGCGCGAGCGCTGGAAACCTTGTTGACTCAGAAGGGCAAAGGCGTAGGCGTCCTAAAATCGTTAGATTTGTCTCCCCTGTCGAAACCAGGGGCTGATCGGACCGAATCTGGCCGCGTGCGTCAACTGCAGGTAGCGGGAGATAAACGCAGCCTTAGTCTCAGCGGCGTACAAATGCGCTCGTACCTGGATTTACCTAGCGCCTTATTTGATATTCGAGTCGTGCGCGCGTTGCCTTCCGAATTGGACGTATCAGTGGAAACTTCCTACGGGGCTACGGTGGAAAAGAAAATGCCTGTATCTCTTAAAGAACCAGCCGAGTCTGGACGTTGGAATGATCCCGCCAGAATTCATCGGATTATTCGTCCAGCAGACGATATTGTCATTTTCAGCGGCCATGGCCGCGGGCATGGCGTCGGTATGTCGCAATGGGGCGCTCGCTTGTTGGCGGAAAAAAACAAATACGATTATAAACAAATTCTCCAGTATTACTACCAGGGGATTATGCTGAAAAAGGCGTATTGACGCCAAAAGGGGAATAAATCATGAATGTCCAAGATTTTGACTACTACTTGCCTGAAGAATTAATCGCGCAGACGCCGCTGGCGCAGCGGGACGCTTCACGCCTAATGGTTTTGCCGCGTCAGCAGGGAGCCTGCTCGCATCGGCATTTCTTTGAGCTGCCGTCGTTGCTTCGCAAGGGAGATTTGCTTGTTTTTAATGATACCCGTGTCATACCGGCTCGTCTCCACGGGCGAAAAAGAGATACAGGCGCTAAAGTAGAAGTGTTTTTACTGAAACGGCTGGATTTGGATCGTTGGGAGACGCTGGTGCGCCCTGGCCGTAAGCTTCGTCCAGGAACGGAGGTTGTATTTTCCAATGAATTATCTGCTGTTATTGAAGACACGACCGAATTTGGCGGACGTATCGTGCGTTTTTGCTGGCAAGGAGTTTTTGAAGAAATCTTGCAGCGTTTGGGGGAGGTCCCTTTACCGCCCTACATTCACGAAAAACTTCCGGACCCGGAACGATACCAGACTGTCTACGCCAGAGAAAATGGTTCAGCAGCAGCGCCTACAGCGGGACTGCACTTTACGCCGGAGTTATTGTCTCAGCTGCGCGAGCAGGGAATTCAGACGGCCTATGTGACGCTTCATGTTGGGTTGGGTACGTTTCGGCCTGTTGCTGTTGAATCCATTCAAGACCATGTTATGCATAGCGAACAGTATGCTATTTCTGCGGAAACCGCTGCGTTGGTCAATGAAACCCGTCGACAGGGAGGACGCGTGATTGCCGTAGGCACGACGGCGGTACGCACGCTGGAAACAGCTGGTCAAAGCGGTCAGTTGCAACCTTGCAGCGGCTTTACGAACATCTTCATTTATCCTGGCTATGAGTATAAAATTATCGACGGTCTCATTACTAATTTTCATTTGCCTAAATCTACCTTGCTGATGCTGGTAAGCGCCTTGGCCGGGCGGGAGCGCGTACTGGCGGCTTATAAAGAAGCCGTAGAACAGCGTTATCGCTTTTTCAGCTTTGGCGACGCTATGTTTATTTTATAAGATATCAAGAGGAGGTACAGCGTGGCTGTTACGTTTGAACTTATTCGTCAGTGTTCGCATACAGGAGCCCGTGCAGGGAGGCTGTATACGCCGCACGGCGTCTTTGACACCCCTATTTTTATGCCTGTAGGCACTCAGGCGACGGTAAAAACCATGTCTCCTAGGGAACTGGAAGAAATGGGCGCAGGTATTATTCTCAGTAATACGTATCACTTGTTTTTGCGTCCTGGGCATGATTTGGTAGCCGAAGCCGGAGGCTTGCACCGCTTTATGAACTGGAACCGCGGCATTTTGACAGACAGCGGCGGCTTTCAGGTTTTTAGCCTGGGGGCATTGCGTAAAATTACCGAAGAGGGCGTCACTTTTCGCTCTCATATTGACGGTTCCAAACAGTTTTTATCGCCGGAGAAAGCTACGGAAGTACAAATGGCTTTGGGTTCCGACATCATCATGGCTTTTGATGAGTGCGTGCCATATCCGGCGGAACATGACTATGCGAAACAATCAACCGAGCGGACGACTCGCTGGGCGGAGCGCTGCTTGAAAGCGCATACGCGCAAGGATCAAGCGTTGTTTGGTATTGTCCAGGGCGGCATGTACAAGGATTTGCGGGCTCAAAGCGCTAGAGAGCTTGTGGGACTTGATTTTCCAGGCTATGCCATCGGCGGTCTCAGCGTCGGCGAGCCAAAGCCCTTGATGTATGAAGTGTTGGAGCATACGGTTCCTTTATTGCCGAAAAACAAAGCTCGTTATTTGATGGGCGTAGGCACGCCGGATTGCTTAATAGAAGGGGTGCATCGCGGCGTCGATATGTTCGACTGCGTATTCCCCACGCGTGTGGCCCGCAACGGCACGGTTATGACCTGGCAAGGTAAGCTGGTCGTAAAAAATGCGGAGTACGCCCGCGATTTCCGGCCTATTGATACGGAATGCGGCTGCTATACCTGTCGCAACTTCAGCCGCGCGTATCTAAGACATTTATTTAAGGCGGAAGAAGTTTTGGCTTTGCGCCTGGCAACCATTCACAATCTATATTTCTTGTTGGACTTCATGCGACGCATGCGTCAAGCAATTATCGAGGATCGTTTTTTATCGTTCCGTGATGATTTTTGGCATATGTACGAAAAACGTTAAAAGGATTTTTTTAGTTTGTGTTGAATAGGGAATAGGTAGTTCTGAAAGCGAGGTGAACATACTTGTCAGAAGAAACTCTGCAGATGCTCTTTAGCTATGCACCGATTATTTTAGTGGGTTTGGTTTTCTACTTCATGTTGTATCGGCCCCAGAAGAAACAGGAGAAGACCCGTCACGAAATGCTGGACAACCTGAAAAAAGGTGACAGAGTCGTTACGATCGGTGGCGCTTATGGAACCATTACTGCCATCACTAAGGACAAAGTGACGTTGAAGGTAGCGGAAAAGGTAGAGATCGAATTTGCGCGCACCTCCATCGCCAGCAAGCCCAACGGCAGCACCGGCAATGGCGAAAAAATTTAACACCCTAGAGGCAAAGCAGGCGGCGAGACGTCATTTCGCCGCCTTGCGCCGTTCTCTAAGCCAGTCAGTAAAAAAGGAGCGCAGTGCCGCGCTTTGCCAACAGATTGCAAACAGTTCGCCTTGGTCTCAGGCGGAAAAAATACTATTTTACTGGCCTCTTGCCGGGGAAGCGGATGTGCGGTTATTGCTGCAGCAAGCGCAAAAGCAGGGAAAACAGCCTTATTTGCCTTTGCTGGACGAGCAGCGTCCTGGTTTGATGGAAGCCGCAGCCTACACTGGCGAAGCGTGCTTGCAGCAAGGGGAGCATGGCATCTGGCAGCCGCAGAGTAAGAGCGTTCTTGCGCCGGAAGAGCTGGATCTGATTTTAATTCCAGCCTTGGCGTTTGATGTTATTGGCTATCGCTTAGGCTTCGGCGGAGGATATTATGACCGCTATCTCTTGCGTACGCAAGCAATCCGTTTGGGCGTTTGCTGGGAATGTTGTTTTTCTTTAAAACCATTGCCCAGAGAAAAGCACGACGTACCGGTACATTACATAATGACAGAAGAACGATGTCATATGGTAAATAAATTTTTCTAACAAGGAGGAAGAACTAGTGAGATGGTCTTATTTTGGCAAGTTTTTGGCCATCATTGCCGCTATATTGCTGGTGGCTGGAGTATATACGCTTCCTTTAGCGCTGTCCATCAAGCAAGGCCTTGATTTGCAAGGCGGCACTCATGTTGTCATGGAGGCTGTGGATACGCCGGAAGCCAAGGTGGACGACGATTCCGTCCAGAGAGTAGTAAAAATTATCGAACGCCGCGTGAATGAACTGGGCCTTACAGAACCCATTATTCAACGGCAGGGAGAGCGGCGCATTATCGTTGAACTTCCGGGCGTTAAAGATCCTGAAAAAGCGATCGAAATGCTGGGGAAAACAGCGCTGCTGGAGTTTCAGGATGAAGCCGGTCATACCGTTCTAAGCGGTATGGATCTTAAAGATGCCAAAGCACAAATCGACCAGGGAAAACGGAATTTGGTCGGTTTGGAGTTTTCCGACGAGGGCGGTAAAAAATTTGCTGACTTGACGCGGAAAAACATCGGCAAAAAAATCAGCATTCTTTTGGATAAACAAGTGCTGACCAGTCCGGTAGTAGAGGAAGTCATTCCTAACGGCAAAGCCGTTATTACCGGCCAACGCAGTATTGAAGAAGCGCAGCAGTTGGCTATTTTACTGCGTTCTGGTTCGTTGCCTGTTAAGGTGGAAGTACTGGAAACCAGAACCGTCGGCCCAACGCTGGGTGAGGATTCCAAGCAGAAAAGTCAGTTTGCCTTTACTGTCGGCGTAGGCGCCGTTGTGCTCTTTATGGGACTTTTCTATCGCATTCCCGGTATGGTGGCCAATGTGGCTTTGATACTGTATGTACTCATGCTGTTATTGGCGCTTAAGCTGCTGAATGCAACCTTAACATTGCCAGGTATTGCCGGCATCATCTTGTCTGTCGGTATGGCGGTTGATGCGAACGTTTTGATCTTCGAACGTTTTAAAGAAGAATACCGCAGCGGCAAGTCCCTGCGCGCCGCTATGGATGCAGGCTATAACCGAGCTTTTATGACCATCTTGGACTCGCATATGACCACGCTGATTGTTTCGGTTATCTTGTTCTTTACTGGTACAGGGCTCTTGAAAGGCTTTGCCATTACTCTTGGCCTAGGTATCATCCTCAGTTTGTTTACAGCAACCGTGGTAGCTCATTACATGCTGAAGCTGCTCTTTAAGAGCAAGCCCTTTCAAAATCACAAAATGTTTGGCGCATAGGAGGTGACGAAGAAAATGAAGTTCGATATTATCGGCAAGCGCTATTTTTGGTTTGCCTTGTCTCTTTTAATTATGGTCCCTGGTCTGCTTTCTATTGCAGTACAAGGATTCAATCTGGGAATTGACTTTACCGGCGGTACGCTTTTGGACTTGAAATTCGCTCGTCCCGTCACTGTCGCCGAAGTTCGGGAAGTCATGAAAGACGTGCATATGGAAAGCAGCACCATTCAGCTTGTAGCGAATGAGCAAGTGGACGCAGCGCCGAATGTGTTTATACGTACCGGCGTGCTGACCGAAGAGCAGCGCCGTGACATTATGGCGGATATGACTGCTAAACTGGGGCATTATGATCTCATGCGCGTAGAAAAAGTGGGGCCGACGATTGGTGCGGAACTGGCAAAGAATGCAGTTGTTGCCTTGCTTTTGTCGTGGGCGACGATTATTGCGTATGTTACTTACCGCTTTGAGTTTAAATTCGCCATTTCCGGCATTTTGGCCTTAGTGCATGACGTAATAGTCGTGTTAGGTGTATTCTCAATCTTTCAGATTGAAATTGACAGCGCCTTTGTGGCGGCATTGCTGACTATTGTCGGTTTTTCCATCAACGACACTATTGTTATTTTTGACCGTATTCGGGAGAATTTGAAAAATCATCGCAAGGCTGAAAATATTCACGAGTTAGTGAATCGCAGTATTTGGCAAACGATGACTCGCTCCGTTTACACGGTTTTGACGGTGTTGTTTGTTACCTTGGCTCTGTATCTTTTTGGCGGCGAAACGACCAAGAATTTCTCCTTGGCCATGTTGATCGGCTTTGCCAGCGGGGCGTATTCTTCCATCTTTTTTGCCAGCCCCCTATGGGTTACCTTTAAAGACCATGAAGGAAACAAACGCAAGTCTGCGAAAGCTTCCTAATAGCCAAGGCGTACTAGGACTGCATACCAAAGAACTTGGTGTGCAGCCCTTTTTTCATGTAATCCCTTTCTTTTTCTCATTTGGAGAAAGGTATTCTCAATTCAAGAGAGAATAGTAGTATCAATCAGCACTAACGTGGTTGCTGTATTTTCTTTAATCAGGTGATAAATGTTGAAAAAATACTGGCAGATCGCTTCTGCCGAACGAAAACAAGTTGAAATGCTTGCAGCCGCTTTAGGGCTGGATGTGCTTTTGACCAGATTACTGGTGTTGCGCGGTATCAATACGGCAGAGGCGGCTCGAGATTTTTTATTTGGCACCGTAGACTCCTGTCCTGATCCTTGGCAAATGAAGGATATGGATCACGCAGTGGCACGGACCCTGCAGGCAATTGCCAAAGGAGAACATATTGTCGTTTATGGCGACTATGATGTGGACGGGGTAACGGCGACGACTCTTTTGACAAGGGTGCTTCGTCAATTGGGAGCTTTGGTGAAGACATATATTCCAGATCGCCAGGAAGAAGGCTACGGTGTTCACTTGGAGGCTTTGCGCAAACTGCGTCAAAAAGATTGTTCCTTAGTCATTACGGTGGATTGCGGCATTTCCGCCATACAAGAAGCCTCGGCGACAGGCATCCCCGATTTAATCATAACCGATCATCATGAACCAGGACCCACCTTGCCAGAAGCTGTCGCGGTTTTAAATCCGAAACGACAAGACTGTTCATACCCAGATAAAAGCTTGGCTGGCGTAGGGGTAGCGTTCAAGCTGGCGCAGGCTTTATGGAAAAAGCTGCAGCCGACAAAGCCTCTTCCAGGCTATTGTTATGAACTAGTTGCGGTCGGCTCTGTGGCGGATATGGTTCCCTTGCAGGGGGAAACGCGTCTTTTGGTGCGGGAAGGACTGAAGCGGCTAGCAAAGCCGGAATGCTGCGGCTTGGAAGCATTGTTGAAGGTCAGCAGCGTTAAAACACCAGTTTCCGCTGGAAACATTGCTTTTTCGCTGGCGCCGCGCCTGAACGCCGCCGGCAGAATGTCGTTGGCTCAAAGCAGTCTGCAGCTGCTGCTGAGTGCCGAACAGGAAGAAGCGGAAATGCTGGCGCAGGAACTGGATGAAGAGAATAAACTGCGTCAGGAGACGGAGCGCAGCATTGTGGAAGCCGCTCTTTGGCAATGCGAAGAGGCCTCATTGGCCTCACAAAACGTACTTCTTGTAGCAGGCGAAAACTGGCATCCCGGTGTCATCGGCATTGTTGCGTCTAGACTGGTAGAGCGCTACTATCGTCCCACGATCGTGCTCAGTTTGAGCGAAGATGGCTGGGCTAAAGGCTCTTGCCGGAGTATCCCTGGCTTTGATATGCATCAGGCCTTGCAGGGCTGTAGCCATTTACTGGAGCGTTTTGGCGGACACAAACAGGCGGCAGGCTTGACGATGCGGGCTGAAAAGGTGACTGCCTTGCAAGAGGCCATGAATCAACAGGCGGAGCAGATGCTGCAACAAGAGGATTATGTACCAAAGGTGTCTGTGGATGCTGTCGTTTCCTTAGACATGGTGAATGAAGCCTTGTTAGAAAAGCTGGAGCTCTTAGAACCTTACGGGATCGGCAATCCGCGTCCTCGGCTGTTGCTCCAAAACCTTCACTTGCAAGGAGAGGCTCGGTGTTTGGGGAAAGAAAAGGAACACTTAAAACTGACAGTCCGGCAAAATGAAGCGACTTGTTCGGTTTTGGCTTGGCGTCAGGGAGAAAAAGCGTGCTATTTGCCTCAAGATACCTTGTTAGACGTAGTTGCAACTCCAGAGGGCAATGTTTGGCGAGACGAGCTGCAGGTTCAGCTTGTAGCCGAAGATTTTGCTCCCTCCAGGCAGGAAGAGAACCAAACAAAGATATTAGATTATCTAGCGCCGGATATGGCCGGACTGCGTCAGCTTTATGCGGCCATGCGTCATTGTTTGCAGCTTTCTAATTGCCAAGAAGGATTGACGCCGGAACAATTGCGACGCCAACTGCAACAGCACTGTCGTTTGCCAGTAGCTTCGTCGGCTTTGGCCCAGGCTTTAGACGTTTTTTCTGAAGTCTGTCTGATTGCTTATGCCGGAGAGACCGCTAAAATAGCCTTGTTGCCGGCGCCTGAAAAACGTCTGGACATTACCAGTACCCAGGGATATGAACAAGGTTGCCTGCTGCGCCAAAAAGTGCTGGATAAATGGCTGCAGCGCGTGGAAATACAAGGGTTGTCACAAACATGGATTTGACGAGGTGCGCATATGCTCAACGGACCAGAGCTTTGTATTGAAGATATTATTCAAAAAATCAAAACCTACCAACCCGATGCCGTGAGCGAACAAGTGCAAGAAGCGTATGAGTTTGCCAAAGAAGCTCATGCCGGGCAAACCCGCGTTTCCGGAGAGGAATACATTATTCATCCTTTAGGGGTTGCTAATATTTTAGCGGACCTGCAGATTGATGCGGTGACGATCATCGCTGCGCTGCTTCATGATGTGGTGGAGGATACTACGTTTTCCCTGGAGGACGTAGAAAAACGCTACGGCAAGGAAGTGGCGATGCTTGTTGACGGCGTCACCAAATTGAGCCGAATTGAGTATAAATCCAAAGAAGAGCAGCAGTTGGAAAATTATCGCAAAATGTTTTTAGCCATGGCAAAGGATTTGCGGGTGGTTTTAATCAAACTGGCGGACCGTCTGCACAACATGCGCACGCTGAAATATATGAGCGAAAGCAAGCAGAAGCGAATCGCCCAGGAAACCTTGGAAATTTTTGCTCCTTTGGCGCATCGCTTAGGTATTTCCAATGTAAAATGGGAACTGGAAGATTTAGCTTTCCGCTATTTAGAACCGGAACAATACTATAGTTTGGTGGAAAATGTCAAACAAAAACGGCGCGAGCGGGAACGGTTGATTAATGACGCGATCGCCATGCTGCAGGAACGATTGGCGCTTGTTGATATTGCCGGTGAAATTCAAGGGCGGCCTAAGCATTTCTACAGCATTTTTCGTAAAATGCAAAAAGATAACAAAGAATTAAGCCAGATTTATGATTTGCTGGCTATTCGCATTCTTGTGGACAATGTGAAAGATTGCTATGGCGCGCTGGGCGTGGTGCATACCCTTTGGAAACCGCTGCCAGGTCGCTTTAAAGATTATATTGCCATGCCTAAGTCTAATATGTATCAGTCGCTTCATACTACCATTATTGGTACCGAAGGACAGCCGCTGGAAATACAAATTCGAACGAAAGATATGCATCGTATTTCTGAATACGGCGTGGCGGCCCATTGGCGCTATAAAGAAGGCGGCCGCGGACCTGGCAAGGAGTTTGATCAAAAACTTTCCTGGGTGAGGCAGCTTTTAGAGTGGCATCAAGATTTACGGGATCCTAGAGAATTTCTGGAAACTGTAAAAATGGATGTCTTCGCTGATGAAGTATTTGTGTTTACGCCGCGAGGCGATGTGCTAGACCTGCCTACGGGCTCGGTTCCTATTGATTTTGCGTATCGTGTGCATACCGATGTGGGACACCGCTGCGTGGGTGCAAGGGTCAACGGCAAGATGGTTCCGTTAGAGTACAAGCTGACCAATGGGGACATTGTGGAAATCATCACAGCTAAACAAGGGAATGGCCCTAGTCGGGACTGGCTTAATATTGTGGGTTCTTCGGAAACGCGCAACAAAATACGCAGTTGGTTCAAGAAGGAAAAACGCGAAGAAAATATCATTAAAGGCAAGGAGCAACTGGAAAAGGAAGTTAAAAAATTTGGCTACGAGTGGAAGGAAATCGTCAAAAGCGATCGCCTCCAGGAAGTGGCTAAAAAATTCAACCTTACCGGAGGCGACGAAGATATTTTTGCCGCTCTTGGCTACGGAGGCTTGACGGCGCATGCCGTATTGACCAAGCTGTTGGAAATATACAAAAGGGACACCAAAAAAGCGGTTCCCCAAGATATTACAGAACTGTTAAACGAAATCAAGCCCAAAGTAGTAAAATCGAAAGTGAGTCAGGGCATTCTTGTGGGCGGCGAAGGCGGCTATATGGTGCGCCTGGCGCGCTGCTGCAACCCGGTTCCCGGTGACGCGATTGTCGGTTATATTACGCGGGGCCGAGGCATTACCGTCCACCATGCGGAATGCAATAACGTTCTTAGCAACCGCGAAGAATATGAGCGCATGATCTCCGTCAGCTGGGATATTGGGCAAGGACAGACCTATAAGGTCATGGTAGAAGTAACTTGCGCGGATCGGCCAGGTCTTCTGTCGGAACTGATGATTATTCTTTCTGAAAGCAAAACCAACGCCAGCTCGGTCAACGCCAGGGCGCACAAAGACAAAACAGCTACGGTGACTTTTATTCTTGATATTACCAACACAAGCCAGTTGGAGAGCATTATGACGAAGCTGCGCCGGGCCAAGGACGTGTACAGCGTCTATCGGGTCAAGCAAAGCAAGGGAGGCATTGTGTGAGAGCCGTTGTACAGCGTACCAAGTCTTCCAGCGTGACCGTAGACGGCCGCTTGGTTGGCGCCATCGGCCCGGGCTTGACGGTGCTTTTAGGAGTAGGAGAAGGAGATACGGCTAAAGATGCGGTGTATTTGGCCGATAAAATTGTTGGCTTGCGAATTTTCCATGACGAAGCAGGGAAAATGAATTGTTCCCTTAAGGATGTAGGCGGTTCTTTATTGGTTATTTCCCAATTTACCTTGTATGGAGACTGCCGCAAAGGACGGCGTCCTGGGTTTGACCAGGCCGCGCCGCCGGGGGAAGCAAAAGCTCTTTATGAATATTTTTTGTCACTTTGTCGAGAAAAGGAGCTGACGGTGGCCGCCGGGGAGTTTCAGGCGGAGATGCTTGTGGCTTTGGAAAACGACGGACCGGTTACTATCTTGCTGGATAGCCGAAAATTATTTTAAGATGCATGGGTAAGGAGAACCAAGGAATGGAAATTATTCAACTGCCAGTAGGGCCTTTGGGTACGAACTGTTATATTGTGATTAGCAAGGAAGAGCATGTGGCGATGGTCATTGATCCTGGCGGCAACGGCGGTGATATTTTGCGCATCCTGCGCGAAAAAAACGCTGTCTTAACCTATATTGTCAATACCCACGGCCATGCAGACCATATTGCGGCTAATGGTATTTTAGCGGAAGCTACCGGCGCATCTGTGCTGATTCACGAAGCAGATGCTGCAATGTTGACAAGTCCGCACCGAAATCTTTCGACCTTTATTGGTGATGCGGTTATTTTAAAACCAGCCGACTCGTTTCTTAAAGCAGGGGACGTATTGACGCTGGGAGCGCTTTCTTTTACCATTTTAGAAACGCCGGGTCATACGCCAGGCGGCCTCAGTCTTTACGGCGAAGGCGTTTTGTTCAGCGGGGACACGCTTTTTGCAGAATCCGTAGGCCGAACTGATTTTCCCGGCGGTTCCCATCAACAATTGCTGGCAAGCATTCAAGAACAGCTTTTTGCGTTGCCGGGAGAAACCAAAGTATTACCAGGCCACGGGCCCAGCACGACTATCGGCTGGGAAAAAGAGCATAACCCGTTTATTTTTTAGGCAAACAGCCGAAAGGGTGTGGAGTTTATGCAACTTGATATGACAGATGTGCGGAAAACTTTTCGTGAACGGCAGTTTAAGCTGACGCCGCAAAGACAAATTATTTTGCAAGCCTTTCTAAATCATCAAGATGAACATCTTTGCGCGGAAGACGTCCATCAAATCGTGCGCCGCGAAGCGCCAGAGATCGGTTTGGCTACTGTTTATCGTACGCTGGATCTGCTGAGCGAACTGGATCTGCTGCAGAAAATGGACTTTGGCGATGGCCGCAGCCGCTATGAAATCAATGGGCCGGACACCGGACATCATCACCATCATTTGATCTGTGTTTCCTGCGGCAAAGTAAAGGAATTTGAAGACGATCTTCTGGATTCTTTAGAAGCGGTCATTTCAGAACGCAGCAAGTTTCAAATTGTTGACCATCAGGTCAAGTTTTACGGTTATTGTCAGGAGTGCCAGAAAAAGAATGATGCTTGATGGATATATTCGTACAACAGCAGACCAAGGAGATGACCGCGCCGTACAGGATGTAATGAGCCTGTACGGTATTCCTCTTGTTAAGGAAACTACTGCCAACACCTTGGTCGTAGGCAGCGAGCTGTTGCCGGATCGGGTGGTTACGTCCCTTGCCTGGCAAGGAAAAACGTGGCAAGAGACGCATGAAATCGTCTTTTTTCATGCGCAAGATCAGGCTGCGCCTGGGCGGGTGGTGCGGCGCAATCTGGCTTTATTGCTGGAGCAGGCCGTACATCTTCCTCGCAGTTCGTGGGGGATACTGCGAGGCGTTCGGCCGGGGAAAATAGTCCGGCGTCTCTTCGATGAAGGATATACCAAGGCGGATATTGCAGCGGCTTTCGAGCAAGAATACTTGGCAGCGCCGGAAAAAGCGGCTCTGCTGCTGGAAATAGCCCTGCGGCAGCGAAATATTCTACCGCCGGAAACACCCCGCTCTGTTGGGGTATATGTGGGGATTCCTTTTTGTCCCAGCCGCTGCTTATACTGTTCGTTTCCTTCATTTGTATTACCGCCCCAAGAGAAGCTGCAGATTTTTATGCAAGCCCTTAAGGCGGATATTGTGAGCGCCGGCCATCTTTTGCGTCAGCAGCGCTTGCAGATGGAGACCCTCTATATCGGCGGCGGTACGCCGACAAGTCTGCCAGCCAAGGAACTAGAGCAGCTTCTTTCTTGGATCCAGGAGTACTTGGGCAGGCCGAAGCTAGGGGAGTGGACGGTGGAAGCAGGACGCCCGGACAGTCTGAATGCAGAGAAGATTGCCGTGCTCAAAGGCTTTCCAATTTCGCGTTTGAGCTTAAATCCGCAATCAATGCAGGAAAAAACGCTGCAAAGGATTGGACGGAAGCATAGTGTACAGGATATAATAGAAATGTTCGCCTCTTTGCGGCAAAACGGTTTTAGCAATATAAACATGGATATTATTCTGGGTTTGCCTGGTGAAACGCCAGCTGATGTGCAGCATACGCTGCGGGAAATCGCTAAGCTTTCCCCAGAAAGCCTGACGGTTCATACATTGGCTCTTAAGCGGGGATCCGCGTTGGCGGAAAAGCTGCTTTTGCAGGAAGAAGTACCGTTGCCTGACGCCGCTGCGGTGGCGGAGATGATTGAAGCCTCGCAAAATGGCGCTAGAGCGATGGGGATGGCGCCATACTATCTTTATCGCCAAAAGCAGATGGCAGGCCAGTTTGAAAATATCGGCTACGCCAAAGAGGGACGCGAATGCGCTTATAACATTCGCGTTATTGAAGAACGCCAGAGCATCTTGGGAATTGGCCCTCATGCAACAAGTAAAATTGTTGAACCAGACGGTTATCGACTGCATAATTGTTATCATGCCAAGCAGGTAGACTGCTACATACGCGATATCGATCGCTACATTGCAAACCGTGAAGACGCATTTAGGCGTTTTGCGGGAAGGGAGTGACCAATTTGCTGACAAGCGCACCTCGAGGTACTAAAGACATTTTGCCTGCAGCCAGCGCGCAATGGCAAAAGCTAGAGAAAACCATCCGCCAGCTGTGCAGCCGTTTTGGCTACCAGGAAATTCGCACACCTGTTTTCGAACATACAGAGCTGTTCATTCGGGGTATTGGCGAGACCACCGATGTGGTGGAAAAAGAAATGTATACCTTTACTGACCGCGGCGAACGCAGCCTGACTTTGCGTCCGGAAAATACGGCTTCCGTCGTGCGGGCGTATCTGGAAAACAAATTGTATGGTGAAGCTGAACAGCCCACCAAACTGTTTTACATGGGTCCTATGTTTCGCTATGACCGTCCGCAAGCAGGCCGTTATCGCCAATTTCATCAATTTGGCGTAGAAGTCCTCGGCGCAGCAGCGCCAACGGTGGATGCAGAAGCTATTGCATTAGCTATCCAGCTTTTCCAAGGACTGGGACTTACAGAACTCACTTTATTCATTAATTCCGTGGGCTGCCCGACATGCCGGCCTGCTTATCGGGAGCAACTGCAGAACTATTTGCGGCCGCAGTTGGATTCACTGTGCCCGGACTGCAAAAGCCGCTTTGACCGCAATCCGATGCGCATTCTGGACTGCAAAAGCGAAGCTTGCCGCCAGGCCAGCCAAGGAGCGCCGCAGATGCTGGATTGCCTCTGCGAAGAATGCCATGACCATTTTGCCGGTCTAAAAGCGTTGCTGGATGCTGCTGAGATTCCGTACAGTATCAACACCAATCTGGTGCGCGGCCTGGATTATTACACCAAAACCGCTTTTGAAATTCAGTACGCTCCTTTGGGCGCGCAAAGCGCCGTCTGCGGCGGCGGCCGCTATGACGGACTTGTAGCCCAATGCGGCGGTCCGGATACTCCTGGTATCGGCTTTGCTGTCGGCTTGGAACGTTTGCTGCTGGCGTTGGAAAAGCAGGAACTGCTTCCAGCTGCAACTCGCTGCAGTGACGTGTTTATCGCTCCCTTGGGGAAAGAACAGACGCCGATGGCCTTTGCGCTGCTGCTGCAGCTGCGTAAAGAAGGTCTGACTGCGGACATGGATTTTCTGGGACGCAGCTTGAAGGCGCAGCTTAAACAGGCTAATCGCCAAAAGGCGCGCTTTGCGCTGCTGCTGGGCGAGGAAGAACAGGCCAATCAGCAAGTGCTGTTGAAGGATTTGGAAACCAGCGAACAAAGCTTGGTAAATGCCCAGGAGGCAATTAACGCCATAAAAGAAGAGATGGGGGAATAGCAAGATGTTAGATACAATGACAGGCTGGGTGCGCACACACAGCTGTAACGATTTACGGGCAGATCACCAGGGCCAGGAGGTTATTCTTTGCGGCTGGGCTGCTAGACGCCGCGATCACGGCGGCTTGATCTTCGTGGATCTTCGGGATCGCTCCGGCATGGTTCAGCTGGTTTTTGCTCCGGAAGTGGGCGAAGAGGCTTTTCGCAAAGCGGAAACCGTGCGTTCCGAGTTCGTTTTAGCGATAAAAGGCGAAGTGCGCAGCCGCGACGCTGCTACGGTAAATTCCAACATGGACACCGGCGCTGTTGAAGTATTCTGCCGGGAATTGCGCATTCTCAATGCCGCTAAAACGCCGCCGTTCTACATCCAAGATGATGTGGACGTTGATGAAATGGTGCGTTTGAAATATCGTTATTTGGATCTGCGTCGGCCGGAAATGCAGCGTAACCTAATGTTGCGTCATCGCGTGACCAAAGCCATGCGCGACTTTTTTGACAATCAGGGCTTTTGCGAAGTGGAAACGCCCATGTTGACGAAAAGCTCTCCTGAAGGCGCGCGTGACTATCTTGTGCCTAGCCGCGTGAATCCAGGTCGCTTCTATGCGTTGCCGCAGTCTCCGCAGTTGTTCAAACAGCTGCTGATGGTAGCCGGCATGGAGAAGTACTTCCAGATTGTACGTTGCTTCCGCGATGAAGATTTGCGCGCTGATCGTCAGCCGGAATTTACTCAGTTGGACGTTGAGATGTCCTTCATTGACAGAGAACAAATTCTGTCGATGATGGAGCGTTTGGTAGCCCATCTTTTCGAAGAAGCCCTGGGTGAAACCATTGCTACTCCTATGCTGCGCATGACCTATGACGAGGCGATGAGCCGTTACGGTTCGGACAAGCCGGATTTGCGCTTTGAGATGGAACTTATTAACGTGTCCGAGGTTATCCGCGGTTCGAACTTCAAAGTGTTCGAAAGCGTGCTGCAAAACGGCGGACAGGTCAAAGCGATTAACGTCAAAGGCTATGCAGGCATTCCGCGGCGCGAACTGGACGGCTTGGTGGATTTTGTGGCTCCCTACGGCGCCAAAGGTCTGGCTTGGATGTGTTTCCAAGCAGACGGCATCAAATCGCCGATCGCCAAATTCTTCAGCGAGGACATGCTGGCTGAATTGGCTAAAGCTGCCGGCGCCGTCGAAGGCGATTTGCTGCTGATGGTAGCGGATAAACCCTCTGTTGTAGCCAATGCCTTGGGACATTTGCGCTTGGAAATGGCGAAACGTCTTAACTTGATTGACGAAAACAAGTTGTGCTTCTTGTGGGTAGTTGACTTTCCGATGTTCGAGTACGATGAAGAAGAAAAACGCTGGGTGGCGATGCATCACCCCTTCACCTCGCCTCGGGACGAAGATATGGAATTCTTGGAAAGCGATCCAGGACGCATCTATGCGAAAGCCTACGACATGGTGCTCAACGGCACGGAAATCGGCGGCGGCAGCATCCGTATTTACCAACGTCCGATTCAGGAAAAGGTATTCAAAGCCATTGGCTTGACGCCGGAAGAAGCATATAGCAAATTCGGCTATCTCTTAGACGCTTTTGAGTACGGCACTCCGCCCCATGGCGGCATTGCATTTGGTTTGGACCGTCTGGTAATGCTTATGGCGAAACGTCCTTCCATCCGCGACGTTATTGCTTTCCCCAAAACGCAAAGCGCCAGCTGCGCTATGACGCAAGCGCCCAGTGACGTGTCTGAACGTCAGCTGCGGGAATTGCATATTAAGTCGACCGTTATTGCTAAAAGCTAAGGTTTCTTTTCTTTCAGCCAGGCTTCAAAGCGCAGAAAACCAGGCGACACTTGTCAAATAGCGATAATTCTGCTATTATGAAGTTGAAGAAAAGAGCAACACTCTTAACCCGACTGTGTGCGTATGCTGCCTGGTATGTTTTGAGCCAACACTTTTACGACGGGAGTCCGGTCTCTGAATAAGACGTGCAGGCCCTTTACGGGGATCCATTGATTTTTCAGGAGGGCACCCACCTGCTAACGCAGGTTCAAAACTAGTGGGCGAGACGGCATGGTGGGGTTAGTTTTTTCATAACAATTTTTTAGACTCGACAATTTTGTCGAGTCTTTTTACCTATTATGAGAGCTCTATGTTGTGTTTTCTTAGATCATGCAGGAGGCTTCTTTAACTATGCATCGTTTTTCACGCACCGAAATGCTTATAGGTTCTCAAGGATTACAGACCTTGCAAAATTCCGCTGTGGCCGTTTTTGGCGTCGGCGGCGTTGGCTCCTTTGCGGTAGAAGCCTTGGCGCGAGCAGGGATTGGTCAACTGACGTTAATTGATCATGATGTGGTTAGCCTAACGAATTTAAACCGACAGCTGCCGGCTTTATCAAGCACCATCGGGCTGCCTAAAGCCGCCGTGCTGAAAGAGCGAATTTTGGATATTAACCCGGATTGTCAAGTGGAAGTCATTCTAGAAGCCTATGGAGAAGAAAAAGGAGACTGGCTGCGGCCTGAACGTTGGAATTTCATTGTGGATGCCATCGATTCAATGGATGCTAAAATTGATTTGCTTGTCCGCGCCCATCGTCTCGGCATACCCATTGTCTCGAGCATGGGCGCTGGCAATAAGCTGGACCCTGAGGCTTTTCATATTGTAGATATTGCTAAAACCCACACTTGCCCTATGGCCAGAAACGTCAGACGTCTTTTGAAACAAGCAGGAATCACTAAAGGAATTCCTGTGGTGTTTTCTACGGAAAAGCCCTTTGCTTCGGCTGACGCCGAGCCGGAAGAAGCCCATTTGCGCCGCCAGGTGCCGGGAAGCATTTCCTTTGTTCCCTCTACGGCGGGGCTGTTATTAGCCGGCTATGTTGTGCGTTCCTTGCTGCGTTTAGCATAGGAACAAAGGAGGCTGTTATTTTGGATTTGTTTTCATTGGCTGAAGAGAAGAACACGAACCGCAAACCACTCGCCGTGCGCATGCGCCCGCAAAAGCTATCTGAACTGGCAGGGCAGGAGCATCTTCTTAGTCCCGACTCTTTTCTGCGGCGTATGATTCAGGCGGATACGCTGCCCAGCCTGGTTTTGTACGGTCCCTCCGGTACAGGAAAGACGACATTGGCGGAACTGATCGCCACTACTACCGGAGCGGTTTTTGAGCGCCTGAACGCGGTAACTGCGGGCACGGCGGATTTGCGCAAAGAACTGGCGGCAGCGCAGGAACGACGCCAGCTCTATGGCAAAGCTACCATTCTTTTTGTCGATGAGTTTCATCGTTTTAACAAAGCCCAGCAGGATGTGCTGCTGCCTTATGTAGAGGATGGGCGGATTACGCTGATCGGCGCCACGACGGAAAACCCTTATTTTGAAATTAACGGGCCCTTGCTTTCGCGCATGCGGGTTTTGCGTCTGAAGCCGTTGACTCCGCAACAACTGGAAGCTCTGCTTAAGCGGGCCCTGGAAGATAAAGAGCGCGGTTTGGGCAAAAGACATTTGCAGGCGGAAGCTTCTCTTTGGAGCGGTATTACCGGCTTAGCCGGCGGCGACGCACGTACCGCCTTGAATCTTCTGGAGCAATGCGCCGCCATGGTGGAAGATGAGGCAACGCTGAATTTGGCGGTGTTAGAAAAAGTTGCCGACGAAAAGCTGCAGCGTTTTGACAAAAACGGCGACGCTCATTACGATACAGTATCCGCGTTTATTAAGAGTATGCGCGGCTCCGATCCAGATGCGGCAGTACATTATCTGGCCCGGCTGTTGGCTGCAGGGGAGGATTTGCAATTTATTGCGCGGCGCATCGTAATTTGTGCGGCCGAAGACGTGGGCAACGCCGATCCCCAGGCGCTGGTACTGGCTATGGCGGCGGCTGAGGCGGCCCGTTTTGTAGGCTTGCCGGAAGCGCGCATTCCTTTGGCTCAGGCGGTCGTCTATATTGCGACGGCGCCCAAGAGCAATGCCTCTTATCTGGCTATTGACGCAGCCTTAGGAGATGTGCGCCATCAGGAATGCGGCAGCGTTCCCCTGCATCTACGAGACGCTCATTATCGCGGCGCCGCCCAATTTGGACATGGCGCGGAGTATCGCTATAGCCACGATTTCCCCGGCCATTGGGTAGAGCAAGAGTACTTGCCGGAGCCGCTGCAAGGCCGGCGTTACTATGAAGCCGCTCTGGGACCGGAAAAGACGCGCTGGGACGAGACTAAACGCCGTCAAGGGCGGGCCGAGGGGACCGGAACAAGAGTAACGGAGTAACAGAGGGATACGAAATAATAAGGAATAGTTGCAAAAGATAAACCTGACTTAGCTTTAAAACAACCTCAGATTGGGGTTGTTTTTTTTCTTGTTATTTGCTATAGTAAAAGCAAATAAAACCAATCGTATTAGTCGGAAAAGAAAGGGGATTGCCGTGAAGCTATCAACCAAAGGACGTTATGGCGTATCCGCCATGTACGATTTAGCCGTTCATTACGGTCAGGGGCCCATTTCTTTAAAAAATGTCGCACAGCGTCAAGAAATCTCCGAGCATTACCTGGAGCAGCTGATGGGGACTTTGCGCAAAGCCGGCTTCGTTAAAAGCGTTCGCGGCGCACAAGGCGGTTACAGCTTAACCAAGACTCCCGAAGAAATTTCGGTAGGCGATATTATCCGCGTGATGGAAGGGCCTATTGCTCCTGTAGACTGTTTGCTCTCAGGCAAAGAGGATAACAAATACTGTACTAAAGCCTGTACTTGCGTCACCCGCGGCGTATGGGCCAAAGTTGGAGACAGCATTACGCAGGTGTTGGATTCCATCACTTTGCAAGATTTGTGCAACCAGGTGGAAAATGAGGCAGGAAAACCGCAGCTTTAACCTGCGGCTTCATAGGGGAAGGAAAATAAAGGGGAGGCTTTATTCACATGAAACAGGTATATTTGGATCATTCTGCAACAACACAGGCTCTGCCGGAAGTGGCAAAACTTGTAAGTCATTATATGACCGAAGACTTTGGTAATGCATCCAGCGTACATGCTTTTGGTCGTACGGCGCGGCAGGCTGTTGACGAAGGCCGTCAGCAGGTAGCGGCCCTGATTAACGCCCAGCCTGGAGAAATCTTCTTCACCAGCGGCGGTACTGAGTCTGACAACTTGGCCATTAAAGGCATTGCTTCAGCTAATCGCAAAAAAGGCAATCATATCATTACTACGGCTATTGAACATCATGCTATTTTGCATCCTTGTGAATATCTGGAAAAACAAGGCTTCCAGGTTACCTACCTGCCTGTGGACGAGTACGGCATGATCCGTTTGGAGGATTTGCAGCAGGCCATTACGCCGCAAACCATCTTGATTAGCGTTATGTTCGCCAATAACGAAGTAGGAACCATTCAACCAATTCGTGAAATTGGTAAAATCGCTCGCGAAAAAGGGATTATTTTTCACACTGACGCGGTACAGGCTACAGGCAATGTGCCCATTGACGTGGTTGATATGAATATTGACCTGCTGACCTTGTCGGGGCACAAGCTGCATGGTCCCAAAGGCATCGGCGCTCTGTTTATCCGACGCGGCGTCCGTATTGACGCGGTACAGCACGGCGGCGGTCAAGAACGCAAACTGCGTCCCGGAACGGAAAATGTCCCCGGCATTGCCGGCTTAGGTAAAGCTGCGGAAGCAGCAAAAGAGGAAATGGCGGACAAAGTGGCTCGGATTACGGCTCTGCGTGATCGCTTAATGCGCGGCATTGAAGAACGCATTCCCGAAATCAAGCTGAACGGCCATCCGACACAGCGCATGCCTGGTAATGTTAATTATAGCTTCCGCTATGTAGAAGGTGAATCCTTGCTGTTGAGCTTGGATATGAAGGGAATTGCCGCTTCCAGCGGTTCTGCTTGTACTTCCGGCTCCCTGGATCCGTCCCATGTGCTTTTAGCGATGGGGTTGAGTCACGAAATTGCTCACGGTTCGCTACGGCTGACTTTGGGCAGAGGCACTACGGAAGAAGATATCGATTATGTTTTGGAAGTATTGCCGCCGATCATTGAACGCCTGCGCAGCATGTCCCCGTTGGCGGCTAATGCGGGCGCCATGTTGGAAAGCAATCCTTGCCAAAATTGTCGCTCCTAATGTGTTTTACCTTGAAAGGAGAATTGAATTATGTATACCGAAAAAGTAATGGATCATTTCAGCAATCCCCGCAATGTTGGTGAAATTCCTGATGCCAATGGAATCGGCGAAGTTGGCAACGCCAAATGCGGCGATATTATGCGCATTTACTTGAAAGTCAAAGACAATGTGATCGAAGATGTGAAATTTAAAACCTTCGGCTGCGGCGCCGCTATCGCTACGAGCAGCATGGTCACGGAAATGGTTATCGGCAAAACGCTGGAAGACGCCTTGGAGATTTCCAATCAGGCAGTAGCGGAAGCTTTGGGCGGCTTGCCGCCGGCTAAAATGCACTGCTCCAATCTGGCAGCCGATGCTCTGCACGAAGCCATTAAGGATTATATGAGCAAGCAGCCCAAGGAAGTTTAAGTGCTTAACGCAAAGACAAAAGTGGTTGTCGCCATGAGCGGCGGTGTGGATAGTTCCCTCACCGCCGCCCTTTTAGTGCAGGAAGGGTACGAAGTGATTGGCGTCACCATGCAATTATGGACAGAGGATGTTCCTGTTGATGATCCCAATCATCGCGGCTGCTGTTCTTTATCCGAAGTGGAAGATGCGCGTCGCGTCGCGCAGACTCTGGGAATTCCGCATTATGTGATGAACTTCCGCGACGATTTTCATCATCTGGTAGTAGAGTATTTTATCCGCGAATACACTGCTGGACGCACGCCTAATCCCTGCATTGCCTGCAATCGCCATATCAAGTTTGAGCGCCTTTTGACCAAGGCGGCAGCCTTGGGGGCTGATTATGTGGCTACCGGCCATTACGCGCGCGTTATAAAAGACGAGCAATCTGGAAGGGTGCTGCTGTGCAAGGGCGTGGATGCGACCAAGGATCAGTCGTATGTGTTGTATCATTTAAATCAACAGACACTGCAGAAGTTTTTATTTCCTCTGGGCGGCATGGAAAAAACAAAAACAAGGGAATTGGCGCGGCAGTTTAATCTGGTAGTGGCGAACAAGCCGGAAAGCCAGGAAATCTGCTTTATTCCTGATGACGATTACAAGCGCTTTTTGCGCGAACATGCGCCGCAGTCGCTGAGGCCCGGAGATATCGTAACCCAAGACGGGCAAGTTTTGGGCCGCCATGAGGGACTGCCGTTTTATACGATCGGCCAGCGCAAAGGGCTGGGTATCGCTGCGGCGCATCCTTTGTATGTCGTGGAAATAGATGCGGCCCATAATCGGGTGGTCGTTGGACCACCCGAAGCAGTATACGCTTCGGAACTGCTTGCAGATGACTTAAACTGGATTGCCATAGACGGTCTTGAAAAGCCACTGCAGGTACATGCAAAAATTCGCTATGCCGCACATGAAGCGCCGGCGATGGTTTTTCCGGAAGCCAACGGCATGGTGCGGGTGAAATTTGAACAACCGCAGCGAGCGATTACCCCGGGGCAGTCTGTTGTTTTTTACCATGGTGAAAAAGTGGTTGGCGGCGGTGTCATCCGCAAAGCCTGTTTGTAAAGGAAGCATACGAAGTAAATTGAACAGGAGTAAAAGGAGTAGAGGGAGGGTGCGCAAGAGAAGAATGGGGCAACGGTTTTGAACAGAAATAGGGATGGTGCGGTTAGACTGCACCGGCGGCAATGATTGTATTTGAGACTTTTATTGGAGCAAGCCGGTCCGAAGGACGAAAAAGCTGGCTAAGACGGATTACAGTTTCGCTTGTTTGAGCACAGCGAGTTAAGAAACTGCCGACTTAGTCAGTTTTTTTGAGGCGCGCGCAAATCGTGTCTCAAATGCAATTATGCCGCTCCGCAATAATCAAGAGGCTAAGGAGCCGACCTTCCCTTTGACACGTCCTGGCTGGTCGGGTATAATTTTTAAGAATAAGCCATCTGTAATGAGCGGAGGATGAAGTACGTGAAATCTATGACAGGTAATGAAATTCGCACACGCTTTCTGGAGTTTTTTAAATCAAAAGAGCATTTGGTAATGCCCAGTGCTCCCTTGATTCCTCATGATGATCCTACGTTGTTGCTAGTCGGAGCCGGCATGGCGCCCTTTAAGCCGTTTTTTACCGGCAAGATCAAGCCCCCCCATACGCGCATCACCAGCAGCCAAAAATGCGTCCGTACCGGCGATATTGAAAATGTAGGCCGTACCGCGCGGCACCAGACCTTTTTTGAAATGTTGGGCAATTTTTCCTTTGGCGATTATTTTAAACGGGAAGCCATTGTTTGGGCTTGGGAATTTTTAACCAAAGAATTGGAACTTCCTGCTGATCGTCTGTGGATTACCATCTATACGGAAGACAATGAAGCCTATGACATCTGGCATGATGAAATCGGCATTGATCCAGAGCGCATTGTGCGCATGGCTGATAATTTTTGGGAAATCGGCCCCGGCCCCTGCGGCCCTTGTTCGGAAATACATATCGATTTAGGGGAAGAGCGCGGCTGTGGTCCTGAGTGCAAGCTAGGCTGCGACTGCGATCGGTTTTTGGAAATCTGGAACCTCGTTTTCACGCAGTATGACCGAGATGACGAAGGAAATTACCATCCTTTGGCTAAGAAAAACATTGATACTGGCGCCGGCCTGGAACGGTTGGCTTCGGTGCTCCAGGGCAAGCCTTCCAATTTCGAGACGGATTTGCTGTTTCCTTTGATTGCGCATATGTCAGCCTTGTCTGGCGTCGCCTACGGCGTTGATAAAAAGAATGACATTTCGCTCAAAGTCATCGCTGACCATGCGCGCAGCATGGTGGTCATGATCAATGACGGCGTATTGCCGTCTAACGAAGGCCGCGGCTATGTGCTGCGCCGAATTTTGCGTCGCGCCTTGCGTCACGGACGCTTGTTGGGCGTAAAGAAAGCCTTTTTGGCCGATTGTGTGGACGTAGCTGCAAATATTTTCAACACGGCCTATCCGGAGCTGTTGGAAAAAGCAGACTACATCCGCAAGGTAGTAAGCCAAGAAGAAAGTCGCTTTCAGACTACATTGGTTACTGGCGAAGAACTTTTATCGCAAGAAGTGGCTTCCTTGCGTACTAAAGGGGAAAATCAACTGCCGGGTGAAACGGCTTTCCGTTTGTATGATACCTATGGTTTCCCTTGGGAACTTACGGAAGAAATGTTGTTTGACGAAGGTATGACCCTCGACAAAGCCGGTTTTGATGCTGCCATGGAAGAGCAGCGCTTGCGCGCCCGCGCCGCGCGTCATGAAAACGAGCGTACTTTTGTGTTGGAACTGACAGGTCTGCAAACCGATGGCCTGCGTATAGACGCTGCAGCGCAGCAAGGACGCATTTTGCGTATCTGGAAAGAAGGCGTTGTGATTGAGGAAGCCGGCGATGGCGAAGAAGTCGCTGTGCTTTTGGATGTCACTCCTTTTTACGCGGAAGGCGGCGGCCAGATCGGCGACAGCGGCCGTTTGGAAACAGCCCTGGGCAAAATGGAAGTGCAAAGCGCCAAAAAATTGGCTAACGGTGCAATTTATCACCAAGGATTTGTGCAAGAAGGCATGCTGCGGACCGGTGAAACCGTGGAAATACGCCTAGATGCAGCGAAACACCAAGATGTTGCCCGCAACCATACGGCAACCCATTTATTGCATCATGCGCTGCGCAAGGTTCTAGGGGAGCATGTGCATCAGGCAGGCTCTTTGGTAGAAGCGGATCGCCTGCGTTTTGACTTTGCGCATTTTGCGGCGGTTACGTCGGAAGAACTGGCAGCCGTAGAAGCCCTTGTTAATGAAGCCATCTTGGAAAACCGCGCTGTCTCTTGCTTGGAGACAAGTCAAGAGATCGCCAAAGACATGGGCGCCATGGCTTTGTTTGGTGAAAAATATGGCGACGTGGTTCGGGTAGTTGTTATTGACGAGGTCAGTAAAGAACTTTGCGGCGGCAGCCATGTAAACAATACCTCGGAAATCTCCCTGTTCCAGATCGTCGGCGAAGCCAGCACGGGCGCCGGCGTACGCCGCATTGAAGCGGTGACGGGGCGTGCAGCTTATGCGCGCATGCAACAGCAGCGCTCCTTGCTGTTAGAAACAGCAGCTATTTTGAAAATCCAAGCGCCTGAAGAAGTTCCCGCCCGCGCCGCCCAGTTGCAGCAGGAACTTAAAGCGCTTGAAACCGTAATAGCCGACAAGGAAGCTCAGGCAGCGCAGACGCAGCTTCAGGCGCTGCAACCGGAAATGATCGGCGAGGTAGAAGCCGTGATTGCCCAAGTGGAAGTTCCAAACCAGGAATTATTGCGCTCTTTAGCCGACCAATTGCGGGATCGCATGAAAAAAGGCGTTGTGCTCTTAGCCAGCGTACAAGAAGACAAAGTCAGCTTGGTGGCGATGGCGACCAAAGAAGCGGTGGCCGCTAAAGCGCATGCAGGCAATTTAGTGAAGGAAGTAGCCAAAATCGTTGGCGGCGGCGGCGGCGGCCGGCCGGATATGGCGCAAGCTGGCGGCAAGGATCCGGCTAAACTGGCTGAAGCGCTTTTAAAAGCCAAAGAAACGCTGCGCCAGCAGCTGGGTCTCTAAAGGCCTAGGTAAAAAACTAATTCCTGAAAAAGATAGCAGGGAATGGCAATGGATCGTCGAATAGAATTATTATATTAAGTTTAAGGGGCTCGCTGATTACAAGCAGCTCCCTAACGGCGCGAAAGGAGGATGGAACGATGTCGGATCATGAGCAGAATGTATCGCAGGATACGATGATGTTTCGCGCTGGCAGCGAAGGAAATCATGTTGCCGCCCTCACCATTGCTACCGTCTGTCAGGCCTTGAAGGAAAAGGGGTACAATCCTATCAATCAACTGGTGGGGTATCTTTTATCTGGAGATCCTACCTATATCACCAGTCATCGCAACGCTCGCGCCTTAATTCGCAAATTGGAGCGAGATGAAATTTTGGAAGAATTGGTCCGGGCCTATGTGAAGGAAATTCAATAGTCAGTATCAAGGGACAGGGAGCATGCAAAGTGCGTGGCTCCCTGCCGCTTTTTAGGAGGAAGATGTGTTGTGCGCAGTATGGGCTTGGATGTAGGAGATAGAACCATAGGCATAGCGGTGAGCGATTTATTGGCTCTAACGGCGCAAGGCGTAGAGGTCATACGGCGTACTTCCCCGCAAGCTGACTTTGCAAGACTGACTGTTTTATGTCAGGAATACGAAGTGGGTACCATTGTTGTGGGTCTGCCCAAAAATATGAACGGTACTATAGGCCCCCGCGGCGAGTTAGTCCAGGAATTTGCCGCTCAGCTGCAAGAGCAGCTGCCGGACGTTAAAATTGTTTTTTGGGATGAACGCCTTTCCACGGTGGCGGCGGAAAAAGCGCTTATTGAGGCGGATGTGCGTCGCAATAAACGGCGTAAAGTGATTGATAAAATGGCGGCCATTATTATCCTGCAAGGCTGGATGGATCTGCAGAGCCGCAGCGGTTGACAGGCTATGCCGTGTAAGATACAATGGCAATAGCAATAAGAGAAAGAGGTGAGCGCCCATGACAGATGAAAAATTCAACCCTGAAGAAATGGAAGAAGATGAGGATGTTGTTGTTGTCATGACCGATGAGGAAGGCAACGAATTTTACTACCGCGAAGAATTAATCGTGGAAGTCGGCGAAAAGCGCTTTGCTGTTCTGGCACCGATTAAAGTGGATGAAGAAGGCGGCTGCACCTGCGAATGCGGTTGTGAAGACGAAGATACGGATGTCTTCATCGCACGTATCGATGTGGATGAAAATGGCGAAGATGTCTATACCGATCCAACGGACGAAGAGTTTGACGAAGTTCGCAAAGCTTATGAAGAACTGGCGGACGACGAAGAGTAGAATGCCTGAAGCAACCGGAAACGGTTGCTTTTTTTTTGTTGCTGTGTGTATAATAAAACCCGTGACAGTAAGAAACGAATTTAAGACTTTTAAAATAGAATTCTAAAGGCGGAACACGAGGTGTTGGAATGAAGGATCGACTTTGGGAAAAAGGATTTCGGGGCAAAAGTCTCTGGATTATTTTGGCGGGCATTACGGTCTTTTTTTTCACCGTGCTTATTAGCGCCTTTTTGGTGCTGCAGTCGCCGCCTTCCAGGACTACTGATGCTGTATTGACTGTAAAAGACGGCATGAGCGCCGGTGAGATTGCCAAAGAGCTGGAAAGCCAGAAGGCTATTCGCAGCATTTGGCTGTTTCAAGTATTGGCTAAGTTCAGCCGTTTAGATCACTCCCTTCAGGCTGGCGAATACGTTTTTGCTCCAGGCATGAGTACGCGAGAGGTAGTGGCGAGACTGGCGGCCGGAGAAACGCGTTACGCCAATCTTACCATTCCAGAAGGATATACGGTGCGGCAGATTGCCAAATTGCTGCAAGAGCAAAAACTTGGCAATGGAGACCGGTTTTTGCAGTTAGCCCGCCTTTCCGGTCCTGCTGCAGGAGAGAGCGTGCAATTTCGAGCGGAAGGCTATTTGTTTCCGGATACTTACCGGATTTCGCCGGGAATGAAAGAGGAAGACCTAGTTGCCAAGATGCAGAAGGAATTTGATAAACGCTTCGGCTCTTTGCTGAAAAGCGGCAATGCCAGCGGCCTTGCGCCAACACAGGTTGTCGTGCTTGCTTCTTTAGTGGAAAAAGAAGCGCAGCGCCCGGAAGAGCAGGCTGTTATTGCCAAGGTGTTTTTGAACCGACTGCAACAAAACATGCCGCTGCAGTCTTGCGCTACAATTCAGTACTTACTGGGATATCCCAAAGAAGAATTAAGCTTGCAGGATACGCAAATTCCTTCACCGTATAATACCTATCTAAATCCTGGCCTGCCGCCAGGGCCGATTGCCAATCCCGGGTTAGGCGCTCTTAAGGCCGCTTTGAATCCAGCCCAGACGGATTACTTGTATTTTGTTGCAGATAAGCAGGGTAAGCATCATTTCAGTCGGACCTATGAAGAACACTTGGCCGCCATTGAGCAGGTGCGGTAATGAATGAATTGTTACTTGAAATGAGAACCTTTGCAGATCAACAAGGCGTTCCAGTGCTTCGCCAAGAAGCGGAACGCCTCTTGCGTTTGTTGATGAAACGCTATCAGCCGCTGCGTATTCTGGAAATTGGTACGGCTATTGGCTATTCGGCGCTGCTTATGGCGCAGTTAGTTCCAAACTGCCGCATTCTCACTTTGGAAAAAGACGAAGAACGCATTCGCGATGCCCAGCGCTTTTGGCAGCGCGATCCTGGCATCAGTGAACGTATCCGCCTTTGGGAAGGCGATGCAGCTGAACGGTTAAGCGCTTTGAACGAAACGTTTGATTTTGTTTTTATTGACGCTGCCAAAGGGCATTATCTAAGCTATTTGCAACAAGTACTGCCGTATTTACGTCAGGGCAGCGTTATTTTAGCTGACGATGTGTTGTTTTACGGCCAAGTATATGGTCCCTGTCCCCGTCGTATGCGCACCATCGCTAAGCGCATGCGCCAGTATTTAGAGTTTGTACAAAATACGGACCAATTCCAGACTACTCTTTATTCGGAAGGCGACGGTCTGGCGGTCTCGATTTATAAAGGAGCAGAAACTAATGAAATTACCTGAGCTGCTTGCCCCTGCAGGCAATTTGGAGAAATTAAAGACCGCCCTTCTTTTTGGCGCTGATGCGGTATATGTAGGCGGAAAAAACTTCAGCCTTCGTGCGCAAAGCGACAATTTTGACTTTGCTGCGCTGCAGGAGGGCGTACAATATGCTCATGAACTTGGCAAAAAAGTCTATGTCGCCCTCAATGTTTTTGCCCATCAAAAAGAGTTGCAGGGAATTGCCGCCTATTTGCCAGAACTGCTGGACGCTAAGATTGATGCCGTTATTGTCGCCGACCCCGGCGTTTTTCGTTTAGTACGCCAAGAAGCGCCAAACCTGGCCGTTCATATCAGCACCCAGGCCAACACGGTTAACGCCTCGGCGGCCTGCTTTTGGCAGGAGTTGGGAGCCAAACGCGTTGTACTGGCGCGGGAAGTGACGTATAAGGAACTTTTGGATATCCGCAGTCAGGCGGAGGTGCAATTGGAAACCTTTGTACACGGAGCGATGTGCGTATCCTATTCCGGGCGTTGTTTATTAAGCAATTATTTTACCGGCAGAGACGCCAACCGCGGCGCTTGCACACAGCCTTGCCGCTGGAAATACGCGTTGCAGGAAGAAACTAGACCCGGTCAGTTTTATCCTGTTGAAGAAGACGCTCATGGCACTTATTTTATGAATTCCAAAGATTTGTGCTTGCTGCCGCACTTGCCGGCGTTAGTGACTGCCGGTGTTGACAGCTTGAAAATTGAAGGACGCATGAAGAGTATTCATTATGTCGCTACGGTGGTGCGCGTCTACCGTCAAGCGCTGGATCTTTTCGCTAGGAATCCCGAAGAATTTGCAATCCCTCCGGAATGGCTGGAGGAATTGCAGTTGGTATCCCAACGAGCGTATACGGACGGCTTTTTTCAAGGTCCGGCTGCCGGCGACGCCCAAATTCACGCAGTAGAGAAGGAGAACGCCGCCAAAGTGTTTTGCGGCGTGGTGACCGGCCACAGCGGTTCGGACTTGCTCGTGGAACAGCGCGGTCGTTTTGCCGTAGGAGATTGCTTGGAGGCGCTGCCGCCGACTGGTGAGCGGCAGCAACAATGCTTGCGTTTTTTATGGGATGCGAAAAGCGGCGCTGTCTTGGAACGGGCGCCTCATGCTCAACAGCAACTGCGTCTGGCTTGGGATGGGCTTCTGCTGCCGGTTGGAACGCTGCTGCGGCGTGTTTTGTCGCCTGGAGAGGAGGCTTAAGTATGTCGGAATCTGTTGATGCAAGCGTTTATTTGCGAGTACAGCCTCAAGATGTTAATTTTGTCAATCGTATTTTTGAAGGCTGTGAATATCTTGGCGTTGTTACCACCTTGGAACCCAAAGGCGGTCTTTTGGTCATTCGGGCTACGCCGGACACACGCCTTGAGGTGCTGGACATTTTGGCGCATCTGCCTGTTCCTTGGCAGTTTGTGGAGAAAGTATAGGCAAGCAGCAAGGTTTTGTGTTACAATGTCCTATGATACTTTGCGTGCAAAGGAGCTGACGACGTGCGCATACTGGTTTTGCACGGTCCTAATTTGAATCAATTAGGGCGTCGGGAGCCAACCATATATGGAACTTTGACTTTGCAGGAAATTAACCGCAGAATTGAAGAAAAAGCCGCTTCCCTAGGCGTTGCAGCGCAATGCCTCCAGTTCAGCCACGAAGGGGATTTGGTGGACGCCATTCATCAGGCTCAGGAAACAGCGGATTATATCATCATCAATGCCGCCGCCTACACCCATTACAGCATTGCCTTGAGGGATGCGCTGGCCAGCGTGTCCGTACCGGCGATCGAGGTGCATCTTTCCAACATTCACCGCCGCGAGGAGTTTCGGCATCATTCCGTGCTGGCAGCGGTTGTTATCGGTCAGATTTCCGGTTTTGGGGTCTATAGTTATTTAGCGGCGGTTGAAGCGGCGCACGGTCTTTGGCAGGAAGCAAAGAAAAAGGAAGCCGATGCTAATGAATGAATTGCGTTTGCAACGGCTGCGTCGACATCTTGCTGAAGCTGGCCTGGACGCTGTTTGGGTTGGTAATGCGCAAAATAGACGTTATTTAAGCGGTTTTAGCGGTTCTGCCGGCCTACTGCTCCTTACAGCTGAGACGCAGCAATTGTTTACAGATTTTCGTTATCACGAGCAGGCAGCGACTGAGGCGCCTCTATACGAGCTTTGTCTATATAAGGGCGCTGCAGCGAAGGCGCTTGCAGAAATTGTTTGCCGCAAAGGCATTCGCCGTCTCGGTTTTGAAAGCAAGCATTGTACGGTGGCCGCTTATAAGGAACTTCAAGCGTTGCTGCCGGTGGAATGCGAATTAATTAATACTGAATTAGAGCCTCTCCGTTTTGTCAAAGATGAAGAGGAATTAGAAGCTATTCGTGAAGCCGTACGCATTGCGGATGCGGCGTTTACGCACATTCTTGGCTATTTGCGTCCCGGCTTAGAGGAACGACAAGTAGCGGCTGAGCTGGAGCAGCATATGCGCTGTCTTGGCTCGGAGCGTCCGGCTTTTGATACCATTGTCGCCTCTGGTGTGCGCGGCGCTTTGCCGCACGGCGTTGCTTCCGAGAAAAAACTAGCTGTTGGCGACTGGATAACTATGGATTTTGGCGCCGTCTACAGGGGCTATCATTCCGACATTACCCGCACTGTTTGCTTGGGACCTGCTACAGAGCAGCAAAAAGCCGCTTATTCTCTAGTGCTTGCAGCGCAAAAGGCGGGAGTTGCAGCCATTCGCCCTGGCAAATTGGGCTGCGAGGTTGATGCCGTATCCAGAGATATTTTAACCAAAGCTGGTTATGGAGAGTATTTTGGCCATGGTTTGGGGCATTCGCTGGGCTTGGCCATTCATGAAGAACCCCGCTTGTCTTCTTTAAACACGCAGCAGGTGCTGCAGGAAAATATGGTGGTTACGGTGGAACCGGGTATTTATCTGCCTGGGCAGTACGGAATCCGTATTGAAGACACCGTCCGCGTTTCTGACGCAGGAGCCGTCGTTTTGACGGAAAGCGACAAGGAACTGATAGAAATCGCTTGTAAAATGGAGGATGAACCATGATTTCAACTAATGATTTTCGTACTGGCACAACAGTGGAAATTGACGGCGGCGCTTGGCAGGTCGTTGACTTTCAACACGTAAAACCGGGAAAAGGCGCTGCCTTTGTGCGGGCTAAGCTGAAAAACCTTAAAACAGGCGCTGTGGTAGAGCGCACCTTCAATGCCGGTGAAAAAATGCCTAAAGCCCATGTGGAAAATCGTCCCATGCAGTACCTGTATGAAAATGACGGTATGTACACCTTCATGGACAATGAAACCTTCGACCAAATTGAGTTGACTCGCGAGCAGTTGGGCAATGGTCTGAACTTTCTCAAGGAAAACATGAACATTGGCGTCAGCTTTTTCCAGGGCAACATCATTGGTATCGACCTTCCTAATTCGGTAGAGCTGATCGTAGCGGAAACCGAGCCTGGCATTCGTGGCGATACGGCTACCGGCGGCACAAAAATTGCCAAAATGGAAACAGGTTATAATGTCAAAGTTCCTCTGTTCATTGAAACCGGCGAAGTACTGCGTATTGATACGCGTACTGGCGACTATATCGAACGCGCTTAATTGGCGCATGGCCTCCCGCTGTGAAATGATCTTCGTTGCTGCGGGAGGTTTTCTTTTTCAGATAGGAACGTATAGTTTGGTCTGCGTTCGCTTCTTGGACCGCGTCAGCGGTTTGTAAAAAGAAGTAGGGTCTGTTATAATTGAAGAAAATTTCCGATGTTCTTCATTAAAAAGGAGGCTGCTGCAGATGCAAACACGCAAAGAAAAGGGCGAACAAAACGAAGTGGGTACCATTCGCATCGCCGATGAGGTTGTAGGAATTATTGCCGGCATGGCAGCTACGGAAATCCCCGGAGTCGCCGGTATGAGCGGCGGTTTGGTCGGTGGTATTGCTGAAATGCTAGGCAAGAAAAACCTGGCTAAAGGCGTGAAAGTGGAAGTGGGCGAAAAGGAAGCCGCCGTTGATTTGTATGTTATTATGGAATATGGCGTCAGACTGCCTGATATTGCAATTCAGGTACAGGAAAATGTGAAACACGCTATTGAGTCTATGACCGGTCTGGAAGTGGTAGAAGTGAACGTTCATGTACAAGGCGTCGGCTTTACCGCCGAAGGACGGGACGAAGACAGTCGAGTGCGATAAAGGGGAGGGAACGCCATGGGAATTCTTGATCGCATTTTGCTTTTGCTCTGTATAGTAACCTTTGCTTTGCTGATGCTGTCTACCGTTTTAGCAGCTTTTACCATTGTGCCGCTGGAATGGCTGGATGATGCCTTGGCGCTTCTCTATGGACACTGGGAAGCGGCTGCTGTCGCTGCGGTGTTTTTCTTGGCGTCTGTGCGGTTGCTTTTCACAGGCATGACTAGCGGTGAGCCGCGCGATACCATGCTTTGTCAAACGGAAAACGGTCAAGTGCGTGTTGCCATTTCCGCCGTGCGCAGCTTGGTGGAGCGTGCGGCCCGCCAGATAAAAGGCGTCAAACAAACAAAAATTCGTCTGGAAAATGGTCGGCAGGGCATGAATATTTACTTGCGTATTGTTGTGCTGCCAGACCTGATTGTTCCTGAACTCACGGCCGAGCTGCAGCAGCGCGTACGAGCTACCTTGCAGGAAACTTTGTTAGCAGAGGTTCATGATATCCAGGTACTCGTAGAAGAAATTGCTGCCGAAGGCAAAGTGCGGGCGCGTGTGGAATAGGGTTGGAGGAGAAGGAAACATGAACATGGAATTTGATCGGGAATGGCTGCTGGCCTTCTGGCAACGCCATAGCGGCAAAATAATTTGCTGTACGATCGGTCTTCTTTTCGGCGTACTGGTTTTGGCTCTGGGCTTTTTCCGGACGTTGTTTCTTTTTCTGTGCATCGGTATCGGTTTTTTTGTAGGCAAACGCCTGGATGACAAAGAAGATCTGCTGGAATTGCTGGATCGCATTTTACCGCCAGGTTATCGAAGATAGGAAACATCCCAAAGGAGTAATATATGAGTCGACGTTTAGCGCGAGAATTGGCTATGCAAGCCTTGTATCAACTGGATTTCCAAACAGAATTAGAGCCGCTGGCGGCGCTGGAAGCAGCGGCGTTTGAGCAAGAAGTTACCCCTGGTGCTGTCGATTATGCCAAACGGCTAGTAGAAGGCATTTGCGCTCATAGCGAGCAAATTGATCAGCATTTGAGCAGCACTTCTTCGCAATGGAAACTGGAACGTATGGCGGCAGTGGATCGCAACATATCCCGTATTGCCATATATGAACTTTTGTTTGGCGAAGAGGAAATGACGCCTGGCATCGTCATTAATGAAGCTGTAGAAATTGCCAAAAAATATGGAGATAAGGATTCTGCACGATTTATCAATGGCGTGCTCGGTTCTCTGGCCAAAACCAAAGAATCGTCATGAAGGCTGTCCTTGGCATAGATACCAGCTGCTATACTACTTCGGCCGTTTTGCTGGGTTTGAACGGCAGTTTGCTGGCGGCAGCCAGACGGCTGCTGCAGGTGCCGCAAGGCAAACGCGGCTTGGCTCAATCGGAGATGGTATTTCAGCATGTCCGAGCGTTGCCGGAGCAGTTGGATTCTATTTGGCGCCGCTTTCCTGAGGCAATTTGCTGCGCCGTAGGCGCGACGTTTTGTCCGCGCGATATAGAAGGCTCCTATATGCCGGCTTTTTTGTGCGGTTATGGCAGTGCCAAGGCCGTGTCTCTGAGCCAAAAGATTCCTCTTTTTGCACTTAGTCATCAGGCTAATCATCTTTGGGCCGGCATTTGGTCCGCGAAGATGCCGCAAGAGGTGCAGGATTTTTTGGCGGTTCACGTATCTGGAGGAACGACAGACCTTTTGCAAGTAAAACGCTGCGGCGCTCAACTGAAAATTAAGCAATTGGGCGGTAGCGCCGATTTGCATGCAGGACAACTGCTGGATCGTCTTGGAGTAGCTTTGGGCCTGCCGTTTCCGGCAGGCCCTCATTTGGAAAAACTAGCTTCAGGATTTCATCAGGAAGCTCCAGAAGTTCCGGTAGCGGTTCAAGGACTGCAGCTTAGCCTTTCGGGACCGGAAACGCATTTAAAAAAGCTGCTGCAAAAAGAATTATCTCCGCCCTTGCTTGCTGCGGCGGCTGAAAACCTATTGGGAGAGACTCTGTTTCGTCTCCTGCGGCGTGCTGTGCGGCAAACCGGCGTGCGTGTTATTTTAGGCGTAGGCGGCGTGTTGGCAAATACGCGTATTCGCGAACATAGCTTGGGCCGGTTGCAAGCAAAACTGGGTTGTCATATCTATCTGCCGGAACCATGCTGGAGCGGCGATCATGCTCTTGGAGCCGCCTATCAGGCCGCGTTAGCATTGCAAGAGCAGGAGCAATAGCCAGGTTCTGCCGGCTTTACGCAAAGGAGAGAACCATGGGAATTTTGACAGTCAGCGACGTGACTGCCTATGTTAAGCGTTGGATGGACAAGGACGCTCTCCTCTCTTCCGTGTACGTGCGGGGAGAGGTTTCCAATTTTAAGCGTCATTCCTCCGGCCACTGCTACTTTACCTTAAAAGATGCAGGCGCGGTATTGCGTGCGGTTCTTTTTCGCAGTCGCGCACAATATTTGAAATTTGAGCCGCAAAACGGTATGCAGGTTATTGTCAGCGGTCGCCTAAGCGTTTTTGAAAGAGACGGACAATATCAGCTGTATGGTGATCGTATGACACCGGACGGCATTGGCGAGCTGAGTCTTGCTTATGCGCAATTGAAGGACAAGCTGGAACGCGAGGGCTTGTTTCAAAAAGAAAAAAAACGTCCGTTGCCGCTATTGCCGCGAGCAGTAGGCATCATTACTTCCCCAACAGGAGCCGCTGTACGCGACATTCGCACCGTGGCTAAACGTCGCTTTGCCGGCATTCCCCTTATTTTATCTCCTGTTGCAGTGCAAGGACCGGCTGCTGCTGGAGAAATTACGGCAGCCATTCGCCTGTTGGCGTCGCATCCGTTGATTGACGTGCTTATCGTCGGTCGAGGAGGCGGTTCCATTGAAGAACTCTGGGCTTTCAACGAAGAGATCGTCGTAAGAGCTATTGCCTCGTCACCTATTCCGGTCATTTCCGCAGTGGGTCATGAGACCGATTTTACACTGGCTGATTTTGCAGCGGATATGCGGGCGGCAACGCCTTCGCAAGCGGCAGAATTTGCCGTTCCGGATCGTGTGGAATTGGAGCGGCGTTTGCAGCAAGGACAAATTCGCTTGCGCCAAACTCTTGCTAACGATTTATTGCGCCGCAAGCAGCACTTGCGCCAACTTTGGAAAGCCTCCGTATTTACCAAGCCGGAACGGCTGTTGGCGCCGCAACGACAAAGCTTAGATGGCTTGCAAGAACGTCTCGTACGGGCTGCAGCAAGGCAATGTGAGGAAAAAAGGCGGCAATGGCTGCTGGTTTCTCAAAAGCTGGCGCTTTTAAACCCCTTGGGCATGCTGCAACGCGGTTACGCTTTTTTAAGCCTTGAAGAAACGGGCGAGCCTATCCGGTCCGTTGAGCAAGTGTTCGTTGACTCTCAGCTTAACGCTCGTGTGCAAGACGGCGCTTTGCGTCTGCGTGTCATGGAAATAAAAAGAGGTGACAGTTGATGGCCAGAGCTAAAAAAGAAGTTCAAGAACCTTTAAAATTCGAAACTGCCATTGAGAAATTGGAAGACTTGGTGGAAAAGCTGGAACGAGGCGAGCTGTCTTTAGAAGAAGCGCTGAAAAGCTATCAGGACGGTATGGAGCTGGCGGCTGTTTGCCATAAACATTTGCAACAGGCGGAAGCAGTATTGAATGATTCCGTAGTTACGCAGGAAGACGGCGTTATCAAGGCAAGTCCCTGGACAACGCCACAGGAGGATGTTGAGTAATGTGGAAAACCTATTGCAACGAACGCATCACGTTAATCGAAGAAGCATTAAGTCATTGGATTCCTGCGCAAGAGGGGCTTCTAAAGTTTCTTTTTGAATCCATGCGCTACAGTCTTTTTGCCGGAGGCAAGCGCCTGCGCCCGGTTTTACTGATGGCGGCGGCAGATGCAGTGGGCGGCGAGGGCCGGCGGTATTTGCGCGTAGCCTGCGCTTTGGAAATGATACATACATATTCTCTGATTCATGACGATTTACCGGCCATGGATAATGACGACTATCGTCGGGGCAAGCTTACCAATCATAAGGTGTTTGGCGAGGGGATGGCAATTTTAGCGGGCGACGGTCTTTTGACGGCCGCCTTTGAACAAATGCTGCTCCAAGAAGAGGTGGATGCTGCCTGCCTGACCCAAGTGGTAAGAGAAATTGCTGCTGCAGCTGGTCCGGCCGGCATGGTCGGCGGGCAAGCGGTTGATCTGGCTGCTAGCGGCCAAGCTCAACCTTTAAACCAGGAAGAACTGCGTTTTATGCATCGCGCGAAAACCGGAGCGTTGTTCCGGGCCGCCCTGCGCGGCGGCGGTTTGTTAGCAGGCGCTACACAGGAGCAATTGGCCGCTTTGACTGTTTATGCTGAGGAATTTGGCTTGGCCTTTCAAATTACCGATGATATTTTGGATGTCACCGGCGACGAAGCTACAATCGGCAAACCTGTAGGAAGCGATGAACGCAATGAAAAAGAAACCTATGTGTCTTTATATTCGCTGGACGGCGCCCGCCGCATGGCGGAAGAAAGCGTACAGCGCGCGTTAACGGCAATAGAAATCTTTGGCGCTGAAGCCGATGTGCTGCGAAGTTTGGCTTCGTATCTTGTATCAAGGGAAAAATAGCATGCAGGTTTGTTGCGAGTAGTTTTTACACTTGCTGTAGAAAGAAGGGACTTTCTTTTGCATTATCCGTTTCTTGATTCCATTCGCTCCCCCCGGGATATGAAAGGGTTTTCCTTACGGCAATTGGAAAAATTAGCCGTAGAAATTCGCCAGCTTCTGGTGGAAACCGTTTCTCATACGGGCGGCCATTTGGCGCCTAACCTGGGCGTGGTAGAATTGACTTTGGCTTTGCATAAAGTGTTCGATACGCCTCATGACAAAATCGTCTGGGACGTAGGACATCAAGCATATGTCCATAAACTTTTAACAGGGCGGCGTGAGCAGTTTCATACGCTACGCCAAAAAGGCGGGCTCAGCGGCTTTCCCAAGCCTTGTGAAAGTCCCCACGACGCGTTTGGAACCGGGCATTCCAGCACGTCTATTTCGGCTGCCTTGGGGATGGCTTTGGCTCGGGACATGAACAAAGAAACCCACCAAGTTGTAGCCGTCATCGGTGACGGCTCTATGACCGGCGGGGAGTCCTTTGAGGCGTTAAACCATGCAGGACATCTCAAGACCAATATGATTGTTGTATTAAACGACAATGAAATGTCCATTGCCAAAAACGTAGGCGCTTTGTCCTCCTATTTGGCAAAAATGCGGGTAGCTCCCACTTATACGCGGGTCAAGCAGGATGTCGAATTTTTGCTCAAACGCATTCCTGCCATCGGTGAGAGCATGCTGAAGACCGCGGAACGATTCAAGGACAGCGTCCGTTACATGCTGGTTCCGGGGATGCTTTTTGAAGAACTTGGGTTTACCTATTTAGGTCCTATAGACGGTCATGACCTGCCTCTTTTGATGGAAATGCTTGAAAAAGCCCGCGATTTAGGAGGGCCTGTCCTCATTCATGCGCTAACGCAAAAGGGAAAAGGCTATGCGCCGGCGGAAAATCATGCAGACCGTTTTCACGGGGTCGGCCCTTTTTGCATTGATTCCGGCGAAGTGATCCATTGCGCCGGAGCGCCTTCCTATACAGAAGTGTTTGGCAATACTCTTGTCGAGTTGGGGCAGCAGGATAAAGCAATTGTCGCCATTACAGCGGCCATGCCCGGGGGAACCGGCTTAAAAAGCTTCTCGCAAAAATATCCGGAGCGCTTCTTTGATGTAGGAATTGCCGAACAACATGCCTTGACCTTAGCGGCTGGCATGGCTACGCAAGGAAAAAAACCGGTTGTAGCGCTGTACTCCACCTTTGCGCAGCGCGCTTATGATCAAATTCTTCACGACGTCTGCCTGCAAAAATTGCCGGTAGTTCTGGCCTTAGACCGTGCAGGCTTGGTGGGGGAGGATGGCCCGACTCATCATGGCGTCTTTGACTATTCCTTTTTACGGCACATCCCGGACATATGCGTCATGGCGCCGAAAGACGAAGGCGAACTGCGTCAGATGCTTTATGCCGCTTTTCAATGGAATCGCACCGTTGCTTTGCGTTACCCTCGCGGCTGCGGTCTGGGCGCTTCCTTGAACAGGCCATTGGAACCAATGGCGCTGGGGAAAGCGGAAGAGTTGGCTTTTGGCGAGGATGTCAGCATTTGGGCGGCTGGTACGATGGTAGCGCCAGCTGTAGAGGCAGCGCAAAAATTAGCTGCCGAAGGCATTCGAGCCGGTGTAGTTAACGCTCGCTTTGTAAAACCTTTGGACGAAAAATTGCTGACCCGCTTGGCCCAAGAATGCGGCCGCATTGTTACGGTAGAGGAAAATGCCTTAGCTGGCGGCTTTGGCAGCGCGGTTTTAGAATTTTTGGAACAGCAGGAACTCTACGATCTCCCTGTGCTGCGCCTGGGCATTCCTGATGCCTTTATTCCCCATGGCAAACGTCAGACGCTATTGCAGGAACTGGGTCTTGACGCTGCAGGCATTGCTGCAAAAGTGCGCAAGTTTGTTAAACAGGGAAAAGAATTGACGGAAGAAGGCCTTGCATGAAGAAAGAACGTCTGGACGTTCTGCTGGTCACAAAGGGGCATTTCCCCAGCAGAGAACGCGCTCGAGCTGCGATTATGGCCGGCATGGTACTAGCAAATGAGCAAAAAATAGAAAAGCCAGGTACTACGGTACCTGAAGACGCCACAATTCGCATTCTTGGAGACTCCATCGGCTATGTCAGCCGCGGCGGACTTAAGCTGGAAAAAGCGTTGCAGCATTTTTCACTGGATCTCAGCGGTAAAGTCATGGCCGATGTCGGAGCTTCTACAGGCGGATTTACCGACTGCGCCTTAAAACGCGGCGCAGTCAAGGTATACGCCATAGATGTCGGCTATGGACAATTGGCTTGGTCGCTGCGTACTGATGAGCGCGTTGTCAATATGGAACGCACCAACGTCCGGAATTTGACAGCGGATTCGCTGGGAGAAAAGGTTGACTTTATTTCCATAGATGTCGCTTTTATTTCCCTTGATAAAGTACTGCCTGTGGTACGGCAGCTTTTAGCTTCGCCTCATGGTGAAGTAATCGCTTTAATTAAACCTCAGTTTGAAGCTGGCCGCGAGCATGTTGGCAAAAAAGGCGTTGTCCGTGATCCGGATATTCATAAGCAAGTGATTCAAAAGGTATTGCAAACAGCGAGGCAACTTGGCTTTACCCCATTAGGCCTGACCTTTTCACCGATTAAAGGACCGGAAGGAAACATCGAATATTTGCTGCACTTGGGAGTTTCCGAAGAAACGGCAGCGGAAGACGTAAATGTGGACGCCATTGTGCACGAGGCTCATACGCATTTAAAAGAAACTCGCTAAGGAGGCTGCGGCATGCTGCGAATCGGTATATTCCCTAATAAAAATAAACCGTTAGCCAGAAATATTTTAAATACACTGTTGCAGCTGATCACAGAACGAGGCGGCCAAGGCCTGCTGCCGGAGTCTTTAGGGACCGAATGGCTGGGAGACCAGGCTGCTTGCCCTGATGAAACTTTGCGAGAACAGATTGACGTGGCGATTACCCTGGGCGGCGACGGCACCTTGCTTAGCGTTTCCAGAAGGCTGGCTTGCAGCGGCATACCTATTTTGGGAATTAACCTGGGACAACTTGGCTTTCTGGCGGATGTAGAGGTAGCGGAGCTGACCCAAAGCATGGATTGCCTTTTTTCAGGCAAGTATACGCTGCAGCAACGCATTATGGTGGAAGCTTGGGTGGAACGGAGCACAGAGAGGGAGTTTCTTTCTTACGCTATGAATGAAGTAGTAGTAACCAAAAGCGGCTTTTCCCGTTTGATCGATTTAGAAATAGCTATGAAATGCGAACCTGTGACCAAATTCTCCGCCGACGGCGTGATCGTCGCTACGCCAACAGGTTCCACCGGATATTCGCTCTCTGCAGGAGGCCCTATTGTACATCCTGAACTGGATGTGCTGCTATTGACGCCAATCTGCTCAAATACGCTGCATGCAAGACCCTTTGTCATTCCCGGACATGAAGAGCTGTGCATCCGGGTTCCTGCGCCGCAAGGGGATATTTTGGTTACCGCCGACGGGCAAAACGGGTATCATGTACAACCGGGAGAAGCCATCTGCATTCGTCGCGCTTCAGCCAAAACGCCATTTATTCGCTTGCCGGGAACCTCCTATTACGAGGCGTTGCGCCGCAAACTCTGGAGAAATTATGAAGATCGCGATTAACGGTCTTGCCATCTGGCAGTCCCTGTTTTTGTCCAAACTTACTTCGGTTCGTTTGGCTGTAGACGCTACTGCCGGCAACGGCTATGACACGTTGTTCTTGGCCGCCCATACGCAGCCGGACTGCCGCATCTGGGCTTTGGACATTCAAACACAGGCGCTGGAAAAAACAAAGACGCGTTTGACAGAAGCTCATTTTGAGGATAAAGTATTTTTTTGTCGCCACAGCCATGCGGAGCTGCTGAAAGTCATTCCGGAACCGCCTGACTGTATCGTTTTTAATCTTGGCTATTTGCCGGGAGGCGACCATACTATGACGACGCAAGCGGCTACCACGCTGCCGGCGTTGGGACAGGCGCTGCAGCTGTTGCGCCCCGGCGGCTGGTGCAGCGTTATGATGTATCCAGGCCATGAAGCTGGCAAAATGGAACGGGAGCTTCTTCTTACCTGGGCGTCCTCCTTGGAGCGTACGACAGCCAGCGTTAGTCATTGGCATATGGTGAATCATCAAGAAGGCGCTCCAGAGCTGCTCTTGTTAGAAAAGCCTTGTTAGAATGAGAACGGCACAGGAGTAGAGGGAGTAAAGTGAGTAAATAGAGGGTACGCCGAAGGTCCATAATGGAACCTTCGGTTTTTAAATATACTCTTCATAGCCGGCTTTTCCGCTCTGTAGGCCGTCTTGCTTCAATGAAATTCTAAAATACAATACCTGGGGCCCTCCAACGTGCCCTCACTCTACTCCTTTTACTCCTGTAAAAAAGCCGTACCCATCTGGCTTTTTTCTGTTCTCTGAGTTCCTTTTCTATTGAATAAACCATCACTGCCGCGCTCTTTTTCTGGATAAATATTCATTTATAAGGTACACTATAAGCAAAGAACGTTATTTTTGATTATTGGGGCTTCTTAAAGATGGAGAAAGAGGTGCAAGGGCAGTGAAAATATTACGTCATGCGAAAATCAAGGAAATCGTTGAACAACAAGTAATCGAAACTCAAGAGGAGCTGGCGGAGTCTCTGCGCAGCCATGGCATCGAAGTAACGCAGGCTACGGTATCCCGGGATATTAAGGAACTGCGTCTGATCAAAGTCCCCACTGGCGATGGTCGTTATCGCTATGCCTACCCGATGGAACAAAGCTTGCTTTTTTCTCAATCCCGCATGGAGCGGATGTTTCGCGATTCCGTAGTAGCCATTGATTACAGCGAGAATATTATCGTTTTAAAAACCTTGCCAGGAGGCGGGCAAGCGGTAGCCGCCACCATCGACCATGCTAAATGGCCGGAAGTTATCGGCACCGTAGCTGGCGATGACAACATTTTAGTAGTGGTTAAACCCGCGCAAGCGGCGCCGACTGTTGCGGATCGTTTCCGAGGACTTCTCTAGAGGTGTCTAAAGATGTTAAAACGTTTAGGAGTTACTCAGTTTGCTATTATTGAACAAGCTTCCCTTTCTTTTACGACTGGCTTCAATGTACTCACAGGTGAGACAGGCGCCGGTAAATCCATCTTAATTGATGCCTTGAACGCCGTTTTAGGCGGCAGAGCCTCTTTGGAATGGGTCCGCCAAGGGGCCGACGCATTTCGCGTGGAAGCTGTTTTTTCTCAACCCTGGGGGGAAGAAGTGGAGTCCCTCTTAAAGGAACAAGAAATTCCTCATGACGAAGAAGAGCTTATTCTTGTGCGGCGCTACAGCACCTCCGGGAAAAGCCGCTCTTTAATCAATGGCTGTCAAGTTCCTTTAGCCGTATTGCGCCAACTGGGCCTGCTGCTGGCGGATATGCATGGACAGCATGAAAATCAAACGGTTCTTGACTCGGCCTTTCAAAGGTCCCTTTTGGATTCGTTTGCACCGGAAATGATGCAGTTTCTTGGTTCTTACAAGCAATTGTACGATCGTTGGACGGCTATGGCTGCAGAAAAAAGAAAATTGGCAGCCCAAGAGCAAGAACGGGAACAGCGTTTAGATCTCTTGCGCTGGCAACTTCAAGAAATCAGTCAGGCTGCCTTGCAAAAAGGTGAAGATCAAGAATTGGCGCAACAAGAAAAGCGCCTTGCTAATGCGGAAAAGTTGGCCGCTTCGTTGGAACGAGCGGTTTTACAGTTGAATGGAAACGAGGAAGAGACGCCTGGGGCTTTGGCGTTGCTGTATAAAACTCGCCAAGAATTGGAGCAAGTCAATCGTTTTGATGATTGTCAAGAACAATGCAAAGTTCTAGATGATTTTTTATACCAATTGGAAGATGTTTCTGCTGTATTGCGTGAGCGCTTAGAAGAAATAGAATACAACCCGCAAAAGCTGGCCAAAATACAGGAACGCCTTTCTTTGCTGCAAAAGTTCAAACGCAAATACGGTCCGGAATTGGAAGACGTTTTAAACTATGCAGCCCAGGCGCAAGAAGAACTGGATTCCTTGCTTTCAGGGGAAGGCCGCTTAGCGGAGCTAAGTCGCGAATGTGAGGCGGCACAGGAAGAAGCCTGGATGCAAGCGCGTCTGCTGCACGCAAAACGGCGGCAGGCAGCTCCTTTGTTGGAAGAAAATTTAGCGGCTCACTTGCAGGATCTTGGTATGACGCCAACGCTGCAATTTGCTATTGATGAAACGTCAGAACTAGGACCGGACGGTTGTGATCGCGTGGAATTGTTGTTTTCGGCCAATGCGGGAGAAACGCCAAAGGCCTTGCAAAAAATCGCCTCCGGCGGCGAGCTTTCGCGTTTGGCGCTTGCTATCAAATCAGTCGGCGCCGCTTGCAGCGTTACGCCAACTATGATTTTTGACGAAATCGACAGCGGCCTTGGCGGCCGGGCGGCTCAGCAAGTGGCGGATAAAATTGCCGCCATCGCCCAGAACAAACAAGTGTTATGCATTACTCACCTGCCGCAGTTGGCTCTTGTTGCCGACCGTCACATTCACCTGGTGAAAGAAATGGTGGATGGGCGCACGCAAACACGACCAGTCCGTTTGGAAGAATTTGAACGTGTAAACGAATTGGCGCGCATGTTCTACGGAGATGCGGTAACGCCGGAGCTTCTTTCCGCTACAGCCCGCTTATTGGAACAATATCAGCAACAGGATAAAAAATAAGCATTTTCAGCTCCTGCATTATGCAGGAGCTTCTTTCAACAGGAAGAACTTTTATAGTTTGATAGGGAAACGTTTCTTAGGAGCAAGATAGAGGAGGAAAAACGATGCAGGAAGAACAACGCATTCGTATTTTTATTGGAGAGTTCGGCAGCGGCAAAACCGAACTGGCTCTAAACTACAGCGCCTGGCTGCGCGAGCAAGGTTTGAAAACGGCTGTAGTCGATTTAGATGTAGTAAAGCCATATTTTCGCACCCGTGAAAGCCAACAATGGCTGATGCAAAAAGAGATTGAGCTGGTAGCGCCGGAAACGCGTTTTACTCACAGCGATTTGCCGATATTGCCGCCGCAATTTCAACGTGTAGCCGCTGATTCGTCCTATCAGGTTGTGGTTGACGTAGGCGGAGGCGATGCAGCCATTGCGTTAGGGCAATATCAGAAGATGCTGGAACAGCAAGGTTATGAGGCGTGGATGATCATTAATACGCGCCGTCCTTTTACACAGTCTGTTGCGGAGATTTGTCAGCGCTCCCAGGAAATTACCAACGTTGCTAAGCTGCAGCTTAGCGGCTTAGTATGTAATACCAATCTGGGCGCAGAAACAACCTGGGCGGAAGTGGAAGAGGGGATCTCCCTTGTCGAACAAGCCGCTCAAGAATTATCTTTGCCTTTGCGCATGGTCGTTGTACCCCAGTGGCTTGCGGAAAAAGCCGCTGCGTTGCCGCACCGCGTTTTTGTTTTGGAGCCGCAGACACGCTATCCTTGGATGGAAATTTAATTTTAAGGAGTCTTTGCTTTACTCACAATTCACGCCAAAACGGCTCTGAGCTAAGCAGTAATGATTCAAGAGAAGAGGTTATTGTCGATGAATTTAAGAGAAGAACAAATTGCTTCTAAAAATGTTTTTGTCGGGCGCATGCTGCATGTGCAGGTAGATGATGTGCGTCTGCCGGATGGGAGGGAGGCTACGCGCGAATTGGTGCGGCATCCCGGGGCGGCTGCGGTTGTACCGGTACTGCCGGACGGACGGATCGTACTGGTTCGACAGTTCCGTTATCCTTTAGGGCGGGAAACGCTCGAAATCCCGGCAGGCAAGCTGGAACCAGGGGAAGATCCTCAAGAATGCGTATTGCGTGAACTTCAAGAGGAAGCTGGCTATAAAGCGGAAGTCATCAAGCATCTTTCTACGATTTGCACGGCTCCTGGTTTTACGGATGAAGTGATTCATCTCTATGAAGCCAGCCAATTACAGCCAAGCCAGCTGCAGCCGGATGATGATGAGTTCTTACAGGTGCAGGTATTCACGCCGGAAGAAATAAGGAAGATGATTCATTCCGGTGAAATTGAAGACGCAAAAACCATCGTATCGCTGCTTCTTTATGGGGCTAACGGAGGGAGTCTATGAATCCCATATACGGGGACTTGCATATTCATGTGGGAAAGGCGCAAGGACGCTGGGTGAAAATTCCTACATCCAAGAACCTCACCAGCGAAAATATTTTAGAAGAGGCTGCCCAGCGCAAAGGACTACAACTAATCGGCATTGTCGATGTGCTCAGTCCCTGGGTGGATGCCGATTGGCAGCAGTTGCTGGACGAAGGACGTCTGCGGTTGCTTCCAGGAGGCGGCTATCGCTACGAAGAGGCGCTGACGCTGCTGCCGGGAGCGGAAATTGAAACAGCCGAAGCAGACGGCTCTTTGGCGCATACACTTTTATTTCTGCCAAGTCTCGCGGAAATTAGGCAATTGCGTAAACTCTTGACTTCTCATATACGCAATCTTCATCTTAGCTCCCAGAATGCGCATCTTTCTTTAACGCAACTTTTGGAGCTGACTCATCCCCTAGAGCCTATTGTCATTCCCGCCCATGTTTTTACGCCGCACAAAAGCCTTTTCGGCTGCTGCACGAATCGTCTAGCTCAGTTATTACCGGAAAAACAGCTTTCTTGGCTGGATGCCATTGAACTGGGCTTAAGCGCCGATACTTTTTTGGCGGATTGCCTGCAAGAATTGAGCGGTTACACATTTTTGAGTAATTCAGACGCACATTCCTTGGATAAAATTGCCAGGGAATATAATGTTTTTTCTTTAAAACAAATCGATTTTTCATGTTTTCGCCAGGCTTTGCGCCGCCAGGGAGAAAATAAGCTCCTAGCCAACTACGGTCTGGATCCTCAGCTGGGTAAATACTATCGCACCGTTTGCACCCAATGCGGCGCCCTCTGGGAGGCAGGGCAGAGCCAATGCGCCTGCAGCTGCCAACGCAGCACCAGAGGCGTCTGGGAACGTATCCAAGCGATTGCTGATTGGACGAAGCCGCAGCATCCCGAACATCGTCCGCCTTATTATCACCAGATCCCGCTTTCCTTTGTGCCGGGCTTGGGTCCAAAAACCAAAACACAGTTGCTTCGGGCGTTTGGCAGCGAAATGAAGGTATGCCACGAGTCCAGCCTACGGGAGCTGACTGCTGTGCTGGGAGAACGAAAAGCTAAAAACCTTTGGCAGGTGCTGCAACGGGAAATAACGTTCGCCCAAGGAGGGGGCGGCTCTTATGGTCGCGTACATTTATCATAAATTTAGAATTATGTAAAAGGATTTTTCTTACAAACAGAGAATATACATAATATTATAGCTTTTAAGGTTTTTGATCCAAAGAGGCTCAGCAGAATAATGCGAAAAGGGTGGTGGCAATGGAGAATTATGTGCAGCATTTCATTTCGTATTTAGCGAGCGAACGGGGGTTGGCCCAAAATACGCTGGAATCCTACGGCAGGGATTTACGGTACTTCCAACAGTATTTAGAAAACAACCGGCTTACCTTCGCCACTGGCTCCACAAACGAAATTATCCGCACCTACCTGGATGAACTCAAAAAACAGGGGAAGGCTGTTTCCACAATTTCTCGCAATTTAGCTGCACTCAAATCCTTTTACCAATATCTGCTGAAGGAACAGCATCTAGATGCGGATCCGGCATCGAAAATTGAATCGCCTAAGTTGGAAAAAAAGCTTCCTCAAGTACTCAGCGTACAACAGGTGGAATTGCTGTTGAAACAGCCTAATATCAATTTGCCCGCTGGTTTGCGCGATAAAGCCATGTTAGAACTGCTTTACGCCACAGGCATTCGGGTATCAGAATTGATAACTATCAATGTAAATGATGTAAATTTGGAACTTGGCTATATTAAATGCTTTGGCCGAGGCGCCAAAGAGCGTGTTGTGCCGCTGGGTTCTATCGCCTCCAAGTGCGTAACTCAGTATTTGCGTAAAGGTCGTACGGCGTTGGTACGAAGCAAACAAGAAGAAGCTATGTTTGTCAACCACCATGGCCGACGCTTAACGCGGCAGGGCTTTTGGAAAATCATTAAAAAATACGCCTTAGAGGCTCAGATTGACCAAAAAATCACGCCTCATACGCTGCGCCACTCTTTTGCTACTCATTTGCTGGAAAACGGCGCAGATTTGCGTTCGGTTCAGGAAATGCTGGGGCATGCGGATATCTCTACTACGCAGATTTATACACATGTCACTAAAAATCGTCTTAAAGAGGTTTATGACAAGGCCCACCCGCGGGCTTGAAAAAGAGTCGCGCTAAAAACGCAGCTAGGCAGGGCCGACGCAGACTGTTTGTCAGTTTGCCAAGGCTCTGTCCTGTTTTATGACATAAGGAGGAACAAGCATGTTTCGACGTATATTTTTGGTAGTTCTCGATAGTGTCGGTATTGGCGCGCTTCCTGATGCGCCTCGTTACGGCGATGCGGGAGCCCATACCTTGGGACATGTCGCCGCAGCGGCAAAAGGACTGCATTTGCCGCAACTGCAACGACTTGGCCTGGGACTGATTGATAAATTGCAGGGAATTCCTCCCTGCGATCATCCATTGGCGTCCTACGGAAAAATGGCCGAACGCTCCGTTAACAAGGACACTACGAGCGGTCATTGGGAATTGGCAGGCACTCCTGTAATGGAAGCGTTTCCCGTTTACCCGCAAGGCTTTCCAGAAGAAATTACCGCGCCTTTCTGTCAGCATATCGGCCGCGGCATTTTAGGAAACAAAGCGGCTTCCGGTACGGTAATCATTGAAGAATTGGGCGAAGAGCATCTGCGCACAGGCTTTCCTATTGTCTACACTTCCGCAGACAGCGTGTTTCAGATTGCATCGCACGAAGAAGTAGTGCCGCTGGAGCAACTATTTGAATGGTGCCAAATAGCGCGTCAAGAGATTTTGACAGGAAAGCACGCCGTAGGGCGGGTTATTGCCAGACCTTTTATTGGAACTCCCGGACAGTTTTCTCGTACGCCTCACAGGCATGATTACAGTCTGCCTATGCCGCAGCCTAATTTATTCAGCCGTCTGACGGCAGCTGGTTTGACGACTGTAGCGTTGGGGAAGATCGGAGATATTTACGCTGGTCAAGCCTTCAATTATGCTGAAGGAACGCTTAATAACGAAGATGGCCTGAAAAAATTGCAAACTTGGATTTGCGATCATGCCTGGAGCGGAGTGACGGTTCTAAACTTAGTTGATTTTGACATGCTCTATGGACATCGCAATGACGCTAAGGGCTACGCGGCCGCTTTAGAAGCGGTGGATCACCGCCTGACGGAACTTTTGCCACAGCTTGCCGGAGATGATTTGCTGCTGCTCACGGCGGACCACGGCTGCGATCCGTTGCACCCCGGCACCGATCACACGCGCGAATATGTGCCGCTGCTGGCGTATTCTCCGCAGCGTATTGGAACTTCCCTGGGAACCCGCAACACCTTTGCGGACGTATCGGCTACTATTCTGGAGAATTTCCGTTTAGAGCCCTTAGAAGCGGGGCTTAGCTTTCTTAACTTGCTGCAAGGGAGACATCCTGCATGAAATCAATGACACAGCTGATCACCGACAAAAAAGCAGGTCTGGCGCACACGGAGGAAGAAGTGCAATGGCTTGTGGAGAACTACACAAACGACCACATTCCGGACTATCAAATGTCAGCCTGGTTAATGGCGGTTTGTTGGCAGGGGATGACTTTTGACGAAACAAAAGCGCTTACTTTAGCTATGATGCGCTCCGGGACCTGTCTGCAGTTGCACAGTGTAGGCAGACCTCTGATAGATAAGCACAGTACTGGAGGCGTGGCCGATACGACCACACTGGTGATCGCGCCCCTATTGGCAGCAGCCGGCGCTGGGGTTGCGAAAATGTCGGGCAGAGGACTTGGCTTTACCGGCGGCACCATTGATAAACTGGAATCCATTCCTGGCTTTAGCGCCACTTTACAAGAAGAGCAGTTTCTGGCGCTTTTGCAAAAGCAAGGGCTGGCGTTAACCGCGCAAAGCGCCTCCATTGCGCCGGCAGACGGAAAAATGTACGCCCTGCGGGATGTTACGGCTACTGTTGACAGCCTGCCGCTCATTGCCGCTTCGATTATGAGTAAAAAATTGGCCGCTGGCGCTGAGCATATCTTACTGGATGTCAAAGTAGGCCAGGGAGCATTCATGCAAACCAAAGAAGCCGCTGTTGAATTGGCGCGTTACATGGTAGCCATTGGCCTAGGCGCGGGACGCAATGTGAAAGCGGTCCTTACCTCCATGGAGCAGCCTCTGGGCTTAGCAGTCGGCAATGCCTTAGAAGTTGCGGAAGCCATTGAAATTTTACGCGGCCGAGGGCCGTTGCGCTTGCGCCAGGTATGCTTGCGCCTGGCGGCGGAAGCGCTCTGCTTGGCAGGAATGGCGAAAACGCAGGACGAGGCAGATTTACAGCTCGCAGCGTTGTTGGATTCGGGCAAGGCGTTGGAATGCTTTCGCCAGTGGATTCTTTCTCAAGGCGGCGCAGATATTGTTGCCACCCCAACGCTGCTGCCGCGGGCGGCCTTAGAGGAAGAACTGCTCAGCCCCTATTCCGGCTATGTACAGCAGATTCAAGCCCGCATCATCGGCGAAGCCTCTGTAGCCTTAGGGGCGGGACGCCGTTATAAAGGAGAAACGTTGGATTTGGCTGCAGGCCTTGTTCTGGCATGCGAGCAGGGAGATTTCGTGCAAAAAGGGCAGAAGCTTGCCACGCTGCATGCCGCTTCCGCCGAAAAAATGGCAGCAGCCAAGAAGATGCTTGTTGCAGCCTTTGTGCTGAGCGAAACGCCGCCTCTTTCTTATCCTGATGTGCTGGGCTGGGTTGATGCTGACGGTTTTCATGCAGAAGCCGAGTAAGGGCCCCTTTTTCGTAGTTGGACGTAGTTCTGGCTTTATGGTAAAATGAATACGAATTTTTGAAACTACGAGGACGCTATGAAGCAAGAACGAAGTTGTATTGCTATTTTGGATATTCCTATTGATCGTTTGGACATGGAACAAGCGGCGAAAAAGGTGCAGAAGTTTACAGAAGAAAGAGATTCCTTTCATTTGGTAGCTACCGCCAATGCGGAAATGATCATGCAGGCGCAAGACGATCTTGAATTAAAAGAAATTCTCTGTTCCGCCGCGTTAGTCGTGCCGGACGGAGCGGGCGTGGTTTGGGCTGCTAGACATTATAATACGCCTTTAAAAGAACGGGTTGCCGGCTTTGATCTGGCGCAGAGGCTCTTAAGTGACGGCGTAAAGCAGGAGTATGGCTTCTTTTTTCTTGGCGCGGCTCCGGGAATAGCGGAAGCAGCTGCCGCCAGCGCCAGGAAAACGCATCCGAACCTGCGCATTCTCGGCTGCCGGGACGGATTTTTTAAAGAAGAAGATGAAGCAAAGCTGATCGAAGACATTAATGCCTCCGGCGCTACTATTCTTTTTGTGGCTCTGGGCGTGCCCCGACAGGAGAAATGGCTGCGCCGTCATGCTGCGCAATTGCGCGTACCTGTAGCGATGGGCGTGGGGGGAACCTTTGATGTTATGGCGGGCCAGGTAACCAGGGCGCCGCAGTGGATGCAAAAAGCAGGCCTGGAGTGGCTGTACCGTCTTTTATGCCAACCAAGCCGTTGCCTGCGAATGCTGGCTTTACCTCGTTTCATTTGGCATGTTTGCAGTAGGAAAAACAGTTAGACAACCTCGAAGGTATATATTATAATTATTTGAGAATATGGGCCACTTAAAGAAAGCCCTTTTCTTTTTGCCCCGACGAGGGCAGGAGGTGAAACGAAGTATAATGACAACAGGCCTCATTGTAAAAGAGGGGTACCGTTATATTGCCTTTTTATTTCTCCTTACCGTTATGGTTGCCTTCTTTGCCGAGCCGGTATGGAGCATTTTGCCAGGCGTACTGACTTTGTTTGTGACTTTTTTCTTTCGCAATCCCAATCGGATTATTCCAACAGGGGATAATTTGGTACTTTCACCGGCCGACGGCAAAGTTATGAGCGTTTGCGAAGTGACTGACGAGGAATTTCTTCATACCAAAGGCACAAAAGTTACAATTTTTCTTTCCGTCTTTGACGTACATGTCAATCGCAGCCCCATTGGAGGGGAAATCAAGTATCAGCAGTATGTATGCGGTCGCTTCAAACCAGCCTATAAAGCTTCGGCAGGCTGTGAAAATGAACGCCATGCCATCGGTTTGGATAATGGACGCTTGCAGGTATTGGTCACACAAGTGGCCGGTCTTATTGCACGGCGCATCGTCTCCTGGGTTACTCTCGGCAGCCAGCTGCATTCCGGCGAATGCTTCGGCATGATTAAATTTGGCTCCTGTACGGAAATCATCATGCCTGCTGCAGTGGAAGTGCTGGTCAAAAAAGGAGATCGCGTTTATGGCGGCAAGACCATCATAGGGAGGTTACACGAGTGAAGTATTGGATTCCCAATGCCGTTACAGCCCTCAACCTAGTTCTGGGCATGATTTCTCTCGGCTTTACGATGCAGGGAGATTTCGTACCGGCTGGTTTTTTTATCGTCGCCGCTATGATTGCGGACGGTTTGGATGGCAGGGTGGCACGGGCGCTTGGAGTCAGCAGCGAGTTTGGCAAGGAACTTGATTCGCTTTGCGATCTGGTTTCTTTTGGCGTTGCTCCGGCATTGCTGGCCTATCAGTTTGCGCTAAAGGAGTTTGGCTGGATTGGGTTTTCTGTTGCGATCTTCTTTGCTTTATGCGGCGCTTTACGCCTGGCGCGTTTCAACGTAAACACCACTACGGTCAAAGGGTATTTCATGGGTCTGCCCATTCCGGCAGGCGGCTGCCTGGTAGGTACTTTTGTGGCTCTCGGCTACAAGCCCAGCGGCTGGACATTTCCCATTCTGATTGCTATTTTCGCCTATTTAATGGTCAGTTCGGTTCATTACCCTGATTTCAAGGGGAAGGGAAATGAGCAGATTCACGCCATTCCCGTTATATTGACTGCTGTCATGGCCGGTTATATTCTCTGGCATTCCCTAGAGGCCATTGTTTTTGTCATTTTCTTCTCTTATGCATTTTTTGGCGTGCTAAATTTTGCCTATGGACTTTTTGGACGCCAACGGATAACAGCAGCAAAGCAATAGACGGACACCATCTTAGAATTTTGGTGTGCGAAAAGGAGCGTCTCCCATGAACTATATAATGGATATTATCATGATCCCCATTCAAGCAATGATTGCTTTTTTCAGCGTGTACTATTTTGTTCTCGCTTGTTTTGGTTTTTGGAAGAAAAAAGAAAAGAAAAATTTCCAACCGAAACATACTTTTGCCATTGTGGTTTCCGCCCATAATGAGGAATCGGTTATTGGGCAATTAGTAGAAAATTTGCATGTCTTGCGCTATCCTAAAGAGCTTTATGACATCTTTATTATCGCAGATAACTGCACAGACGCTACCGCGAAAGTAGCCCGCGAATACGGCGCTATTGTGCATGAACGCTTTGACAAGGAAATACGTGGCAAAGGCTTTGCCATGGAATGGATGTTCGCGCGGCTTTTTAAGATGAAACGCCAGTATGATGCCGTTGTGGTTTTTGATGCTGATAATCTGGTGCATCCAAATTTTCTTTTGGAAATGAATAATCGTTTGCAAAAAGGGGAGACCGTTATCCAGGGTTACATGGATGCCAAAAACCCCACAGATACCTGGATTTCCGGAACCTTTGCCATTGCCTTCTGGCTGATCGATCATATTTGGCATTTAGCCAAGTATAATATTGGTTTATCCAGTGTTCTAGGCGGCACGGGCATGTGCATTTCCACTAGTGTCCTGCGCCGTTTCGGCTGGGGCGCTACCTGTCTGACGGAAGACATGGAGTTTACCATGAAGGTCTTATTGAAAGGCATTCGTACTACCTGGGCCCATGATGCCATTGTTTACGATGAAAAACCGCTAACGTTCAAGCAGGCTTGGAATCAGCGTAAACGCTGGGCACAGGGACATTTCGACATTGCCGGACGCTATATTCCCACCATGATTAAGGAGGGCATCCGCCGCCGCGATATTCGTCTGTTGGACGGAGTGCTGCACTTGGTACAGCCGCACTTTTTGCTGATGTCTACATTCTTCGTTATTGCCAGTTATGCTGGTGCGGTTTATCCTTTTTACACGAATATTTTAGAGCGAGTTTTACCTCTTGAAGTTTGGACTATTCTCGCTTTTGGCCAATATATTTTCCCTGTCATTATTTTGGCCAAGATTCGAGCAAATTGGAAGTGCTGGCTGTATCTGCTGATGTATCCTGTCTTTGTCTACAGTTGGATTCCCATCACCTTCCTGGGCTTTTTGCATCGGCACGAGCGCGTTTGGAGTCATACGCAGCATACCCGTGCACTTAGCTATCAGGACATGCTGATGAAAGCCAATGATGAATTCGCTAACGAGCCGGTATTCAGCAAACAAGCAGCGAAATAATTCAAAAAGAGGTGAGTCTAACTCACCTCTTTTTCTCCATTTCAACAACACAATCTCTTAGAAAAGAAAGGAACATAGTATGTATGACTTAACGATAAGCCTCGATTTTGAAGCCGCGCATTGTATTCGCGAGTACCCCGGAAAGTGCCGTCGTCTGCACGGCCACAACTGGCGTGTTGAGGTTAGCGTCTGCGGTGAGACCTTAAATGAACTGGGCATGCTTGTCGATTTTCATGATCTTAAGGACGCTGCCAAAGGGGTTCTTAATGAACTGGATCATCATTATTTGAATGAATTGGAAGCTTTCAGCCAGTTGAATCCTACGGCGGAAAATTTGGCTCGTTATGTTTATGAAAAACTAGAACAATTGCCCCTGCTGCGTCAGGGGGATGTGTTTCTGACGCAGGTAAAAGTTTGGGAATCGCTTCATTCCGCTGTAGCTTATACTAAGGCACGGGCAAACTGATAGGAGGCGCCTCTCTATGCGTATATTACTGACAAACGACGATGGAATTGACGCCTCCGGCATTCGCGCTTTATGGCAAGAGCTTTCTCCTTGGGCGGATGTAATTGTTGCCGCCCCGGACCGAGAGCGAAGCGCTACCAGCCAGGCCATTACTGTGACCCATCCCATTCGCGTGGATCGCCATGTTGTAAAAGAAGACGGCATTAAAGCCTGGCGAATCGGGGGTACGCCTACAGATTGTGTGAAAATTGCACTGGAAGCGCTCCTTAGCGAGACACCGGACCTGGTCATTTCCGGTATCAATCACGGCCCTAACTTAGGCACGGATGTGCTTTATTCCGGTACGGTCAGCGCTGCTATGGAAGGTTCCCTGCATGGTATTCCGTCCTTGGCGGTCTCTCTTAATGCTTGGAGCCATGGCGATTTCAAAAGCGCAGCCAAAATCACGAGACGCATTCTGGAAACCATAATTCTACCGCATCAACTGCAGCCTGGAATGCTGCTGAACCTCAACATTCCGGCGCTGCCGGAAGCGGAGCTTAAAGGAGTCGCTGTTACCAAACTGGGTGTGCGCCAATATACAAATACCTTTGAACGTCGTCTTGATCCCCGCGGACGCATTTACTATTGGATGGGAGGCGAAGTGTTAAACGTCAGCAATGACGAGGATAGCGACATCGCTGCCGTTGCCAAAGGATGCGTTTCCATTACTCCCATTTGTCTGGATATGACGGATCACAGCCTTTTGCCGCTGGTAAAGTCTTGGGCTAAGGAACAGTAAGCAAAAAAGTCCGGCAGGATAAAGAATAAAGAGAAGTGAATTATTGTACAAAGTACGAAATAACCATTTTGCAAGCAGGAGGATCTTTGTGAAATTTGCAGGCATTTTATTTGATCTGGACGGAACGTTAATTAATACTTCACCCTTAATTATTGCGTCTTTTCAGCATACCTTTCAAACCGCTTACGGACGAACGCTGCCGGAAGAGGCCATTTCACGGTATTTTGGCGAACCCTTACGTACGGCCATGGAGGTTCTGGGAGAACCAGGAGACGCAGATCACTTGATTGAAATTTATCGCGCTTTTAATCTAGAGCACCATGACCGGCTGGCTGCCTCCTTTGAGGGAGTTGAGCAAGCGTTGCAGACTCTTGATAAAGCGGGCGTCGCCATGGGCGTAGTTACTTCTAAAACGGAAAAAACAGCCTGGCGCGGTCTGCGTCTGTTCCATTTAGACGGTTATATCCGGCATGTAGTGGGCATGGAATCAACACAGCAGCACAAGCCTCACCCGGAACCGGTGGAAAAAGGCTTGTCCCATTTGGGTCTGCCGGCTTCCGCTTGTCTGATGGTGGGAGACAGCCCTGCCGATATCGCCAGCGGTCATGCAGCTGGCTTGAAAACAGCTGCCGTTTCCTGGACGCTAGTGCCCTGGGAAAATCTTACGGCATCGAAACCCGATCATGTATTGCAAACAATAAACGACCTGGTATTCCTGGTGACGGGAAACCGGTAAGTAGGAGGCGTATTCATGACCATACCGCATCGTTTGGCCGTCATCGGCGGCACAGGAGTATACGATCCCCGTATGCTGAGTTCTCTTTGGGAAGATACCATGTCGACGCCCTTTGGCTCGGTTCCGTATCAAGTGGGACGTTTGGAAGGTCAGGAAGTTGTCTTTTTGTCACGTCATGGCGCTGGACATTCCATACCGCCGCATTTAATTAACTACCGGGCGAATATCTACGCTTTAAAAAAGCTGGGTGTTGTGGCTATTTTGGCCACTACAGCTGTCGGCTCGCTGCGCATGGAGTATAAGCCAGGCGATTTTGTTGCAGTAGACCAATTTCTTGATTTTACGAAAAATCGCGTCAATACTTTTTTTGACGGCGGTCGCCGCGGCGTAGTGCACGTAGACGTTACCCAGCCTTATTGTCCTTCGTTGCGCGCCGTTCTGGCCGAAAGCGCCCAGGAAACCGGTATAACTCTTCACTCCCAGGGCTGTTACGTCTGTGCAGAAGGGCCGCGCTTTGAAACACCGGCGGAAGTTCGGCTTTTTGCCTCTTTCGGAGGCGACGTTGTGGGCATGACCAATATACCGGAAGCCGTGCTGGCAAGAGAAGCGGAAATGTGCTATGCCACTGTTTCCATGGTCACGAATTACGGTGCAGGAATTTCGTCGCAAAATCTCACCCATGGCGAAGTTGTCGAGATCATGAAACAAAATAGCGCCAAGCTGCGCTTGCTTTTAGAAAAAACGCTGACTCGCATTAAGGCGGAAGCGGACTGCTCCTGCCGCCACGCGCTGCAAGAGTACGGCGGCTTTGACATGACGAAATTTGAGTAAAAGGGGAACGGCTTTCATGAAAACCATGGAATGGAAAGACGGCTGCCTTTGGCTTTTGGATCAAACAGCGCTGCCGCTAGAAGAATGCCAGCGTTGCTGTGAAGATTACCAGGCTGTAGCTGACTCCATCTGTAAATTGGAAGTACGAGGCGCCCCGGCGATTGGCGCTGCAGCCGCCTACGGTCTAGTACTGGGAGCTAAAAGCGTTGAGCATGCCGACGACTTTTCTGCGCAATTACAGCGCATTGCCAAAGATCTTAACGCCACAAGGCCTACGGCTGTTAATTTATCCTGGGCCATTAAGCGCATGCTGCAAGCAGCCCAAGCCCATGAGCACCAGCCGCCTGCCGTAATTGTTGCGGCTTTGGAAGAAGAAGCAAATGCTATTGCCCTCGAAGATGTGCTGATTAACCAGCGTATATCCCGGTTTGGGGCTGCTTTATTTGATGCATCCAATCCCATAACGGTTCTGACGCACTGCAACGCTGGTTCGCTGGCCACGGTCGAACAGGGAACCGCCTTAGGCGTTATTCGTGAAGCCTACCGACAAGGAGGCATCAGCGGAGTCTACGCTGACGAGACCAGACCGCTATTGCAAGGCGCCCGCTTAACGGCTTGGGAGCTTTCCAAGGATTCTATTCCTGTTACGCTGATTACGGATAATATGGCTGGCTATGTTATGAAATTAGGCCGTGTCAAAGCGGTTATTGTCGGAGCTGACCGCATTGCCGCTAATGGCGATGTGGCCAATAAAATCGGCACCTATAGCGTAGCGGTTTTGGCGAAAGAACATGGTTTGCCTTTTTACGTAGCCGCGCCGTTTTCTACTTTTGATGTTTCCCTGGCTACCGGAGAGGGTATTCCCATTGAAGAACGGCACGAAAGCGAAGTTACGCATTTTGCGGGTAAAGCCACCGCTCCACAAGGCATTGCGGTCTTCAATCCGGCATTTGATGTAACGCCTCACGAATATGTATCTGCCATTATTACCGAGTACGGCGTTCTGCGGGCGCCTTATGACCAAGCCATTGCCGCCATGCGCCAACAAGCGGCGCAGCCTGCGCAACAATAAGTACAAATAAAAAGGAGAATGACACTATGACTACTTCCATGATTCGCGACAGCAAACTGGCCCCCGGCGGCCACGACAAAATCAATTGGGTAAAAAACTTCATGCCTGTACTCAGCCTTTTGGATAAAGATTTGAGTAAAGAACAGCCGCTCAAAGGCAAGCGAATCGTTATCACCATGCATTTGGAAGCGAAAACCGCTTACTTGGCTTTGGTTCTTAAAAATGCCGGCGCTGAAGTAGCCATTACCGGCAGCAACCCGCTTTCTACGCAAGATGACGTGGCGGCGGCGCTGAGCGAGCAAGGCGTTTCTGTTTTCGCTTGGCATGGCTGCACCGATAAAGAATACGAAACCTTCCTGCATCGCGCTTTGGATACCAAACCGGACATCATCGTTGACGACGGCGGCGATCTGGTTTCCTTGCTGCACGGCGAACGCAGCGACTTGGCCGCTAATATCCTTGGCGGTGCCGAAGAGACCACTACCGGCGTACATCGTCTGCGCGCCCTGGCGGAAGAGGGAAGACTGAAATTCCCAATGGTTGCAGCTAATGATGCTTATTGCAAATACCTCTTTGATAATCGTTACGGTACCGGCCAATCGACTTGGGACGGCATCATGCGTACTACCAACCTCACCGTGACTGGCAAGACCGTTGTTGTCGCCGGCTACGGCTGGTGCGGCAAAGGCGTTTCCATGCGCGCCAAGGGCCTAGGCGCCAATGTCATCGTTACCGAAATTGATCCCATTAAAGCCATTGAAGCCGTATTTGACGGTTTCCAGGTTATGCCTATGGAGGAAGCCGCCAAGCAAGGAGATATTTTTGTAACCGTCACCGGCTGCAAGGATGTTATCCGCAAAGAGCATATCGAAGTCATGAAAACTGGCGCGATTCTTTCTAATGCCGGCCATTTCGATGTGGAAATCAACAAAGGCGATCTAGATGCTTTAGCCGTGCAAAAGCGGACCGCTCGCCACAATATTGAAGAATACTTAATGGCAGACGGCCGCCGCATCTATCTGTTGGCGGAAGGACGTCTGGTAAACCTGGCCTCCGGTGACGGCCATCCGGCAGAAATCATGGATTTGTCTTTTGCGGTGCAGGCCATGGCAGTTCTGCATATTTTGAACCACCATCAAGAGATGGATAACTCCGTTCACACCGTTTCCGATGATCTAAACAAGGAAATTGCCAGCTATAAGCTGAAAGCCATGGGCTTTGGCATTGACGCCCTTTCAGCGGAACAGGAATCCTATTTGAAACAGGCTTAAATCAAGGAGGGCGCTACAATGCTTGAAGTTTCTTGCCAACAGCTTGTGCTGGCCGGGCAAAGTCTTTTGGCTAAAGGCTTAGTTGCAGGGACCTGGGGCAACCTCAGCCTGCGCGTAGCTGAAGATCAAGTAGCGATTACTCCTTCCGGCCGCGAGTATGGCTCCTTAAAAAGCGAAGATGTTGTTATCGTCGATCTAAACGGCCAGGTTATTTTTCAGGCATCTGGCCGTACCGCTTCTTCGGAAATGCCTCTTCATTTGGCGATCTATCAAGCACGGCCGGATATTATGGCTATTGTTCACACGCACAGTGTTCACGCTAGTGCTTGCGCCGTAGCCCATAAGCCCATTCCTCCGGTGATTGAAGACATAGTTCAATTAGCGGGCGGCGAAATTCCTTTAGCGCCGTATGCTCTGCCTGGAACCCAAGAACTGGCGGCGCAAGCTGCCGCCACTCTTGGCTCCAAACAGGCCGTATTATTGGCCAATCATGGAGCAGTATGCTGCGGTACTACTTTGGCGGAAGCCATGACAGCAGCAGAATTAGTAGAAAAAGCGGCGCAAATTTATCTTTATGCCAATCTTTTAGGAGGAGCCAAGGCCTTAAGCGACGAAGATGTAAACATTATGCATGAATTTTACGTTTCGCATTATCGCAAGCGGAGAGGGGATACAGGGAATGACTGAACGCATCTTGATTCGCAATATCGAATATTGGGGCCCGGACGGAGCAGTAGCTACCGGGGATATTGCCATTGCAGAAGGTAAATTTGCTTATGTAGGCATTGTGCCTGAAGCGTGGTCAGCGGATCGCATTATTGAAGGAAAAGATCTTCTGGCTATGCCTGGCTTTATCAATACACATACTCATGCGGCGATGAGCTTATTTCGCAGCTATGCGGATGATATGCAGCTTATGGACTGGCTGCAAGAAAAAATTTGGCCCGCAGAAGCCCGTTTAGAAGCGGATGACGTCTACTGGGGGACGCAGCTGGCGATTGCGGAAATGCTGCGCACCGGCACAACCACTTTTGCAGATATGTACTTTTTTATGCCTGATGCGGCTCGCGCTGTCGCCGAAAGCGGTATTCGCGCCAGTTTGGCCCGCGGCATGGCCGGTGTAGCGCCGAATGCGGAAACTGCCTTGACTGAAAGCGCTTCCTTCTTCCGAGAATTTCACGGCGCTGCTGACGGCCGAATTACCGTCATGCTGGGACCGCATGCGCCCTATACCTGCCCGCCTGCCTATTTAGAGCGTGTTGTCTCCATGGCCCATTGCCTAAACGCCAATATTCACATTCATCTGGCGGAAACAATAGGCGAAGTGGAAGACTGCAAAAGAGATCATGGCGCTACGCCCATGGCTTTGATGGAACGCCTTGGTCTGCTGGAATGCGGTGCCTTGGCAGCTCATTGCGTGCATCTCTCACCGGAAGATATCGAACTAATGGTGCGTCGCAACGTCCGTGTAGCTCATAATCCCGGCAGCAATCTGAAGCTGGCCAGCGGCATTGCACCGGTGCCGGCTATGTTGAAAGCCGGTTTATGCGTGGCCCTTGGCACCGACGGAGCCGCTAGTAACAATAATTTGGATATGTTGGAAGAAGTCCGTTTGGCGGCAACCTTGCATAAGGCTAATACCGGCGATCCATTGGCCGTATCCGCAAGTGAAGCCTTGCAGATGGCTACTAGCGCGGGCGCCCTTGCCCTAGGCTTGGAACAGCAAATTGGTCAAATCGCTCCCGGAAAAAAAGCCGACCTGACTCTTTGGAATATGAACGGCTTGCATTGGCAGCCTCGTTATGATCGTATTTCTCTTCTGGCTTATGCCGCCAATGCCCTCGACGTACACTCCGTCTTGGTCGATGGCAAAGTACTGCTGGACAATGGCGAGTTCACAACCATCGACATTGAACGACTGCGCCAAGAAGTGGCTGTACGCAGCCAGCGTCTTACTGCTCGTAACTAAGGAACCGAGGAGGAATTTACTTGTTTCATCCAGTTTGCTCTGAACGGTTAAACGGACTTTCATCCGCTGTTTTTTCGGAAATTGACGCTTTGCGCCGCGCGGAAGAAGCCAAAGGCCGCGACATCATTACCTTGAGTATTGGCAGTCCCGACTTAGCTCCAGCGCCGCATATTGTTGATGCTTTATGCAACGCCGCTAGGGAGGGGCATCAGTATCGCTACGCCTTGTCACGCGGTAAAAGCGAACTACTGGAAGCTATGGCGCAGTGGTATCAAGATAAATTTGCTGTTACTCTTTGCCCGGAAACAGAAGTACATACGCTGATGGGTTCCCAGGACGGTCTGGCTCACATCGCTCTTTGCCTGCTCAACCCGGGCGATGTAGTGCTGGTTCCCGATCCAGGATATCCGATTTTCAGCGCAGGACCTTTGGTAGCCGGTGCCGAATTATATCATATGCCTTTGCGCAAAGAAAACGAATTTTTACCTGACTTGGAAGCCATTCCGGCAGACATTCGCAAGCGTGCTAAGCTGATGATTCTAAACTATCCCAATAATCCTTTAGCAGCTGTGGCGAACGAAGAATTTTTTTGCAAGGTAGTGGCTTTTGCCCAACAAAATGAAATTGTTGTTTGCCATGATTTTGCCTATAGCGAGCTGGTCTTTGACGGCTATCGCCCGCCAAGCTTTCTGGCAACACCCGGAGCCAAGGAAGTCGGTATTGAATTTCACTCTCTTTCCAAAACGTACAACATGGCGGGCTGTCGGGTAGGGTTCGCTTTAGGTAACGCAGAGGTCATATCCTATCTAGGACGCCTTAAATCCAATTTTGATTATGGTATTTTCCTTCCCGTCCAGGAGGCCGCTATCGCCGCACTGCGCGGACCACAGCAGGCTGTACAGGATACGGCCGCCATCTACCAACGTCGCCGAGATCTTTTGATTGACGGCTTAGGCGCTTGCGGCTGGCAGATTCCCAAGCCTAAAGGCACCATGTTTGTTTGGGCGCCGGTGCCAACAAAGGAAACCTCTATGGAATTTACCTTATCCTGGTTACGTGAAGCAGGGGTAGCCGTAGTGCCGGGAAGCGCTTTCGGACCACAAGGAGAAGGATATGTACGCATCGCCTTGGTAGAAGAAGAAGCAAGTTTACAAAAAGCAGTCGATCGTACCGTGCACTGGTTGAAAAAAAGCTAAATTACAGCAATATCCAGATTGACAAAGGAGGAATTGTCAATGAAAGCATTGAATTTTTATTCATCCAATTACCATGTACAGTTAGTCTGCCGCCGCAAATCCTGTACCATCCGCTTTGGTGATAAGCGCAGCAAATATCAAGAGGGCGATATTGTCTGGGTAACGGTGGGCAAACGGTTTCATCAGCGTAAGAAAATATATGCAGCCGTTATTGACCGTGTTTTGGTCAAACCCATCGGTCAATTAACTCGTGAAGACCTGCAAGGAGAAAATCCGGATATTGCCAGCGTTGAAGAACTGACCCGTTTCTTAGAAGGGGTCTACGAGCGCAGCATTGCTCCAGACGATACGGTAACAGTTGTTTATTTTTCAGAAATCATTGAGTAACATTTCATGATATAATAAACCGAAGCTGATTTATTGACAGTTTCGGTTTATTTTTATATTTAAGGAATCATTGCTGTTACTGCGCCGATTCCTTAATAAAAATGCCGCTAAAACAAAACAGGGAGTGTGTTATTTATGTCTAACAAAACAGTAACCGCCGGTATTTCTGCCCGCCACGTCCATGTAACCCGGGAGCATCTGGATATTCTCTATGGAGCTGGCTATGAACTGACCAATAAAAAAGATTTGGCACAGCCTGGGCAGTTTGCTTCTAACGAGACCATTGATGTAGTCACCGAAAAATCAGCGTTTAAAAATGTACGTATTTTGGGACCAATCCGCAGCAAGAGCCAAGTAGAAGTTTCCATGAGCGACGCCATGAAACTGGGTCTGAAAAATATTCCTGTACGTGATTCCGGCGATTTAGCTGGTACGCCGGGCGCCAAACTGGTAGGCCCGAAAGGCGAAGTTGAGTTGACAGAAGGCGTCATTGTAGCTGGACGTCATATCCATATGAATCCTGCTGAAGCCGCCGAATTCGGCGTCAAAGATAAAGATCTCGTTAAAGTCCGCTGTGGCGGCAATCGCGGCCTGATTTTTGAAAATGTGCTGATCCGCGTTAACAAAGACTATGCGCTAGAAATGCATGTCGATACTGATGAAGGAAATGCCGCTTTGTGCAAAAATGGCGATCAATTGGAAGTTATTGTCGACTAATCAAATGTTAGTGACCAGTATACAAAATACCCGCAATTTTTGCGGGTATTTTTATGTATAAAAGCAGGAATTTTTATGTTAGTTCCGAATAAAGTGAATATACCGAGTTAGTGGTTTACAACATTACAGGCGAAGAGAGGAAAGGGGTTATTTTCATGGCAAAACCGGTCATCAACGAAGAGCGATGCAAAGGTTGCGGCTTATGCACCGTTGCTTGCCCGAAAAAAATTCTGACATTTGCAGATCATTTCAACAGTAAAGGCTATCGTCCCGCTTTCTGTACGGACGAATCGCAGTGCATCGGTTGTGCTCTGTGCGGTAAAACTTGTCCAGATGTAGCTATTGAAGTCTATAAATAAAGGGGAGGAAGTACTGTGGCTGAAAAAGTTCTAATGAAAGGCAATGAGGCGATAGGTGAAGCTGCCATTGTTGCCGGGTGTCGTCATTATTTTGGCTATCCCATTACCCCTCAAACCGAACTTACCGAATATATGGCCAAACGCATGCCGAAAATTGACGGGGTGTTTTTACAGGCGGAAAGCGAAATTGCCGCTATCAATATGGTTTATGGAGCAGCCGGTGCAGGCGCTCGTTCCATGACTTCTTCTTCAAGCCCCGGCATTAGCTTAAAGCAAGAAGGAATTTCCTATATTGCAGGGGCCGAACTGCCTTGTGTCATTGTCAACATTGCTCGTGGAGGCCCGGGCCTGGGCAGCATCCAGCCGGCACAGTCCGACTACTTCCAGGCTACTAAAGGCGGCGGTCACGGCGACTATCGTCTGATCGTCTTGGCGCCGAACTCTGTACAGGAAATGGTAGACTATACGATTCTTTCATTTGATTTGGCAGATCAATATCGTACGCCGGTCATGCTTTTGGGCGACGGTGCTTTAGGCCAAATGATGGAGCCTGCCGAATTCAAGGCCAGCACCATCACTCCTCCGGCTAAGCCTTGGGCTGCAGCTGGCTTGAAAGGCCGTAAAAAACCGAATATCATCAATTCGCTGTATCTCCAGCCGGATGCGATGGAACAGCATAACCTGCATCTGCAGGAAAAATTCGCCAAAATTTCCGCTGCTGAAGTTCGCTATGAAGAGCTTTATACAGATGATGCCGAATTGGTCATTGTAGCCTATGGCATTAGCTCCCGTATTGCCCGCACAGCGATGGAAAAAGCGCATAAAGAAGGACTGAAAGTCGGCATGCTCCGTCCGATCACTTTGTGGCCTTTCCCAACAGCTCCGCTCGAAGCATTAGCGCAAAAGGCTTCCGCCTTCCTGACGGTAGAGCTCAGCGCCGGCCAAATGGTCGAAGACGTAAGGCTGGCCGTCGGTAAAGACAAGCCGGTTCATTTCTATGGACGCATGGGCGGCGTAATGCCCAGCCCCAATGAAATTTACGAAAAAATCGTTGCTATTATGAGCGGCAAAGGAGGGAAATGATCTCATGGCTGAAAAAGTTTTTGGTCGTCCTGCTTCACTTGTAGATGTACCTACACACTATTGCCCCGGATGCCATCATGGCATTATCCACCGCCTGGTAGCAGAGGTTATTGATGAATTGGGCGTGCAGGACAGCGCCATCGGCGTCGCTCCTGTCGGCTGTTCGGTACTTGCTTATGATTATTTCAACATTGATATGTTTGAAGCCGCTCATGGCCGTGCTCCGGCTGTAGCTACCGGCATCAAGCGCGTTCATCCGGAAGCTCCGGTGTTCACCTATCAGGGTGACGGCGATCTTGCAGCCATTGGCGCAGCAGAGATTGTTCATGCTGCGGCGCGCGGCGAGAAAATTACTACTATTTTCGTTAACAACGCTATTTACGGCATGACCGGCGGTCAGATGGCGCCGACTAGTTTGGTAGGTCAAGTCACACAAACCTCACCCTACGGCCGCAAAGCGGAAACGGCAGGCATCCCCATCCGTGTGTCGGAAATGCTGGCTACCTTGGACGGAGCCGTTTATATCGAACGCGTAGCTGTCAATAATCCCGCCAATATGGCAAAGGCTAAAGCCGCTATTAAAAAAGCCTTCAAGATGCAATTGGAAGGCAAAGGATTCACCATGGTAGAAGTTCTTTCCACTTGCCCGACTAACTGGGGATTAAGCGCCATTGACGCTGTAAAATGGATGGAAGCCAATATGATGCCTTACTATCCCCTTGGGGTTTTCAAAACGCCTGAGGAGGTGGCCAAATAATGTCGCAAACACATGAAATTATTATGTCTGGATTCGGCGGTCAGGGCATCATGCTCATGGGACAGCTGTTGACGTATGCTGGCATGCTCGAAGGCAAAGAAGTAACCTGGATTCCTTCTTATGGACCGGAAATGCGCGGCGGCACTGCTTATTGTTCGGTTATTGTGTCCGAAGATCCCATTGGCGCGCCGATGGTCAGTGAGCCGTCCATGGTTGTCGCCATGAATCTGCCGTCTCTGACTCGTTTTGAAGGATCCCTGCAAAAAGGAGGCACCTTGATCATCAACAGCTCTCTCATTGAAAAAGACGCTACTCGCAAAGACATCAATGTCTTTAAAGTACCTGTCAATGAAATTGCTGCTGAACTTGGCAATCCCAAAGTAGGCAACATGGTCATGCTCGGAGCTATTATCGCAGCAGGGGAGCCGGTGAAAACTGAATCCATGCTGGGAGCGTTCAAAAAAATGTTTGAAAAGAAATTCGCCAATAAGCCGGAACTCTTCAAAATTAACGAAGCAGCCATCCAGCGGGGGGCCGATTTCATTAAAAAGTAAAAGAGAAGATCTGCAATATTCGAAAAGGCGGTTTTACCCAAAACCGCCTTTTCTTGACTCCTTAACTCCTTATAAGTATAATTATAAGGAGTTAAGGGAACGATAATGTAGATCCCGAGGAGGAGATAGATATGAATGGGCAGCAGGTAACTATTCCGGCCGCATCTTCTTTGCTGAGTCCAAATAGTTGGAGCAAAGAAGAATTTTTGCAACGTTTTGGCGAGTTTCTCCGTTTGGACGTAGCCCATGGCCGCGCCGCTGCCGACACAATGGCAACCTATCTCTCCCACATTCGTCAGTTTCTTCTTTGGTGCCGAGAGGAAGGACTACAGCCAGAGCAGGCTACCGTGCACCAATTGAAAGTATACCGCCAGTATCTTTGGGAGAAAAAACGCTATAAAGTCAGCACCATTGCCTTAAAGCTAACAGCACTGCGTCGTTTTTACGCGGCCGCCGTTTCCAGAGGCATTCTCAAAGAAAATCCGGCAGCCGAAGTATACGCTGGCGAAGATCGCCGCGCCAGACTGCAGCCGCAGTCCTTTCTTACCGCCGCCGATATGCAGCATTTATTGTCGCTCATCCCCAAAGAAGGGGAAGAGGCGCTGCGCGCTAAAGCCATCCTGGTACTGATGGCGTTGCAAGGCTTACGTACCGTGGAAATTCACCGTGCCAACGTCGAAGATGTCGATTGGAACAATGGCATGATGCTAGTACATGGCAAAAAAAGAGACGGCTACGTATATCTACGCGAAGATGTTCTTGCCGCGTTGGACTCCTATGCTAAACAACGCCGCCCTGTGAAGGGAGACGAGGAGGGCACGCCGCTTTTCGTTTCCGTCAGCCGTCATCATAACGGCGGACGGCTTTCACGCTGCGGCATTCGCGATATTATTGATCATTGGTTTCAAAAAGCCGATCTTAAAAAGCCGGGGAAAAGCTGTCATTTATTGCGTCATACCTGTGGCACCTTGCTTTACCAAGAAACCAAAGATTTGCGCATTGTCCAGGAAACCTTGCGCCATGCCAGCCCCACGACAACTGCCAAATACGCTCACCTGGATGATCAGCTGTCGCATCGCTATACCAGCAAAATTCCCATTCAAGTAGATTGATATAATAAACGAACAAAGAGAACCGGAGTCGCGACGACAACGCTGGATGCGCCGCCATGGATGGCGTAGCATCCGGTCTCCACCAGAAAAAGGAGGGTTTGTGGGGTTCGAATTTTTGAATAGAGTAGAAGAAAGCAAGGGAAAGAAAAGAAGAAAAAACGACGTCCACAAATGCTCTGTGAGCGTCGTTTTTAGCAAAGCCCTTACAATACCATTAGAAAATTCTATGTACATTGTCTAATGGTGGTACACATCAGGAAACATTTATTAAATTGTTATTTAATACTTTATTTTAGAAAGGAGATGTCTAAAACGGATACGCAAAGTCCATCCTATTGTATTGAATTGATTCAAGCCGAAGAAACCTGGCCGTTGCGCCAAGAAGCCATGTGGCCGGATAAGGATATTTCTTTCGTGCAACTTCCTGGTGATGAAACGGCCTTGCATTTTGGTCTCTTTGTAATTACAGAGTCAAACAGTAAATTGCTAGTTTCCTGCCTGTCTTTATTTAGCAGCGATGCGGATTTGCAATTACGTAAGTTTGCCACTTTGCCATCACAGCAACAACAAGGCTGGGGAAGCAAACTTCTAAGGCATGTATTGAAGGAAGCATCGTTGCTTGCAAAAGAACGCCCTATCGTACTGGATTCGCGCCAAGAAAAAGAAGCTTTTTACGCTTCTTTCGGCTTTCAGCGTGAGGGAAAACCTTTTGAGAAAAACGACCGCTTCTATGTGCGCATGCAATGGCATTAAAGCGTCTTAGGCTGTCGGGTTACCCCGTCGACTATACCAAATGAAAAAGCCGCACAAGAAAACATACATCACCAAGGAATATAATTCCGGGTTTTCCGTGCTTCCCCAGGAAAGCTGGCTGAAATCATAGCCCATCACTCGCAAGCCGACGCTGCAGACCCCCATGATCGAGCCGCCGGCAATAAAACCAGAGCTAATGAGAATGCCGCGCCGCTGACGCCATTGGTTAAGGAGCGTATCGCGGCTGCTATGAGCCATGAGATAGGCAATACTACCGCCAGCCAATAAAGGCATATTGAGTTCCAACGGGACATATAAGCCCAAGCCAAACGCCAATGCCGGCACCTTTAAACAGTCTAACATAACAGCCAATACGGCGCCTGCAAGGTATAACATCCAAGGAGCTTCCTGGCCGGCCATGAGCGGCCCGATGACCGCCGCCACCGCATTAGCTTGAGGCGCCGCCAAGGATCCCGGGCCGCAGAAGCCCATACTTTTGGCAAGAAGGAGCATAACGCCGGCGGCAATAAGCGCGGATACAAGAGTGCTGATAACTTTCCAAATCTGCAACGTCTTCGGTGTGATGCCAAGCCAAAAAGCCACCTTTAAATCGCCCACAAAGCAACCAGTCATCCAGAGGCAGCCGCAAACAACCGCTGCCATAAGCAATACCGCCAAAATGCCGACTTCGCCGACGAGCCCTGTGCTCAGCATCGCTTGCGCGCCAATAATCAACGTCAGCAAAGTCAAGCCGGATACAGGCTCAGAAGAAGTAAAGGCAATGGAAGTGGTTCCTACGACGGAAAAAAGAAAAGACCCTGCCAACAGCACCAGCGTTAGAAGAAGCGCCTGCAGCCATGTCGCTCCGTAATACTGCTGTATGATCAGCGTAAAAACCAGAGCAATCGCTGCAATCAGCCCCACAACCCAAGACATCGGCACATCTTGTTGCGTCCGCAAGACCGCGGATGTATTTTTTTTGTTTTTCCACACACCCACGATAGCTTCTTTAAAGGTAAGGCCGATAAACGGAGCCATCTTTAAAACCCCAAGAATGCCGGCCATGGCTAACGTACCAATACCGACAAAGCGAACTGCTTGACGAAAAATAGCCTCCGGCGGCAGTTCCTGAAATGGTTTTACCATCGCCGTCCCCAAAATCCAGGCTTGATTTTCAGCCGATAAAGAGGCCAACAGTGGAAGCAAAACCCACCAGCCGAATAACGAGCCTCCGGCAATAATAACCGCATAACGCCAGCCCGTCATATAGCCGATGGCCAAAACCGCAGCCTCCACGTTAATGGCGAAAAACAGCTTGTATTTTTCCGCCAAATAACTGCCAAAGGTGCAAAAGCGGGAGGTAAACGCCGCATTCCACCAACCAAAGGCATTCGTCGCAAAATCCGCCGCACCGCCGACTAAGCTGCTAAGCAAAATTACTTGCAGGCTATCTCCCCCTTTGGCTCCGGATAAAAGCACCTCCGTCGTCGCCAAAGAACCGGGGAAGGGGTAGTGCCCATGCATATGTACCACGAAATAATTGCGCAAAATAATGGCGTAAGCAATACCCAAAAAACCGCCCAGCAAAGTAGTCCAAACCATCTCCGTAAAAGAGGCCTGCAGCTGCAGAATAAATAAAGCCGGCAGCACAAAAACTAAGCCGGAATTGACCATGGAGCCGGTAGAGCCGATGCATTCCATCAAGGTGTTTTCTCCCAACGCATCATTTCTCTTCAATACTGCTGCCAACGCAATAGCCATGGCGGCTATCGGCGTATCCGACGAAATGCCTTGGCCCACTTTTAGAGGCATATAGGTGCAAGCCACAGTAAAGACGGCGCCAAAAAGCAAGCCTAACAGGACCGCGTAACGTGTCGCTTCCTTTGGCTTTTGGCGGGGTTTCAATATTGGCTCATAGGTTTCTCCCTCACGTAGCGGAAGAAAAGCCGCATCCGACAAGGAGCACGCATCAGAAACGCCGGAAGCTGCTTTTTTTTTATCCATCCAAGTATCTCCTTAAAAAAAATTACTTTTATTATGCCATAACTACGTCTATGTTGTACACAAAGCAACCAACGTATTCTATTATAGAGAATAAAATGTAAGCCAGCCAAGCGAACTGATGTATTGCTTTTATAGGAGATATTATAAAAATTCAGTTGATTTGGAGTCAACTATAAACAATTGTATCAATATTGATAATACTAATTTCCTCTATATGATTTACAATGAAAATGACTTCCTATTGCTATAGATACCTTGTAAAAGATGAACAAATTCGAGGACGCTTGCGCGATTATCCGATTTATGAGTACAAAGTACGCAAGAGATCGTTTCTTCACAATCGAAGGGAGTCCAAGCGAACTCATTATTATGATCATTGAGAAATCCGGGTGCTAGGCAGATTCCTTTGTGGGAAGCTATGTTGGTGAGGGTAGTATCGTGGTTATAGCTATTAAAATAAGAAATGTTTAATTCTTGTATAACGCGTTGCTGTACACTGCGTAGTTCTGGAGGTGAACCGCCGCCAACCATGAGAGTGCGGCCTGCAAGGTCTGAATTTCTAATTAGTTCTTTCTGTGCTAGAGGGTCGGTTAGCTCTGTAATCAAGTAAATATGGCTTTCAAATAAGGAATGCAGCTTGATGTCTGGAATGTGTTTTACATCATTCTTCATTGCAAAGAGAATGTCTTCTTCTCCTTTTAAAAAAGAAGAGGTTTCTGCAAGGGGAAGAAAATGTGGCGTGACGGATATAGTTGCATTATTTTTTTCAAAAATTTCAATGGCTTCAGGCAAAAAATAGATAGTCGAGCGCATAGGAAGTCCAATCGTAATATCAGCCTGATAGCGATTGCTGAAATTTTGTCCTTGTTCAATCGCTTGTTTTAGCTCATCGCGTATATTTCGCAGAGTAGTACAGAATTGAACGCCAGCAGGAGTGAGGGTTGCGCCTTTACCTGAGCGATCAAAGATTGGAAAACCAATTTCATCTTCAACAGATTTTATCTGATAGGTTAGCGTTGGTTGTGAAATAAAGAGATTCTCTGCTGCTCGATTAAAATTTTTGATCTGAGCTAGTTCAAGAATATAGTCAATTTGTTTGGTATTCATAAAACAGTCACCTCGTTCGTCTGTTGAAAAATAAATCGATACTGCTATAAATTAATTCAATATATTTATTGTATTTCCCTGTAATAATTTTGTAAATAAACGCGATAACAAACGGTTCTTTTTAATAGAAAATCATGATTGAAACAACGAAATATCAATTGGAAAAAAATATTTAGATTATCTATAATTACCTTGCAAGCGCGATGCAATATACAGCGGTTTTTGATGAGGAGGATTTTTATGCAATATGTAAAATTTGGTAATACAGGTATGGACGTGTCGAGAATATGTCTTGGCATGATGAGCTTTGGTAAACCTGGAAAAGAAAATGGCGTGTTTCCGTGGGCTAAAACATTTGATGAAGGAAAAGAAATCTTTGAGAAAGCCATTGAGCTTGGCATTAATTACTTTGATACAGCTAATGTTTATCAAATGGGTACAAGTGAAGAAATTACAGGGAAGCTAGTTCGAGAATACGGTCTCACTCGCGATGAAATTGTAGTTGCATCAAAGGTGAATTTTCCGATGCGTCCGGGGCGGCCCAATGGAGGCGGTTTATCTCGTAAGCACATTCTAGCTGAGATCGATCATACACTTCATCGCCTACAAATGGAATATGTAGATGTGTACCAGATTCATCGTTTAGACGCTGAAACGCCAATGGAAGAAATAATGGAAGCTCTCCATGATGTTGTAAAGAGTGGAAAGGCACGGTACCTTGGGGCTTCGACTATTTTTGCATGGCAGCTTGAGTGTCGACGCCGGGCTATAATTAACCAGTAGCGCCGGTCGATAATTGATCACTATCGGTCGGGTAGAAATTGACCACCCTCCCCCAATAGGCTACCCTTTGAGTTGTCGAGACATCAAAGGAGGTAGCGCCAATGAAGGAGCGTGGCACTTCTATTATGCTGCAAGAAATGAAAGTTATGCAAGGAAAAAACGTTTCACAAATCGCCCGGGAAACGGGTATGTCGAGAATAACCGTCCGAAAATATCTGGAACAAGGTGAGCAACCGCATCGACTAAAAGGCAAAATACGCGGCTCAAAGCTCGATCCGTTTAAACCGTATATCCAAGAACTGCTTGAGCTTGGAGTCTATAATGCTAGCGTGATTTTTGACCGGATTATTGAACGAGGCTTTGACGGTGGCATCACGATTCTTAAGGATTACCTGGCGCCGTTTCGCCCGCCTTCCGTCAAAATGGAACCAGCCGTCCGGCGTTTTGAAACACCGCCTGGTCGCCAAGCGCAAATGGATTGGGGGTTTATGAACTACAAGGCTCGCAACGGTCAAATGCGAAAAGTCGCCTGTTTCGTCATGGTTCTTGGTCACAGTCGAACGCGTTATATTGAGTTTTCGCGCCGCTGCGACAGCGCCAGCTTGTTGCGTTGCATGCTCAATGCTTTTGAGTATTTTGGCGGCGTACCGGAAGTCGTGCTGACCGACAGGATGAAAACGGTGATTATATCCACCGATCACGGCAAACCGATTTGGCATGAACCATTTGAACGGTTCGCAACGGATATGCGATTTATTCCGAAAGTTTGCCGGCCGCGTCGGCCGCAAACCAAAGGCAAGGTCGAACGGCTGGTTCACTACGTCCGGGATAACTTCCTTCCGGGCAGAGCATTTATTGATTTTGGCGATCTGCAACTGCAAGCGGTAGCTTGGTGCGATCAGGCGAATCAAAAGGTTCACGGCACAACCGGCGAACGGCCCGTAGATCTTTTGTCGGCTGAAAAGTTGAGCGCCTTGCCGCCGGAAAACATCTGCAACCCTTATCGCATGGAAAATCGCAAGGTTTCACGCGAAGGCTTCGTCAGTTACAATGGCGCGCTGTATGGCGTCCATTGGAGGAATAGCGGCAAGTGCGTTCAAGTCGCGCTGCAACGCGGCCAGATTATCATTCTCGATGAAGCCGGACAATTGCTCCAAACGCATGCTGTTTGCCACAAATCGCGTAAACATGTTTACGCCACAGGACAATACGATGGGCTTTCCGCACAACAAGGTATCCCGCATGAACCATCCTGTGCCGTGCAAATTCCGCTCGATCAAGTGTATATCCGACCGCTAACCGAGTACGCGCAGTTTGCGGAGGCGACTTGATATGGTGGAATTAGAACACGTTCGCGATAGCCTTGACGCTCTTGGATTGGCGCATTCAGCGCAAGCGCTGGATGCGCATCTGGAACTGGCAGCACATGAGCAGCCAACCTATCTGAGTTTTTTAAACCGACTGCTGGATGCGGAAAACGATGTCCGGAAAGTGCGCAGCGAGGAAACGCGCTTAAAGCTATCGCGTCTGCCGCAAAAGAAGAATCTTGGCGAGTTTGATTTCAGTTTTCAACCTGGATTGGATGAACGATTGATTCGCGAACTGGAAACACTGAGTTTTGTGCATCGCCAGGAAAATGTCATTTTACTGGGACCGCCGGGAGTCGGCAAAAGCCATCTGGCGATCGGTCTTGCCACGGAAGCGATTCGCAAAGGTCTTTCCGTGTATTTTGTCAGTATGGACCGATTGATTGCTGATCTGCGCCGAGCGGATAGCGAAGGGCGGCTGGAACGCCGCTGGAAAGTTTATCAACGTCCGGGACTGTTACTGATCGATGAAATTGGCTACACGCATCTTGACCGCTATGCCGGGAATCTGTTTTTTCAGTTGGTCTGTTCGCGCTATGAAAAAGGAAGCATTATATTGACCAGCAATAAAGGCTTCGGCGAATGGGGCGAGCTAATGGGCGATGTTCCGCTGGCGACAGCCATCCTTGACCGCCTGTTGCATCACGCGCATGTCATAAACATACGAGGCCAGAGCTATCGTCTCAAGAATCGCAACAAAGCCGGTCTGTCTTTGATTCCTCACCCTCCAAGCGGTGAACTCTTGAAATCCGATGGAGTGGTCAGTTCTTAATCGGCTGCAACTGGTCATTTTTCACCCGGCGCTGGTGGTCAAAAATAAACCGGCGTTGACATGAGCGCATGCAGAATATTGCTGAAAAACATGGCTGGACAAAATTTGTATCTTTACAACCTCAGTACAACTTAATTTATCGTGAAGAAGAACGTGAAATTATGCCACTTTGTCAGGACCGTAAAATGGCAGTAGTTCCATGGAGTCCATTAGCTGGCGGTCGGTGTGCGCATTCATGGGGAACCGTCACGGAACGCAATAAGATTGACGAAGTTTCTCCCATGGTATGGGGAACTACTGAAAAAGAAGACAAAGTAGTAGTTGATAATCTTGAGCAAGTAGCTAAAGAACATGGTCGGTCGATGGCGCAGGAGTCCTTAGCATGGATGTTAAGCAAACCGTATATTACAGCACCTATCGTAGGAGCAACGGAAGTAAAGCATATTGAAGAGGCTGTGGCAGCTCTTGATGTTAAATTGGGTGAGGATGAAATCAAGAGGCTTGAAGCACCGTATATGCCGCATGTCAAAACGGGGGACTTCTAGTTGAGGTTATATTATTTTAAAGGAGAACAAAATGATTAGACATATGTTTATTAGTCCTATTAAAGAAGGCGCTACAGAAGAGCAAGTAAATGATTTTATCAATGCAATGTGTTTACTGCCGGATAAGATATCTGAAATTATTCAAATGAGTGTGGGGAAAAATTTAGGCTTATTGGGAGAAATGATAGCGGTGGCTTCTGTTGCCGACTTCGAAAATGAGAAAGACTGGAAGGCATACATGGAACATCCAGAGCATTTGCTTCTTGCAAAAATTGCAGCTGATATTTTTGATATTCCCTCCTCTGCTATCGCTCAAATTCAGGATTAAAATTAAGGCGATAATATAGAAGTTGAGGCATTGTATAATGGAGAAGGAATACGTATGAAAGTTGTTGGTATTAATGGCAGCCCACGTAAAGAAGGGAATACTTCAATTATTATTAAGGAAGTATTTAAAGAGTTAGAGAAGAATGGAATCGAGACGGAATTAATCCAACTGGGTGGTTTGCCTGTACGTGCGTGCATGGCTTGCATGAAGTGTTTTGAAATGAAAAATGGTAAGTGTGTAATTCAGAACGATGTATTTAATGACGTTATTGATAAAATGCGTAAGGCTGATGGTGTCCTTTTAGGTTCACCAGTATATTCTGCTGATGTGACACCAGAAATGAAAGCTCTCCTTGATCGTGGTGCATTAGTTTCTCATGCCAATGGCGGAGCCTTGTTAAATCATAAAGTGGCTGGTTCCGTGACTGCTGTGCGCCGCAGTGGAGCTTTGCATGCATTTGATACAATGAACCATTTTCTTCACATTACTGAAAGCTTTTTAGTAGGAGCTAGCTACTGGAATATGGTTCATGGATTGGAGCCGGGCGATGTGTTGCATGATGAAGAGGGTATGAAAAATATGCAAGTTCTTGGTCAGAACATGGCATGGTTGTTAAAGAGACTTAATGGTTAGATACTATGGCCGATGTTTTGAGATTTGAAGTGTTATCCCAGGAACTTTGCACAACTAGTAGTAAAAGTAAGCTTATAAGAAAACAGTACACCGTGATTTCAAGTCACGGTGTACTGTTTTCTTGGCTTATGGAAATTAAACAGTTGACTTGTAGCTAACTCCAAGCTGTATACTAAGCATAAGGAGGAAGGAGGGAATTTCTTGTTCAAACAGATAAAATATTTTCAAGCGGTTGTTCGGTGTAAAAATTTCACAGAGGCAGCTGAAGAATGTTATATTTCTCAGTCGGCTATTTCACAGCAGATTCAATCTCTCGAACGAGAACTAGGGGTAATTTTGTTAAAAAGGGAAAAGCGTAAATTTTCCCTGACTCCAGCTGGAGAATTTTTTTATAGAAAAAGTCTGATACTTACAAGTGATTTCGACCGAATTTGTGCTGAGACGTTGCAACTTGCAAACGGTGTGGAGCATGAGCTAACAATTGGTTATTTGAAGTATTATCGAGGTAAAGAACTGCAACAAGCGATTGTGGAGTTTCGAAATGAATATCCAGAAGTTGCATTGCATATAATTAGTGGTACACATGAAGAACTTTATGAATCTTTGCGTACTGGGAAGGCAGATCTGGTGATGAGTGATTTGCGTCGAACGCCTTCTAATCAATATGTAAATTATTTTCTGACCAAAGGGTTTTTTTATGCAGAAATAGCAGCGCAGAATCCGTTAGTGCAGTTGAAGTCGATTACAATGGAGGATTTAAAAAACACGCCGTGTATTATCATTTCTTCTAGGGAAGAAACATCAAACGAAGAACAATTTTATCGAGAATATCTTGGGGTGAAGAGTGACTTCCTCTTTGCAGATAGTCTGGAAGAAGCACACCTTATGGTGGTGTCGGGCAAGGGGTTTATGCCGATTGAATTTAATCAGTCAGATGTAACTAAGGATAAAGTTGTGCGATATATTCCGATTCTTTGGGAGAGTAAACAGTTGTATTGTCAGTATTATGCTTTTTGGCGTGCCGACGCCGTCAAAATTTATATGGAAAAGTTTGCATTGCTTCTGAAAAAATATTTTCCACCAGAGCTATCAAACGAAGATGCTTAACTTTATATAGTTATACGTAAAAAGAGGGCTTGCTGCAGCATGTCCTCTTTTTAACTTTTTGATAAGTTTCTCTTATCGAGTGTCCGCGAAATCAAAATTGTTTCCACTTCTGGAAAGGATTAGACTGAAAGTAGCACAAAGAGTCTATTTATGTGAGCGAAATTTGGAGGATATGTGAATGCGTACTTGGTTAATTACTGGCGTGTCCAGCGGATTTGGCAATGAAATGACAAGGCAGCTTTTAGCGCAAGGCGATCGAGTGATTGGTACGGTTCGCAAACGAAAAAAAGTAAAGGATCTGATAGAAAAATATCCGGAACGTTTTGACTGTCAACTGCTTGATATGACAGATGTTCCAGCAATACATCGAGTCGTTTCCGAAGCTTTTGAACAATATGGGGAAATTGATGTCGTGGTGAGCAATGCAGGATATGGGCTATTTGGTTGTGCTGAGGAACTGTCCGATGCAGAAATAAACCATATTTTAGCGACAAATCTTACTGGTTCTATTCAGTTTATTCGTTCAGCTATTCCCTATATGCGTTTACAGCGGAAGGGGCGTATTATTCAGATTTCCTCTTATGGGGGACAAGTCGCTTATGCAGCAAATTCAATGTATCATGCGACGAAATTTGGAATTGAAGGTTTTTGTGAATCGGTTGCACAAGAGATTAGTCAATTTGGCATTGGCATGACCATCATTGAACCGGGGGGAGCTCGTACGGAATTTCGCTATGGAAGCGCTAAAGTCGCAAATCTCATGCCGGAATATGAATCCTGTCATGCGTTTTTAAATCTCCTAGACGCATCAAAAGGTCTGGCTCCAGGTGATCCGGTAAAAATGGCTGCTCGCATTATTGAAAGTGTAAAACAAGAGCCGGCGCCGCTTCGGATTGTATTTGGGTCACAAGCATTAAAGGCTACGATTGAGCGACTGGAAGAACGACTTGCGAATTATAGGACTCAGACAGATTCGGCAGCGCTAACAGATAGTACTTGTCCGTAAAGAGGTAATAGATGAACAAAAAAGCCATGGTTCTTTTAAGTCTTTTCATTGCTGTATTTGTCAGTGGCGTTGCTTATATGAAAGACGTTAAATTATATAATCCGCAGAAGCAGATAAAAACAATAGAGGGATCGAAAAAGACGGTAGAAGAAGAGGCAGGGTCTATGCAGGATGACAGAAAAGCTATTGAAGGTGTTTATCATGCTATGTACCAATATGAATTAGCCAAGGATGTTGAACATTTATCCAACTTATTATCGGATGATTATGTATTGATTCATATGACCGGGCTGCAACAGCCTAAAGAAGAATATCTTCGTTGTGTACGTGAAGGACAACTGAATTACTTTTCAGAGGAAACAGATCAGATTGCAATAGATTTCCATGGAGATACTGCTATGTTGACAGGCCGGTCTCGCGTCAATGCCGCAGTGTTTGGAGGGAGTCGCCATACCTGGCCGTTGCAACTAGTTATTTCCATGAAAAAAATGAATGGTAGATGGATGATGACAAAAGCACAAGCATCTACCTATTAAACAGTTGTGACTATAACCAAAGATAATAAAACAGGAATTGAGGGGGAATTATCATGAGTGAAAAGAAAAAAGATGTTGTAGTATTAGTGGGCACTGGTTCTATTGGACAGGCCATAGCTCGCAGGATCGGTGCGGGAAACCATGTGGTTTTAGCAGACTTGCACCAAAAAAATGCTGAGGCAGCAGGAAAAATCCTAGTAGATGCTGGTTTTGAAGTTAGCACAATAAGCGTGGATATCTCATCAAGAGAGTCAATAATAAAGCTTATTGAACATGCACAGCACTTTGGTGCAATTACGAATCTCGTTAATGCAGCCGGTGTATCGCCGTCACAAGCGCCAGTAGAAGTCATTTTAAAGGTGGATCTTTATGGAACGGCAGTCCTCTTGGAAGAGTTTGGCAAGGTTATTGCAGAAGGTGGTTCGGGGATTATTATATCCTCTCAATCAGGCCATCGTCTGGGTGCTCTTTCTGAAGAAGAAAATAGATTGTTGGCAACCACGCCGACAGACGAGCTTTTAAAGCTATCTTTTATTAAAGAGATTTCAGATACGCTCAAAGCCTATCAGTATTCCAAGCGTTGTAATGGATTGCGCGTGATGTATGAAGCAACAAACTGGGGTAAACGGGGCGCGACGGTTAATTCGATCAGTCCGGGAGTTATCATTACGCCGCTGGCAAATGATGAATTGAATGGTCCGCGTGGCGAAGGATATCGAAAAATGTTAGCCCTTTGTCCTGCTGGCCGCGCAGGTACACCTGATGAAGTTGGTGAGCTAGCTGAGTTTTTGATGAGCAAACGTGGACGTTTTATTACAGGTGCAGATTATCTGATAGATGGCGGAACCACAGCATCCTATTGGTTTGGTGATCTCCAGTACTTGAAGAATACTCATTGATGTTTCACTAATGCAAAGTGCTGTAAAAGTAGATGGAGGGATTTTGATGGCAATATCAAGACGTGATTTTGTAAAATTAGCTGGAGCAACGGCTGTTGGCGTAGGTGCTGCTTTATCTGGACTTGGATCGATAAATAGGACATTGGCGCAAGCTCCGGTGGTTGGAAGTGCAGATGTATCGAAAACAAAAGTAATGGGTTCTAGCGCTAAAGTCTACTTTACCAAGCAAATAGGTTCCAAAAACTTGATTCGCTTATATGATAAAATCAACGAAAGTATTTATGGGAAAATTGCTATTAAACTGCATACTGGTGAGCAGCATGGACCTAATATTTTGCCCCGTGATATGGTAAAAGATTTTCAAGCTTACATTCCAGACAGCACGATCATAGAAACGAATACTATGTACACTGGCGATAGAGATACGACAGAAAAGCATCGTAAAACGTTAGAAGTTAATGGTTGGACTTTTTGTCCGGTTGACATTTTAGATGAAGAAGGTGCAATTATGCTTCCTGTAAAGAATGCGCTGCACCTTCCGGAAGTTTCTATGGGTGGACATATTGTAAATTATGATTCTATGGTTGTTCTTACTCATTTTAAAGGGCATGCTTCTGGTGGATTTGGAGGTTCTTTGAAAAATATAGCAATTGGTTGTGCTGATGGCATTGTTGGGAAGAGAATGGTCCACGGCTTTAATAAATCAACGGCGCCTGAACCTACGGATTGGCGTGATTCAATGGCTAAAAAGGATTTATTTATGGAGAATATGGCTGATTCAGGAAAAGCAACGATTGATTATTTTGGAAAGCATATTGTTTTTATTAATGTTTTAAGACGTATGTCGGTTGATTGTGATTGTGCTGGCATTCGGGCTGCAGAGCCTAAAATTCCGGATATTGGGATTTTAGCCTCTACCGATATATTAGCGATTGATCAGGCCTCGGTGGATTTGGTATATGCTAAACCTGAAAATGAAAAGCATGATCTTGTTGAACGTATAGAATCACGCCATGGATTGCATCAATTAGCGGCAATGCGGAAATTAAAAATGGGAAATGCACAATATGAGTTGATTTCTATTGACTAGCTATTGCTATGACCGTTAAAACCGCAGGTTTAGTAAAGCAAGGAGGCGACAATGACAAGAAATGAGTCCTTGAAGGTTCATTATGGGTATATAATTGTTTTTTGTTGCTGCTTGATCATGGGCATTAACGTTGGCCTAGTTATGAGCAGTGCAGGCATATTTTATAGACCGGTCAGTTCGGAACTGGGGGTACCGGTAGGGCAGTTTGGGTTGTATATGTCCTTTAATTATTTAGCTTCATCTCTGATGTTGTCTGTAGCAGGTAGGCAAATGAAAAAATATGGAGCCAGAATACTGTTGACAATCAGTTCGGCTGTAATGGGGTTGTGCCTACTGGCAATGAGCTTTTTTACCGCTGTTTGGCAGTTTTATGTGGCAGGCTGTGTTTTAGGCGTAACATTATCTTTTTTACTGTACTTAAGCTTTCCAACTTTGATTAACAGTTGGTTTAAGACTCGTGTAGGCTTTTTTATGGGGATATGCAGTGCAGCCTCAGGTATTGGCGGTATTATGTTTAATCCGGTTTGCGCTTACTTAATTAGTGCTTATGGCTGGCGGATGACATATGCAATATTTGGAGTAATTATCCTGTGCATTGTGTCCCCTTTTTTAGGCCTGCTATTAAGAAACCAGCCTGAAGATAAGGGCTTGGTACCGTTTGGTGAGAAAAAACAAGAGCGAGGAATGGTGTCTTCTGGTGGTACGGCATATGCTGATGCAATCAAAATGCCTGTGTTTTATGGTATGTTATTGTTTGCGTTTTTTATGATTGCAACATCAACTTTGAATTTGTTCATACCCAATTATGTTAATGGTTTAAGTTATAGTTTGGAGCAGGCATCCTTTGCTGCTTCGGCGGTCATGCTTGGAGTTACTATAGGCAAGATTGCCCTGGGGGTGATTAACGATAAAAACAATACTGTGGGTGTACTCATTACCGCCGGGTTTGGCGTTAGTGGACTAGGACTTTTATTGCTTGGGGAAATGGGGATTGCCGTTGTTACAGTAGGGTGTTTTTTGTTTGGCTGGGCGTATGCCGGAGTTACTGTGCAAACCCCGATGCTGGTTCGAGCTGTTTTTGGCAGCAAGGATTATCCTCAGATTTATTCCAATGTATCTATGGCCTTTGCTATAGGTGGTGCGCTTACAGCAGGTGGCTGGGGATTGGCAGCTGATTTTATCGGCTTTAAAGCGATTTTAAGTATAGGTATTCTCTTTTTAGTTCTTTGTGGGGTTATTGGGGTATATGCATTGAACAATAAACATTGCGAAATGTGATAGAAAATACACTTCGAGCAATAGGATTCGTTAGCAAAAACCAAGGAAAGTGTGAAGTGCTTTTTGGAGAAGAGAATATTTTTTAATAACCGAGATTTGCTCAAACTGTTTTTGCCTATTATTATTGAACAATTTCTGGAATATCTGGTTGGCTTAGCCGATTCCATTATGGCGGCTTATGTTGGAGAAGCTGCAGTATCAGGTGTTTCCTTAGTGGATTTTGTAATGGCCTTGTTGATTAGTTTATTTGCAGCATTATCTACGGGTGGTGCTGTTGTAGCTGGTCAATATCTAGGTCGCCAAGAACATACAGATGCGAGAAATACTGCGAATCAGCTTGTCTGGTTCGCGGAATTATCTTCGTTGGTGATTATGGTACTTGTTTACCTTGCAAAGCCGTTAATACTGCATGGCATTTTTGGTCAGATCACGCCAGAAGTTTATGAACATGCGGACCGGTATCTTACGATTACTGCATTATCCATCCCTTTCTTGGCGTTATATAATGCTGGAGCTGCCATTTTTCGCACCATGGGCAATGCCCGCTTGCCTATGGTGATCATGCTAGTGATGAATATTGTCCATGCTATAGGCAATGCTGTGTTGATTTACGGCTTTCATTTTGGCGTGGAGGGGGTAGCGATTCCAACCGTTGTCACTCGCATAGCGGCAGCTCTTATCATCTTGAAATTGGCGATGGATAAGAGGCTGTTACTGTATCTTGAACGAAGCTGGCGGCCAGATTTCAATTTAAAGCTTATCCGGCAGGTTTTAGGGATTGGAGTGCCATATGGCCTGGAGAATGGCCTTTTCTATTTGGGGCGTATTGTGGTTCTGAGCCTCGTTTCCATGTTTGGCACATCGGCTATTGCAGCAAATGCTGTAGGCGGAACCATTGTCATGTTTGAAGCTTTGCCGGGAATGGCGATTGGTTTTGGTCTTACAGTTATTATTGCTCGGTGTATCGGTGCAAAAGACTATGAGCAAGCACGATATTATACAAAAAAAGTATTGAAGATTGTTTATGCAGCGCAGATCGTTACTTGTGTTATCGTGTTAGCATTATTGCCGTTAATTTTATGGATATATGGACTTTCACAAGAAGCCACAGAGTTAACGAGTGATATTGTTTGGGCACATGCAATTGTGGAAATCTTGATATGGCCATTAGCATACACACTGCCAGTGACTTTTCGAGCCGCAGGAGATGCAAGATTTTCTATGCTCATTGGCACGGCTTCCATGATTCTTTGCAGAATTTTATTATCTTATATTTTTGCGATCTATCTTGGGATGGGGATGTTTGGTACCTGGATTGCCATGTTCTTTGATTGGGCGGTTAAGGCAGTGGTTTTTCTTGTCCGTTATATGCGTGGAACATGGACTAACTATCAAGCAATTTGACATGATGGCGATTTTTAGATTTGCAAATGCAAAAGGGAAAATAGAGATGCTTGATAATGGATGGAAATACAAAAAAGGTTGCGTTGATAGTATCCTTCAATGCAACCTTTTCTATGTTACACAAGCGTATTTATAAATTTCATTTGGCTTGACTTGGAGTTAACTCTAGAAGGTAAACTAAAAGAAAACGAGAGTAAAAGAGGAGGGAAACTATGAATCGACGGAATTTCATCAAGCTGGCAATGGCCACCGGAGCTACCATTACCGTGCTACCAGGTTGTATTTTTGATTCGCCTCGTCCAGTTGTGCCTGAGCAAAACAAAAGTGAAAAAGGGCAAGTTCCAAGTGAACTCAAAGCAAAAATGGCAATTGTAAGCGGGGAGGATGTCGAAAGTATAATCAAAAAAGGCTTTGCGGCCATGGGGGGGATCGGAAGCTATATAAAATCAGGAGCGTTAGTAACAATTAAGCCAAACTTCAGTAGCACCCGCGGACCTGATGCAGGCGTAACTACCAACCCGCTGTTGGTGGGCGCTGTAGTAAAGCAATGTCTGGAAGCCGGAGCGAAAGAAGTGCGGGTTATCGACCATACCTTTTATGCCGGTGAACTGTGTCTGCGCATGAGCGGCATGGAAGCAGCTGTACGTCAAGTAGGCGGCAAAGCCTACACTATCAACTCACAGACAGGAGAGTTTTATAGCAGCGTCAATCTCAACGGGACTATTTTGAAAACAGCGGATTATGCTAAAGATGTGCTGGATGCGGATGTCTTTATCAATATGCCGATTTTAAAGCAATGCGATCCTACGGGCATCTCTGCCGGTTTGAAAAATTTAATGGGTATTGTTTGGGATCGAAATATTTTTCATCAAACCGACTTACATCAAACCATCGCTGAACTATCAGCTTTTAAAAAGCCTACACTGACCATTATGGATGCCCTTAAAGGTATTACCGCCAATGGACCTTCCGGGCCAGGACCGATCCAAGAATGGAAGCAGGTGGTCTTTAGTACAGATATGCTGGCTGCTGATGCCTACGGAGCCAGCTTGCTGGGTATGAACGCTGCAGACATCAAGCATTTAGCCATAGCCTCTAAGCTTAGCGTAGGCAATTTAGACTGGAATCGTATCGAGGTGTTGAAAGCATAGAATGAAACAACAAAAAAATGGGCCGTTAGCAGTAGGCCGCGTGCTGATTCCTTCTAGCATCTTGCTGCTTTTTTCCTATTCGATTTTGGCTACAAGCTATTCATGGCCAGAACCAGCAAAACTGGTTTTATGGCTTTCACGGTTAGATCCTTGGCTGATACTCCTGGAAATGCACTCCACTTTGACGTTGCCAATGTGGAGCTGGCTGACGCTAGTAGTCGTGCTTATAACCGTCTACTTTGGAAGAGTTTTTTGCGGCTGGTTTTGCCCTCTAGGAGCTTTGCTGAATCTAACGTACTATTTCAAGAAGTTTTTACATCTGCGCAACCGCAACGGTGCTGTAAACAGGATACGGCGGAGACGGTTATGGTTGCTGGGGCTTTTCCTTTTGAGCGTGTGCTCCGGGACGGCGCTTACCCTATTGACTGCACCATTCTCGTTGTTAAGCCATGAAATCACACGACTGGCTTTAGGACAGTTGCCTTGGCTGTTAACCGGAATCATACTATCTAGTTTATGTTTTTTTCCTCGTTTTTGGTGTGCCACGTTTTGTCCGACAGGTCTTCTTTTGGCTGAATTAGCTTCTTTCCGCCGAATAAGTCCCCAGATAAATGAAAACTGTCTGCATTGCGGCAAATGCACCCGGGAATGTCCAAGCCAAGGGATGGACAGTAAGCATGCTGCAAAAAGCGAAGATTGTTTAAACTGTGGACGCTGCATTGAAAACTGCCCTCAAAATGCGATTACCTGGCAAAGAGCAGTCTCGTCCGTTTCAAACCAGCAACCTTCCTTGCCTTCGCGACGCCGGCTTTTTAAGCTGGGAACCGCACTGCTAGCGGGTGGCATAGTGGGTTTGACGCTACGCCCCATACCCTTAAGTGGTGAAGCTCGACGACTGCGTCCTCCTGGAGCGATTATAGAGACTGATTTTTTAGCGACATGCAACCGCTGCAGCCGCTGTATAAAAGTGTGCCCCACCAAAGGCTTACAAGCCGTCTCCATAATGGAAGGAGGCATCGCCTATGGAACACCGGAGCTTATCCCCAGAAAGGGCGCCTGCGAACTGTGCATGATGTGCAACAGCGTTTGTCCGACGGGAGCTATTCAGCCAGTTGCCCCTCTAGATGCAACAATCGGCATCGCCTTATTGAATGAATCAACCTGTCTGGCCTGGAGTCAGGGAAAGGATTGCTTGATTTGCAAAGAACGCTGTCCGGCTAATGCTATCTCTATTGACGAATACAAACGTCCTTATATTGATCATGAACGCTGTATCGGGTGCGGCGCTTGTGAAAATGCTTGTCCTGTAGAAAATTCCGCAGTTATCATCGTGCCCCGTTATGATTGAAGGCGGTAGTATAAGCGCTGGGGAATAGAACTTGTTTTATGTTTTTTAACTAGAAATTGGAAAGGACTCCACATGAGTAACCTCTGGAAAATTTACGTACTAACGATTCTTAGTTTTTTAGTAGGCACATCGCAATTTGTTATTGTAGGGATTTTAGATAAAATAGCAGCCTATGCTGGTGTGTCGATAGCAACTGCTGGTCAGCTGATCAGTGCCTTCGCCTTGGCTAGCGCCCTAGGAACACCGCTTCTGGTGTTAACCATGACGCGATTAAAACTAGATTTACGAAGACAGCTATTAGTGTCTTTGGTAATCCTTTTAGGCGGTATTGCCTTAACTCTATTTTTCTCAGGGTTTAACTCTCTGCTATTGGCGCGTATCGTATTAGGTGTTGGAACCGGCGTTTTTGTCGCTACGTCCTTCGCGATGGCGGCAAATCTAGCTTTGCCCGGAAAACAAGGCGCAGCCATGTCGAGTATTTCTTTAGGATTCAGCTCCTCATTGGTTTTTGGGGTTCCTCTTGGGAGGGTAATTGCGTCTATTTATGACTGGCAAGTAATTTTCTGGGTGCTCGGCTTTTTAAGCGTAACAGGAGCCGTAGTCATTAAAAAATTCTTTACGGCAGACGCCGGAAAAGCGCCGATGCCTTTTGGGCAGCAGCTTGGGCTCTTAAAAAACCCACAGCTTGTTGCGGCCTTGAGCATTACCTTTCTGGTGTTTACAAGCTATTCAGTTTTCAATACGTATATTACACCGTTTCTAGCAAGCGTTGTAACTGTCGAGGAGCAAGCATTGAGCATGGTTCTTTCCGCCATCGGGATAGCCAGTTTAATTGGATCTAAGCTAGGCGGGCGTTTAGTCGATCATCTCGGTATTACGCCAACTTTGTTCGGCAGCATAGCTGTTCAAGGGATTGCTTTAGCTTCTTTATCATTAAGCGCAGGATGGGAGTCGCTTTCCATTCTGCTGATTTTATTGTGGGCTACCGCGGCCTGGACATTTGGTTTAACGCAAAGCGTCAACATATCGTTGCTTGAACCTACGATTGCGAGTATTATGCTTAGCTTAAACAGCTCTTGTGTACAGCTTGGGTTTGCCGCAGGCGCTACTCTCGGGGGTTTTGCAGTAACTACATCATCTCTTGCCATAATCAGCGGGCTGGGAGCTATCACTGTTTTCTTGGCCCTATGCGCCGCCGTTTCTTTAAAAATACTTTTTGGGAAAACAGCTAAAAACAAGGCACATTGAAAATGTCTTTTAGCAAAGCTGCCGTATAGACTCGATTTTCTATAAGTGCTTAAAAAAGCATTGACTTGGAGTGCACTCAAGATAGTACAGTATAAATAGCATACAGAAAAATATAACAAGGTGAGGGATTTCAATGAATATGAAAAAATTAGGCTTTGGTTTTATGCGTTTACCTGTTCAGGATGCTAACAATCCGACTAGCATTGACCATGCGGAATTAAATCAGATGGTGGATTCCTTTTTGGCAAGAGGATTCACGTATTTTGACACCGCGTATATGTATCATGCCGGCGAAAGCGAGTGCGCTCTTCGAGAAGCGGTCGTAAAGAGGCATCCGCGTGAAAGCTTTACCATTGCCACAAAGCTACCGACCATGTTTTTAAAAACCAAAGAAGATCAGGAACGCATCTTTAATGAACAGTTGGAAAAATGCGGCGTAGAGTATTTCGACTATTATTTGCTGCACAATTTAGGAGTTACAAACTACGAAACGGCCCAAAAACTGGACAGCTTTACCTTTGTTCAGGCAAAAAAAGAAGCTGGACAAATTAAAAAAATGGGGTTTTCCTTTCATGACCGCGCAGAGCTGCTGGATGAAATCCTGACGGCGCATCCAGAGGTTGATTTTGTCCAACTTCAAATAAACTATCTGGACTGGGATAACGAGAGTATCCAGTCCGGCAAATGTTATGAAGTAGCGAGAAAACATAATAAGCCAGTGATTGTCATGGAACCGGTAAAAGGCGGCACGTTGGCCCACGTGCCTGAAAAAGCCGAACGTTTATTTAAAGGCTGTCATCCGGAACTGTCGATTCCTTCCTGGGCTATTCGTTTTGCTGCCAGTCAAGAAGGCGTAATGATGGTTTTAAGCGGCATGTCAAACCACAAACAGCTCCTAGACAATACCGGTTATATGCAAGAGTTTCAACCGTTGAATCAAGAAGAAGCGTCTCTTGTAGAAAAAGCAGTTGAAATTATTAACGAAGCCATTGCCATCCCTTGTACAGCCTGTCAATATTGCGTAGAAGGCTGTCCCCAAAATATTGCCATTCCCAAATACTTTGCCCTGTATAACACTGAAAAACAATCCCTGCGCACTGGCTTTTCAACGCAGCGCGTGTACTATGACAATTACGCTAAGACCCACGGTAAAGCTTCCGAGTGTATTGGTTGTAAAAAGTGTGAAAAAAGCTGTCCACAGCACATTGAAATTGTGAATTGTTTAAAGGACGTTGCAGCTGTATTTGAAGTTCCGCTTTCGTTTCCCGCACCGACAACAAATAAAGCGTAAGTTTTCTTGGATGAGGAAAGAGAAGGATGAAGAAAAACAAAACAGTCTTTTCTGTTGTGATTTTGCTTTTGCTGCTGGCAATTACAGGTATGCAAACATTGTCAGCTATGGACATTATGCAGTCTTTTCAACAAGCAAACAGCAAAACAACCGATGAAGGAATTCAAGGCAGAAAAACCCTTATTATTTATTATTCCCGCAGCGGGCATACCCGTGAGGCAGCTAAAAAAATCCAAGCGCAAACCGGCGGCGATTTGCTGGAGATTGAAACCGCAAAACCCTATCCGCGTGAATATGCTGACGTAGTCCAGCAAGCAAAACAGGAAATTGAAGCCGATTATAAACCGGAGATTAAAACAAAAGTTGAAAATATAGCCTCGTATGATGTGGTTTTTATAGGTTCGCCAATCTGGTGGGGCACCATAGCGCCTCCGGTCGCTTCATTTTTAGCGAAAAATGATCTGGCCGGAAAAACTGTTGTTCCTTTTGTTACTCATGCTGGAAGCGGTTTGGCGATAGAAGGAAGTAAAGTTAACGAAGCAAATGAAAAAATTACATCTTGGCTTAGCCGACTGCAAGTAAGCGAATAAGTTTTAAAAAGAGGTGAAGAATAATGACAATTACCGAAGTTAGCGGAAAGTTTAATATTCCTCATGATACGCTCCGCTATTATGAACGTATTGGCTTGATTCCGCGTGTGGGGCGAAATAAAAGCGGGAATCGCGATTACAGTGAGGATGACTGCCGTTGGGTTGAGTTTGTAAAATGCATGCGCGGTGCCGGGCTTACTATAGAAGTATTAATCGAATATGTAAGCTTATTCCAACAAGGAGAGAACACCCGTGACGCGCGCAAAGAACTTTTAATCGAACAGCGCAGATTGCTGCAAGAAAGAATGAACGACATGCAGAAAACGTTAGACCGCTTAGATCTCAAAATTTCCCGGTACGAACAGTCGGTATTGGAAGCGGAAAACGAATTGAAGCGGTAAAAAGCCAGTATGATACGACCACAGGGGAGGATAGCCATGAAAGTATTATATTATGATTGTTTTTGCGGAATTAGCGGAGATATGAATTTAGGGGCGCTCCTTGATTTAGGCGTTGAAAAGGAATATTTATTAAAGGAGTTATCCAAACTGAACTTGCAATCCGAATATGAGCTAAGAATAGAAAAGAAGCTGAAAAAAGGAATCCTGGGGACACAAGTGCAGGTTGAATTAAAGAATGCACATAACCCGGATTTACACGGACATGGGCATGGGCATCACCACAGCCACCATCATCATGAGCATAGAAATCTAAAAGACATTGAAGACCTCATTCAGGGCAGCGACTTGAGTTTGCCGGTCAAAGAAAATAGCCGTCATATGTTCCGCATTGTAGCGGAGGCGGAAGCCGCTGTACATGGCAAATCTTTATATGAAGTTCACTTCCATGAAGTAGGGGCTGTTGATTCCATTATCGATATGGTAGGAGCAGCCATCTGCTTAGAATATTTGCAAGTAGATAAAATTATCGCCTCCACGGTTCAAGTAGGAGGCGGTTTTGTGGAATGCGCCCATGGGATCATCCCAGTGCCAGCGCCAGCCACTGTTGAGATTCTAAAGCAAGTTCCGATAAAGTCCGGCATTGTTCCTTTTGAAACAACTACGCCAACGGGCGCTGCTATCTTAAGCGCAAATGTCAGCGAATTCTCAGAGCAGATGGACATGATGGTTGAACGAATTGGCTATGGAATCGGGCACCATGACTTGGACATTCCTAACGTATTGCGAGTGTATCTGGGCCATATCCAATCGTAAACAAGGTGATTCCTGGAGGATAATAGACAATGAATAAAGCAGAAATTCGAGCCTTATTGGAGCAAGTTAAGAAGCAAGAGTTGGAAGTAGATACAGCGCTAAAAGCAATGGAAGATTTGCCTTATAAAGAACTGGGATTCGCCAAAATCGACAACCATCGTGAACTGCGAGTTGGTTATCCCGAAGTCGTCTATTGCGAAGGAAAAACCGTAGAGCAAGTAAAAGCGATCTTTCAATTTATGTATGCGAAGGAAAGCAATATCTTAGGCACTCGCGCCAATGCTGAAATGTATGCTTCTGTACAAGCTGTTTGCCCGGAAGCGCGCTATAATACTTTGGGGCGAACCATTACGGTACAAAAAAATCCTGCCTGTCAAACGGAAAGCTATATTGCTATTGTTGCTGCAGGGACCTCCGATGCGGCGGTAGTAGAAGAAGCCTTTGAAACAGCTAGTATTTTAGGCAATAAAGTGCAGAAGATTATGGATGTAGGCGTAGCTGGTATTCACCGGCTTTTTGACCATATGGATACGATTCGCGGCGCAAAAGTGATTATTGTGGTAGCAGGCATGGAAGGAGCGCTAGCCAGCGTAATAGGCGGTCTGGTAGATAAACCTGTCATTGCGGTTCCGACCAGTGTTGGCTATGGTGCAAACTTTGGCGGCCTGGCGGCGCTTCTATCTATGCTCAATAGCTGCGCCAGCGGCATAAGCGTTGTAAATATTGATAATGGTTTTGGCGCAGCATACTCAGCAAGCATCATCAATAAATTATAAGATTCCTCCAAACAGGAATTGACTTTTAAATGAACGAACGTTTATTATAGAACTATGAGAGTTAGAGATGAAAATAAAAGCGAAGCTATTTTCCAAGCTACCATTCAGTTACTAAATGAGAGCGGTTTTTCCAACATATCCATGTCTAAAATTGCTAAACTTGCCAATGTATCACCGGCGACGATTTATGTGTATTTTGATAACAAGGAGGATATGCTAAGTAAGCTGTATCTGCATGTAAAGCAGAAAATGAGTCTGAAAATGTTTACTGGTTTAGATCCAGCTATGCCTATTAAGGATAGTTTCGAATTAATTCAGAGAAATTATATTGTCTTTATCCTGGAAAATAAAGATGAATTCTTATTCCTGGAACAATTCAGCAATACGCCGCTGGTAAAAAATTTAAACCTCACGGATCTCATGGAACTGTTCCAACCGTTTTTTGACTTGGTAGCACGAGGCCAGGAAGAGAAAGCTCTTAAAAATTGCGATGTCATGCTGTTGGCGACGTATCTGCACACACCCTTGTCAGAATTGGCTAAGCGATATTTTAAGGGTGAATTTGAGTTTACAGAGCAAAACAAACAAGATATACTTCAAATTTGCTGGGATGCCATTAAAGCCTAAAACATCCCTTTCTCACGCTTAATAAATAAATGAACATTCAATTAAAAACTGCAACAACTAACCTGAGATTGCTCAGTTTACTGGAAGAGTGCACCATAAATCAACAAATACTATTCGGGTTATGCAAAAAGCCTATGCGATGGATAAAGCGATTTAATCGTAAAAATAAGAAAAAGAGGACATAGAGTGAAAAAAATGTTAACTTTATTAGCAGTAGCCGGCCTGATCAGCATGGTATTGGGGGCGGGAATCTATACACAGAAACCCGCATTCGGTTCGTCTCCTTCTGGTACTCGCCTGCAAAAAATAGAAAACTCCCCTAATTACGCAAACGGAGAATTTCAAAATCTAATTCCGACCCCTAAGTTCAGCGAAGGAAGCACTTCTCTTTCCGCATTGTGGGAGTACCAAGCAAAAGGAAAAAAACGTTTGCAGCCACAGAGTCCGCTTCCGGCAAAAAAAATAGATTTGAAGCAATTAAACGTACAAGAAGATACCGTTATCTGGCTTGGTCATTCTTCAGTTTATCTGCAGCTAGGAGGAAAACGGTTTCTGGTAGATCCTGTTTTCAGCTCCTACGCATCACCGGCTTCGTTTATCAATAAAGCTTTTGAAGGTTCAAACGCCTATGGTGCAGAAGATATGCCGGATATAGATTATTTGCTTATTTCCCACGATCATTGGGATCACTTGGATTATCCAACCATTATGACCTTAAAGCCTAAAATAAAAAATATAGTTTGCACCCTTGGTGTAGGCGGCTATTTTGAAGAATGGGGCTTTTCTTCAAGCGACATTTACGAAGCAGATTGGTTTACCGAGCTGCAAGTTGAGCCGGGCATTGCCATTCACGTGCTGCCTTCGCGCCATTTTTCCGGTCGAACTTTAGTGCAGAATAAGACGTTGTGGGCTGGCTTTGCCGTGCTGACACCGCAACGACGCGTATTTATCAGCGGCGACGGCGGCTATGGACCTCATTTTAAAATGATTGGTGAGCGCTTTAAGCATTTTGACTTGGCTATTATGGAGAACGGTCAATATAATCCCCGCTGGCCTTATATTCATATGATGCCGGAGGAAGTAGCCTTAGCTACTCAAGAATTGCATGCTGATACATTATTACCTGTTCATGCCGCTAAGTTTGCTCTTAGCACGCACGCTTGGGATGAACCATTTCAGCGGATTACTGCAGCCAGTGAAAGCAAGACCTATACATTACTTACGCCCATGATGGGGGAGGCAGTAGAGCTTGCTAAGCCATTGCCTACATTTTCGCGCTGGTGGGAAGGCATTGAATAGAGAGTAAAATCATAGCAAAAGGAAGTCGTAACATTGAAATTTGAAAAAGTACTTGAACCAGCATACTGGCAGCATTTTTCTTGTATTGGATCAGAGTGTCCGGATACTTGCTGCGCAGGATGGGATATCGTTATTGATGCCTCTACACTCCAACAATACACATCCTGTAACGATGCAACATTGAAAGCATTGTTTAATGAACACCTTGATTTCAAGCGAAAATCAGCAAATGCTGCTCAAACTTATATGAAGTTAGAGCAGCAGATCTGTCCTTTTTTAACGAAAGAACAGCTCTGCCTAATCCAACAGCGTTTGGGAGAAGAGGCGCTATCGCTTACCTGCTCAAACTATCCTCGTACCTTTAATCAAATTGATGGAGTGCTCGAACGTTCTTTGTATATTTCCTGCTTCAAAGCCGCGCAGCTTATCTTATTGGATCAAAAGCCACTCCTATTTATCACCAAAGAAGAACCTGTAATTTTGCGCCAGCAACGATTGGGATCTATTCATTCTTTTTCCGAAGATAGGTCAAAACCGTATATATTTTTCAAGGATATCCGTAAGTTTGTAATTGAATTACTGCAAAACAGAGCCTATCCTTTATGGCAGCGTCTGAGTCTATTGAGTGTTTTTTGCAGCCGATTGGCTGATGTTCAAGAAGAATATTATGACGAAGATATTCCTTATCTGTTTTCCTATTTTAGAGACAAACTCCAGCATGATGATTTCAGACAGGCAATGGATGTATTTGAGACAGATTTGGAAACACAGCTTCAAGTAGTTACTGCGTTGTTAAATTATCGGATGCAAGGAGAATTTGTAGGAGAGCGGTTTCAAGAATACATACATAATTTTACGCAAGGAATCGGCATGAAAGATTATACTGTTGACTCCGAAGTAGTTGAAGCATACGCCCTGGCAAGCCAGCGGTATTATCTGCCTTTTCTTAAAGAGCATGAATATGTTCTGGAAAATTATCTGGTGAACAGTGCTTTCCAAAAGCTTTTCCCTTTAGGACCTCAAGCAAACAGCATAAGTGAACCCAGTGAAATTTATGAGGAATATATTCTTTTATCGTTGCACTACGCAATGGTGCAAGCCTTGCTTATTGGCATGGCCGGCTTTCACAAAGAAAGGTTTAACCTAAATCATGTAGTGGATTTGATTCAAGCTTATGAAAAAACAATTGGTCACAATCTTTCTTTCAGAACACAAGCGGTTAAATTCATTAAAGCGCTGCAGATGGACACTACAGGGGGAATGAGCCTTTTAGTGAAGGTGTATCTTTAAAAAGAAATAACAACAACCTGCATCGTGATTCTGATGCAGGTTGTTGTTATTTACAAAGCACAATTTAGAATTACTTGGAGTCTGCCATAACCTTGTTAAGAATTTCAGTAGCGACCGCAGCCTCTTTCGGGCCTACTTTGGTTTGCAGCACATCGATCAGCTCATGCATTTGATTGTTGGTGAGGCCAATATTAAAACCTACCTTCATATGGGATTGAAGCTGGCTTTTAACACCGTCAATACTAGCAAGAGCAGAAATTGTAGCAATTTCCCGGCTTTGAAAGTCCAAGTTGTCGCGGCCAAAAATATCACCAAACAAATGGCCTTTTAAAAACTGATCGATGGCTGGCGTAAATGAGCTGAATCTTGCTTTGTAAGGAGCACCCACGAGTTTGGTTTGGATTTCGGTTCCGAGCTCGATGCTGCTTTTTTCGCTAGGTAGTGGGCTAGCTTCTGCGCCTATCTCATCCTTAATACCTTTTTGCTCACGCCCATCAATTACAGTCATAAGCGTGTTAATGGCATTTAAGCTGCGGGGAAACCCGGCATAGGCATACATTTGCACAAGAACTTCTTTAATCTCATTGATGGTCAGGCCATGATCCAGGCCTTCATTTAAAGCAATTTTTAATTGTTCTAAGTTTCCCGTGGCTGTAAAAGAAGCGATAGAGATAATACCGCGTTGTTTGGCGGTCAACTCTTGAGACGTACCAAGGCTTTGCGCTTGAGAAACAGGCATAACGCCTACCACTAAAAGAAAGGTTCCGACAAGAATGGTTTTTATAAAACGTTTCACTTGAAAACTCCTCCCCTATTGTGCATATTCTTCATCGTTGACTTTTTCCAGCCAAGCAACGCTTTTATTATTCTGTACGCCAGTAAGTGCAAGATGAGTCATCGACGAAGTGGGAGAGGCTCCATGCCAGTGCTTTATTCCCGGCGGAAACCAGACGGTATCGCCTGCTTTTACGGCTACCATAGGTTTTCCCCATTCCTGAACAAAGCCGAAGCCAGCGACAATGAGCAACCGCTGACCGATGGGATGCGTATGCCAAGCCGTACGTGAGCCTGCTTCAAAGGTCACGTACGCTCCAGAATAGGCGGCATCTTTAGTAGCGGCAAATAATGGTTCCACATGGACAGAACCGGTGAAATACTGGGACGAACCTTCGTAAGCCGCCTGCGTTCCTGCAGGAGTAACGATGATTTGCGAGTCAGAAGAAAGTTCGGCGGCAGAAGCATGCTGAACCAAAGATGAAGCTGAGAATAATAAAGCCAAGGATAACGCTAAGACAGTAAAACGTTTCATAGGATCTCTTTCCTTCTATACATTGTTTAGCTAGTACTACTAGCGTACAACTGTGAGTTAACTCCAAGTCAATAGTTTTTCTATAAATATAGTAAAAACCGACCGCTTCAAAAGTATTTCGCTTTTCCGCGGGCGGTTGTGGGGGAGATCGGAATTATAAATGACTTCCGTAGAATTCTGTTAATTTGGCAACAGCTTGATTCACATACTCAGGGACCCAATACGTCTGAATATGAGTGGCCCCATCGATCAGAAACACGTTTTTGTCACTTGTCCCTGTTGCTGCCGCAAAGCATTGCTCCGTCATGTACAGGGTGTCGGCCTTGCTGCCGGCCAGCATGAGCAGCGGCTGAGCGATCAGATCCATGTTATTGGCTGCATCAAAGGTGACCAAATCAAGATTACTGCTCACAGTGTAGCGAAAGGTGGAATTCGGATGCGCGTGCGTTTTTCCGTAGTACTCATAACCTTCACTATACAAAACAGGCATTTTGGCAAGCTGTTCCTCACTTAGTTTCATATCCAACATGTCAGGAGTGTACTGCACTTCGCCACCGGCAGCTTCCTGCGCTCTAGCAGCTGAAGCCTGCTGCAACCGAGTTTGGATCGTAGCCGTCTGTGAATTCAAGAAACCGTTACGGCGCACAAGGCCTGTGTTGAACATACTGAGCGTTGCCACTGCCTTAAGACGCTTGTCAGTTTGCGCTGTTTTTAGCGTATAACCGCCGCCGCCACAGATTCCAAGCACACCCAAGCGCTCCGGATCAACTCCCGGATAAGAAGAAATAACGTCTGCCATGCCATGAATATCTTCAACCCTATACGCTGGTTTATCTACATTGCGTGGAGTGCCGCCGCTTGCCCCTTGAAAAGAGGCATCTGCTGCAATAGTAATATAGCCTTGTTCAGCCATGCGTTGCGCATAAAGACCGGCTACCTGTTCTTTAACTCCACCATTCGGATGTACAACAACAAGAGCTGGGTATTGGTTCTTGCTGTCTTTATCATAATTAGCCGGAGTATACACATTAGCCGCAATCTTAATCCCATTTAAATCATATGTGATGGGATGGATATTTACGTGTCCCGGAAAATTCTGCTTGATGGCTCCTTGATACACCAAGCCGAACGGATTTTCATTCGGACTTTTTATCGTGCGAGGATCCACTTCCTGAAAGTCTCTCTTTTCCATAGCAACCGAAGGGTGACTGCCTCTTTGTACTTGCGCCTGTGCCTGGACTGCCTGAGCGCCCAAACCGAAAGTCATCAGGCCCAAGGCCAGCATGGTAGTACCAAACTTTAATTTTAATTTCATAGCAATACCTTCTTTCGTTTTAGTTAGATAGTAGTTATTAAATTTTTGCATCCTCTAGCATCTTAGTATTTTAATTCTTTCACCCAAGAGGCGACATCTTCTGCACAGTTTTGCACAGTATCTCTAGAAACGGAAAAGCCATTTTTAACAATAGTGGCCTTTGGCTGTAACGCAGCGATTGTATTGATGGTATTCGAAAAACCGCTTCCTCCGTGCGTATTGAAGGGGATAATGGTTTTACCGGACAAATCATGACTTTCAAGGAAAGAGTATACAACCATAGGCATATCACCCCACCAATTGGGGTATCCTAGAAAAACCACCTTATATTGGTCAAGATTTTCTACATTTGCTGCTAGAGCAGGCCTAACTTTATTTTGTTGTTCTTCCTTCGCCAATGTTACCAGTTTTTTATGCTCAGTTGGATATGGTGTTTTCGGCTCAATCCGAAAGAGATCAGCACCGGTGTTTGCTTGTATCAAATATGCTACATATTGCGTATTGCCCAGCACCTTGCCATCGATGATGACGGTACTATTGGACTCTTCCTTGGTCATGTGGTCGGGATTCGTAGTTTCCGGTAAAGAGAAGTATACTACCAATGCATTCTTGCCTTCTTTATTAGCCTGTGATGCTTTAGACGCAGGCGGAATTGCTTGAGTTTTCTCTGCATTAGAAGACTCAGTCTGTCTGTTAGTAATACTGTTACTACAGCCTGCCAAACTAAAAGTCAAAACAAGCAAAATTAATCCCAGCATGAACGATTTTTTCATCTGCAAAGCCTCCTTTCTTTTAGTAACCATGTTCTGCAATTTATTATGCACAAGCAGGTGAAGAGGCTGGTATACTGTTTATCTCAAATTATTGCCTAATTATGCCAAACATAAAAAACCATTCAGAAGAATGCACTTGCTCCGGCATTCCTCCGAATGGTTTTTACATATCTGCTGTTTCGTTGTAACTGGCTTTCATGCGTTTTATATCTTCCTTAGGAGGAAGATGAAACATACGAGAGTATTCTCGGCTAAACTGGGAAGGACTTTCATAGCCGACCCGAAAGGCAATTTCTGCAGCATCAGCAGCCTCAGACAAGAGCAAACGCCTTGCTTCTTGCAAACGAAGTTGTTTTTGAAACTGCAGGGGGCTCATGGCAGTTATCTCTTTAAAATGCCGATGAAAAGAAGAAATACTCATGTTAGCCATTTCCGCAAGGTCTTCAATTCGAAACGGCTGGTCATACCGTTCCATGAGCCGTTCGATGACGCTTCTAATTCGATAGGTATAGCTTCCTTCAATAGCAATCTGTTCTAACGTTTCCCCGTGCTTCCCTTGGAGAATTCGATAAAGAATCTCTTTTATAATAAGGGGAGCAAGTATGGGAATATCCTCGGGGGCCTCTAGTAAGCGAACCAATCTAAGAACGGCCTCCAGCAACGGGGCTTCAATCTGATTGACAAAAATAGCCTGGCCAGAAGGCTTTTTTATAGCTATAGGAATTTCTAGGTTACTGAGAACATCTAAAATTTGCTTAGGCGTAAATTCCAATTTGAGGGATAGATACGGGCATACTGGCGTGGCTTCCGCAACTTGAGCAATAACCGGCACATTCATGGAAGCAACAAGATAATCGGCAGGACTGTAGCGAAAGCGTTTTTGAGCCAGCCATACATCTTTTGCGCCTTGAACAATAATGCATAAAGCCGGCTTGAAAACTCCATAAACAGGCCCGGCGATCACAGCCTGGCGATTGAAAAACAAAGCTGGAATCGCCGTCGCATGGATGCCATCCTGCTTGGCATATCGTTCAATGAAGCGGGCAAGTTCCTCCTGTTGTTTATTGATTGCTTCCGACATAGGATCCTCCTTCGTTCACTCTTGAACAAGTCTATTATAATATGTGTATTTATCGGCTTGCAACGGATCTTGAGAGGATTAGGCAAGTATTTGGGATGAATAGGCTATCTGCTACCCGTCCGCCAGTTGCATAATGAAGCTAACCGGACAAAATAGGAGGCACGATACGATGCAAGTATTATTGGTTAATGGCAGTCCCCACGAAAGAGGATGTACTTATACGGCGTTGTCGGAAGTAGCCGCCACCTTGGCGACAGAAAAAATCAGCACCGAAACTTTTTGGATTGGCAACAAACCACTAGCTGGCTGCATTGCCTGTAAGTCTTGCACAGAGAAAAGAAAATGTGTATTTGACGACAAAGTAAATGAATTTTTGTCGATTGCAGCAGACTATGATGGTTTTATTTTTGGAACGCCGGTTCACTGGGCCGCCGCCAGCGGCGCCATTACGTCCTTTTTGGATCGTGCATTTTATGCTGATTTATGCGGAAGAAGAAAATCCTTTTATTTGAAACCGGCTGCGGCGGTTATCTCGGCAAGACGGGCTGGAACGACAGCAACTTACGATCAAATAAACAAGTATTTTGGCTTATTGCAAATGCCAATTGTATCTTCTCAATACTGGAATATGGTACATGGAGCAAAGCCGGAAGAAGTAAAAAAGGATTTGGAAGGACTGCAGACAATGCGGACGCTAGCCCGAAACATGGCGTTCTTTTTAAAATGCAAGGAAGCTGGCTTGAAAGCGGGCGTTTCTTTGCCGATGCTGGAAGAACCCATTTTTACTAATTTCATTCGCGACTAATAATTCGACTCGTATTACGATAAAATTCATCTTTATTAAAGAAAAAACTTGCGCTGGAGTTAACTCTAGGGAATACAATGAAACTAATAACTGGAGGTGTATAACCATGAAAGAAATAAATCGTCGTGCCTTTGTAAAAATGACCGGTACAGCCGCTGTTGGACTAGCTTTATCCCAATTTTCCAGTATGGGAAAAGCGTTGGCGCAAGCGCCGGTTATCGGCAGCACTTACGTGCCTAAAAGTGAGAGTGAGGGGAATGGTTCTTCTGCCAAAGTGTACTTTACAAAGCACATTGATGCCGAACATTTAATAAAGCTATATGATATCATCAACGAAGGAATCTACGGAAAAGTAGCTATCAAGATTCATACCGGTGAGCCCCATGGGCCAAATATTTTGCCCCAATCTATGGTAAAAGCCTTTCAGTCACATGTGCCACACAGTGCCCTTGTTGAAACAAATACGCTGTATCAAGGGAAACGATATACGACAGCAGACCATAGAAAAACACTCGAAACAAATGGTTGGACCTTTTGCCCGGTCGATATCATGGATGAAGAAGGGGATGTATCACTCCCGGTACGTGGTGGAAAGCATCTGCAAGAAGTAGCCATGGGAGGGCATCTTACCAATTATGACTCGATGATTGTACTTACCCATTTCAAAGGGCATGCCATGGGCGGCTTTGGAGGCTCCTTGAAAAACATTGCTATCGGCTGTGCTTCAGGACAGGTTGGTAAACGCCAAGTGCATGGTGTAATGGAACAAATGCCAGCGGATTTTAAGCAGTGGCCGATGCAGGATTATTTCATGGAACTGATGGCTGATTCCGGTAAAGCAACGGTAGATTATTTTGGCAAGCATATTGTGTTTCTAAATGTCATGCGCCGCATGTCAGTGGATTGCGACTGTGCTGGCGTCGGTGCAGCCGAGCCAACCATTGGCGATATCGGCATTGTTGCTTCAACTGATATTTTAGCGGTTGATCAGGCTGCGATTGATATGGTGTATCAGCGAACCGATAATCACGATCTTGTCGAGCGTATTGAATCACGCCACGGACTTCATCAGCTTGCGGCTATGCGTGATCTTAAAATGGGAAATGAAAAGTATCAATTGATTTCCATTGATTGATTTGGAAAGTCTGACTTACCCTTTCGTATGATTGGATAAGCCGTCGGTAAAACTCTGCTGGGGTTGGGGCCATTACCCTTGCGGAGTTTTCGATGGCTTTTCATTTTGTTTTCGTGAATTCAACATTGACATGGACTTAACTCCAAGTATTACACTTTACTTAGAAGATAAAAAGGAGGAAGAAATATGAAGAACTTAATCGCGTTTTATTCACGTAAAGGGAATAACTATGTACGCGGAAATATTGTGAATCTGCCTATTGGCAACACCGAAGTCGTTGCCAAAAAAATTCAAGCTGCAACCGGCGGCACTCTGTTTCAAATTGAGACGGTAAAAGCATATCCGGAAGATTATACGGAAACGACAACAATCGCCCAAAGAGAAAAGAAAGAAAACTCCAGACCAGAACTTATATTTCTAGGCGATGCCATTGACTCTTATGATGTAATATATCTTGGCTATCCCAATTGGTGGGGAACTATGCCCATGGCCGTCTTTACTTGGCTGGAAGCGCATGATTTTTCCGGCAAAAGAATCGTGCCGTTCTGCACGCACGAGGGTAGCGGCTTGGGAAACAGCGAGCAAGATATAAAGAAACTTTGCCCTAAGGCAAACGTAGAATCAGGGTTAGCGGTTAACGGCGGCAGTGTTGCAACAGCGGACGAAGCGATTGCGGCCTGGCTAAAAAAAGTACGATAGAAGCATCGCCAAAAGACTACGAGGAGGCAGTATATATGAGTAATACAAGAAGCGAACTTTTTAAAACAGGAGCTCCGTTACCGGAAACATTTTCCCAATATTTTATTGGCCAGGCGTATTTACAGCAACTGACTGATAAGGGTGGGCCTATTTTCAATGTTACCTTTGAACCGGGTTGCCGCAACAACTGGCATATTCACCATAAAGGCGGTCAGATTTTGCTTTGTACCGAAGGGCGAGGCTGGTATCAAGCCTGGGGAGAAGAACCACGAGAACTTCATCCTGGCGACGTAGTAACGATTCCACCGGAAGTAAAGCATTGGCATGGCGCGTCGAAAGACAGCTGGTTTGCACATCTGGCCGTAGAAATTCCGGTTGCTGGCGCTGCCAACGAATGGTTGGAATCGGTGGACGATGCAATCTATGGCAAGCTGAAATAAGTAGAGGTGCTACTATGGAGAAACCATATATTATCTGTCACATGGTGACGTCTCTAGACGGCAAAGTTACCGGTGATTTTTTAGGAGACCGCCAGTATGGCAGCCTCATTGAATCTTATTACAGAATTCATCGACAATATGAGGCGAACGGCTTTCTCTGTGGCAGAGTAACCATGGAAGAAAGCTTTCCGCAACCAGCTCACGTACAAGCGACGACATATGATAATGAAATGCCTGTTTCTAAAGAAGACCACGTAGCTAAGCAGGCCCCGTTTTATGCAGTTTCCATTGATCCCAAAGGAAAGCTTTTCTGGAGCAAAGGAGAAATTACAGATATTGATGAAGGTTATAACGGCGCCCACCTAATTGAAATTTTAACCCATAATGTTTCCGGATGCTTCTTAGAACATCTACAAGAAAAAGGAGTATCGTATCTTTTCGGCGGCAAGAGCGAACTGGATCTCGCGTTGATTGCTTCAAAGCTCAAAAATAAGTTTGGTATTGAAAAGCTATTACTGGAAGGCGGCGGCATAGTCAACGGCGCTTTCTTACAGGCAAACTTAATTGATGAAATCAGTCTTGTTGTCGCGCCTGTAGTCGGCTCTCCAGAGGCAACTTCCTTATTTGCGACTGGCCATTATTCTCTGCCAAACACTTTTCCCGCATCATTTCATCTGAAAAAGGCAGAACAACTAGACAATAGCGGTTTGTGGCTAGTTTATCAGAAATAATGGCATAAAGACGAATGAATCATTGATCGAGTAGGAGGCTGCCCATTAATTGAACAGCCGACCTCTCACACCACCGTACGTACCGTTCGGTATACGGCGGTTCAATAACTTGAGTGCAGTACCTCGTATCGTTCGGCTATGTCATCATAACCACTCGATACGAGGTATTCGTTTGTTAATGACCTGCTTAAAATCCAGCTCCTGGCAACTCGCCAATAGCCTCGTCGGGAATTTGCCCACTCCCTTGCTTTCGACTTGTCGATGCCAAGACGTTTTAGGTTTTCATATCTGGCAGACGGCTTCTTCCATTGCTTCCAGAAGATTTGCCGGATTCTTCTTCGCAGCCATTCGTTCAGTTCTTTCATCTTGAAACTCATGGCTGCTATCGAATAGTACCCAAGCCAGCCTGTCGTATACCGTTTCAACTTACTTAGAATGTCAGAAACTGAATTAGCTTGCTTTCGGCTTGTCAATTGCCTCAATCGTCCTTTAAACCTGTTCATCGCTTTGGCATGAGGGCGTATCCCTATGCTTTTGGTTACTTTGTACATAGAGAAACCTAGAAACTTTAGTCTTAGCGGGCTTCCAGCTTTGCTTTTGGCTTCGTTCACCTTGAGTTTCAGTTTCTTTTCGAGATAATCTTTGCAACCGGCCATCACGCGTTTGGCTGCTCGCTGGCTTTTGACGTATATGTTGCAGTCGTCTGCATAACGGACAAATTTGTGCCCGCGCTCTTCCAGCATTCGGTCAAACGCCGTTAGATAGAGGTTCGACAGCAGTGGCGACAGGTTCCCGCCTTGCGGCGTTCCTTCCGTCGTCGCACTAACCAGCCCATTGAACATGACTCCACTCTTGAGAAATTTGCGTATCAAATTGATAACGGCTCGGTCTTGTATGACTTTCTTTACTTGTTCGATTAGGATGTCATGGTTGACCGTGTCAAAATACTGCGTGAGGTCTATGTCAACTACTTTCACATAGCCTTGCTTGTAGTATTCTTCCGTCTTCTTAATCGCCTGATGCGCACTACGTCCTGGTCTGAATCCGTAGCTGCTGTCGCTAAATTTCTCTTCAAATATTGGTGTCAATACCTGCGCTATCGCCTGTTGAATCATTCGGTCGATTACGGTGGGTACGCCGAGATTTCTTGTTCCTCCATCCGGCTTCGGGATTTGCACCCTTCTGACCGGTTTGGGCTTGTACCAGCCTCCGCGCAGGCTCCTTAAAAGTTCTTCTTTGTGTTCCTTCAGATACGGCAGCATTTCGCCCACCGTCATGCCGTCAATGCCAGGAGCTCCGCCGTTTTTCACTACCCGCTTGTAGGCTTCGTTTAGGTTATCTCTATGCAGTATCTGTTCAAGCAGGTCTTCTGCACCGTCTTTCTCTGCGGTTTCCAGTGTGGCAATACTCTGCACTCCGCTGTTACTCTCTGTTTCCAACATACCCTCGCAGCGGCAGCCGACCTTAGTCGTTTTCTGCTCTCTTCGCATTGCCTCACCTTCTTCTCGCTCAAAAGAGCTGTTATTGTTCGGTCCTTCCCGAAAAAAACTTTCGGTACTATGACCTCTGCTGACTTCTTGCAATTGAGCCATACATCACTGCATGGGTTCTTCGGGTGTCATGGGGTTGCCAATGTCTTTCGAAGCCTTGCAAGACCTCCCCGGTTAAGAACAGTAACTTTCATCCCATGTCACCGCCGCATCTACACCATGGAGTTCGGGTAGTGTTGGACTTCGTTTTGTCTGGCAAACTCGTCCGCTCCACACTTGCCTTATATGCGGTTTCTGTTCGTCGGTGCAGGACTTTGCTTTCAGCTTCCTTCAGATTCCACCTCACGATGGACACCCTTGCTGTTCAGCTAATGGTTCCCACTACCAAGCCCATAGCGGACTTTCACCGCCTAGTTACTGCCCATGCCGGGCAAACCAAAAAAAGCCCAGCCTATTGTGCAAAACAACAGGCTGGGCTTTCCATTTGTCTTGTTATTACGCTTTAGTAGACGGCGCGGCCATTAAGGATGCTACCAGTTGCGCAAAGCGGCCCGGATCTTCCGGCGCCAGGCCTTCTAAGAGCAGGGCTTGACCGTAAAGCAATTCGCAGTAATCGCCAAAAAGAGGCGTGGTGTTGCCGTCGGTAAACTGCGCTTGCAAGGCCTTGAACACCGCATGGTTGGGATTGAGTTCCAGAATGCGGCTGGCTTTAAAGGAGTTTTTCTGGTCCATGTCCGCCAGAATTTGCTCCATCGAAAGGCTGATGCCTTGAGCGTCGCTGACCAGACAAACTGGGCTGGAGGTTAAGCGATGGCTCAGTTTGACTTCCGTCACTTTTCCTTCCAGGTGCTTTTTAATAGCTTCGAGCAAGGTTGAATTTTCCTTAGTTAATTCTTCCTGCTCTTTTTTCTTTTCTGTTTCGTCTTCCATCTCATCCAGTTGCAGCTCGCCGCGGCTAATGGAACGGAACTGTTTTTCCTTGTAACTGCCTAGAGCGTCTACGGCAAATTCATCAACCCGGTCAAAGAGATACAGTACTTCCAGACCTTTTTCCTGCAGCATTTCCATCTGGGGCAGACGTTCTACTGCAATGCGATCCTTGCCTGCGGCATAGTAGATAACGCTTTGTTTTTCCGGCATACGTTCTACATAGTCTGCTAAAGTAGTCAGCTCGTCTTCGCTGCGAGACGTGGAGAAGAGTAGCAAATCCTGCAAGCGCTCGCGATTGGCAAAATCAGAGTACACGCCGCTTTTAAGGGCTTTACCGTATTCTTTCCAGAAATTTTCGTATTTTGGCCGGTCTTTTTTGCACATTTGCTCCAATGTTTTTAAGAGGCTCTTTTCCAGATTCTTGCCGATTTTCTTCAAAGGCAGACTTTGTTGCAGCACTTCGCGGGAAATGTTCAAGGAGACGTCAGGAGAGTCCACAAGGCCCTTCGCAAAGCGTAAGTACTCCGGCAGAAGATCCTGGCAGTCGTCCATGATGAACACGTTTTTCGAATAAAGGCGAATGCCTGTCGTCACTTCACGCTGATAAAAATCAAAGGGAGCGTGGGAGGGAATAAAGAGTACGCTGGTATATTCTACAGCGCCTTCCACCTTGGAGTGGATGACCTCCATGGGGTCCTGCCAGTCCAAGAAGAGATGCTTGTAGAGCTGATTATATTCTTCCGGCTTAATTTCATTTTTATTGCGCATCCAAAGGGGAGACATGGAGTTTAGAACACGCACTTCTTCTTTTGGTTCCTGCGGCTCTTCGCCTTCGGCGGCTGGAGGCGCCATGACAGGCATGCTCATGCGAATGGGGAAGCGGATATAATCGGAGTACTTTTTCACCAGTCGCTCTAAGGTATGCTTGTTTAAAAACTGCTCGCTTTCCGTTTCTGCTTTACGATGCTCTTCTTTCAAAGAAAGAATGATCGTCGTGCCGCGGCTCTCTTTTTCACATTCTTCTAGCGTATAGGTTCCGTCGCCTGTTGATTCCCAGCGCACACCTTTTTCCTGACCTGGAGCGCGGGTGAGAAGAGTCACTTTGTCCGCTACCATGAACGCCGAATAGAAGCCGACGCCGAACTGACCAATCAGATTGGTATCGCCGCCAGCGTTTTCTTTTTCTTGCATGGCCGCCAAAAACGCTTTGGTGCCGGATTTGGCGATGGTGCCAATATTTTCGATGACTTCGTCATGAGTCATGCCCATGCCGTTATCGGCAATAGTCAACGTACCGGAAGTTTCATCCGGCAACAACATAATTTCAAGGTCGTTGTTTTCGCCCAATAGTTCAGGGTTGGTCAGCGCCTCAAAGCGCAGCTTGTCGATAGCGTCGGAAGCATTGGAAATAAGCTCCCGTAAAAAAATATCCCTGTTCGTATAAATGGAGTGAATCATCAACTCCAGCAGTTGTTTGGTTTCCGCTTGAAATTCACGTTTTTCCACTGTCATGAGTCCTTTTCCTCCTGTATAAATAGATTTAGGCATTCCCTTATCTATGATAGCGAAAACTTTCTCATCAGGCAAGATGCTAGAATAAAAACTACCAAATGCAATATATGTGTTTTTATCCGAAGAACATTTTTTAAAAAAATATACAAAAACAACGAAATGACTCTTGAAATTATCCCTAGCTATTGTTATACTAAATTCAATTTAACAACGAATGACGTTGAAGAGGAAAAGTAGGCTTACAGATTATCACAGAGAGCTGGCGGAGCTGGGAAGCCGGTACAAGAAGTAGGCTGAAGTTCTCCTTGGAGTTGCGAAACTGAATTTTTAGCGAAAGCTGAAATAGTAGGTGCCGCCGTGACCATCACGTTACAGATGGAAGGTATCGGCAGCCGCCCGTACCTATAAAGTTGATTCGTGCATGCACGAATAACAAAGGTGGTACCGCGAGAAAATGCTCTCGTCCTTTACAGGACGGGAGTTTTTTTATTGGGAAAAAAGCTTTTCCCAGTCAAAGAATGAGGAGGTCGTCAGTTTGTATTGGAATAATCATATTGAAAAGCTTAACCGAAAAGAAATGACGGAAATCCAATCTACTTCGCTGCGTGATTTAGTACAAAGGGTTTACACCTGTGTGCCTTCATATCGCCAGAAGTTTCAGGCCGCCGGTTTGTTACCCGCAGATATTCAAGGAATCGAAGATATTCACAAATTGCCTTTTACAACCAAGCAGGATTTGCGTGACAACTATCCTTATGGTTTGTTTGCCTTGCCGATGAGTGAGATAGTCCGCATCCATGCCTCAAGCGGCACTACTGGCAAAGCGACCGTTGTTGGTTATACAAAGCGCGACCTCAACATGTGGGCTGAAGTTATGGCGCGAGCGTTAACCGCCGTAGGTGTTACAAAAAAATCGTTTATTCAAAACGCCTATGGTTATGGGCTGTTTACCGGCGCGTTAGGCGTGCATTACGGCGCGGAGCTGGTAGGAGGGTCGATTATTCCCACTTCGGTCGGCAACACGGCTCGACAGATTACCCTAATGAAAGATTTTGGCACGAATGTTCTTGCCTGTACGCCTTCCTACGCCCTGCATATTGCCGAAACGATGCGCGAAGCAGGTTTTGACTGCCAGGATATGCCTCTGCGGGTGGGAATTTTCGGTGCCGAACCCTGGTCAGAGCAAATGCGGCAGGAAATTCAACGCCAGCTGAATATCAAAGCCTATGACATCTATGGCTTGAGTGAAATCATCGGACCTGGCGTCGCCTGTGAGTGTGTGGAACAAGATGGCATGCACATCAATGAAGACCATTTCTATCCAGAAATCATTGACCCTGTAACTGGAGAGGTTTTACCGGAGGGCGAAATAGGCGAGCTCGTTATTACTACCTTGACCAAAGAAGGCCTGCCTCTGCTGCGCTATCGCACTAGGGACTTGACGGTGCTCAACAGAACCCCTTGCGCTTGCGGCAGAACGCTGGTACGGATGCAAAAAGTTATGGGCCGCAGTGACGATATGTTAATCATCGGCGGCGTTAATGTATTTCCGTCGCAGGTTGAAAGCGTGCTTCTTGATCTGGGCATGGCGCCTCATTATCAGCTGATTGTGGAACGCATTGATAATCTTGATAAATTGACAATCATGGTGGAAATTACGGAAGAAGTATTTACGGATGAAGTTCGCGGACTTGAAACGCTGGAACATACGCTGAAGAAAAAGATAAGCGAACTATTAGGTATCTCCAGTAAAGTAAAACTGGTATCGAGTAAGACTATCGAGCGCAGTGAAGGTAAGGCTAAAAGAGTCATTGATAAGCGAAAAATATAAAGCAGGAGGTAAAACTTATGAATATCATTCAGCAAATCTCAACGTTTGTGGAGAACCGTCCTGGGGCCTTTCGGGAAATACTGCAGGTTATCCAGTCCAATGGCATTAATATTAAAGCTCTGTCCATAGCCGACACGGCAGACTTTGGCATCTTGCGGTTTATCGTTGCCAAGCCGGACGATTTGAGGAAAATCTTGCGCGAAGCAGGCTTTATTGTTAAGAAAACGCCGGTCCTGGCTCTCACTATCGGCGATAAGCCAGGCACATTGCTAACCTATGTGGATAAACTAAGTGATGCGGGTATTAACATTGAGTATGTTTATGCCTTCACCACGGCCATTGAAAATGTGGCCAAAGTAGTAGTAAAAGCGGATGATGTCGAGCAGGCAATGAACTTATTGAGCAATGATCCGGAGATTAAGGAATACCTGCAAGCCAACGATGCTGTTGATTTTTATTGGTAAACGATAATTTCCTATTTTAGGAGGAAACATGAGACTAGGAGACTTTATCTGGCTGGCTGCGCTGTGTGCCGTTTCGTCGGTAATGGTGGTTCCCTCTACGCATGAAGTATTTGTCAGCGCAACCAAAGCGCATCCGTACCTTATGGGCTTTGTCAAATTTGGCATTTTAGCGACAATGGGCGAACTGTTAGCCATCCGTATTGCCGCAGGAGCCTGGAAAGCGCCTGCAGGGATAATCTACCGCAGTATTATTTGGGGCCTCATCGGCATGCTCATTGTACTGATGTTTGAAGTCTTTGCCGGCGGGGTTACGGGCGCCATAAAAAAAGAACTGCTCTGGTCGGGCAGCGATGCTTTTGCCAATAAAATATGGGCTGCCTTTTGGATTAGCGCTATCATGAACTTGTTCTTTGGTTCTGCCTTTATGACCCTGCACCGGATTACAGACACCTATATTGACCTCGCTTGTGGCGAAACGAATTCAATGGGAAACGTGAAGTTATCTGACGTCATTGCTAGGATTGACTGGCAGGGACTGGTGTCTTTTGTCATTTTTAAAACCATTCCCTTTTTCTGGATACCAGCCCATACGATTACGTTTTTATTACCGCCTGAGTATCGAGTTTTGATGGCAGCTTACTTGTCGGTAGCGCTGGGCGCTATCCTTGCCTACGGGAAAAGAAGAAAAGTAAGTGCTTAAGTGGTTCAGGGGGACGGTTCTCCTGAGTCAATTTTGTTAATTCTGGTTCGGTAGAACCGTCCCCTTGAACCAGTCTGAGAATATATTCGTAGTTGGAGGTTTATGATGAAACGATTACTGACCGGTAATGAAGCGGTAGCGCAAGGGGCATACGAAGCTGGCGTGACTTATGCTGCAGCGTACCCCGGAACGCCGAGCACCGAGATATTAGAAAACATCGCCACCTACAATGAGGATATCATCGCGGAATGGGCGCCAAATGAAAAGGTGGCTATGGAAAACGCGATAGGAGCCTCGATCGCCGGCGCCCGAGCACTAGCGGCCATGAAAATGGTCGGCGTCAACGTGGCTGCCGACCCCTTGTTCAGTTTTGCCTATGCCGGCGTAAACGGGGGAATGGTGCTGATCACAGCCGACGACCCAAGCCTTCACTCCTCGCAAAATGAGCAGGATAATCGACAATACGCTAAATTTGCCAAAATAGCCATGCTCGAACCAAGTGACAGTCAGGAATCCAAAGACATGCTGAAGACAGCCATGGAAATCAGCGAGAAATTTGATACGCCGATTTTATTCAGAATGACCACCAGAGTCTGCCACAGCAAGGGCTTAGTTGAAATCGGCGAACGGAAGGAAGCCAGCAAAAAGCCGTATGCAAAAAACCTTGCCAAATACGACCTTATTCCGGCTGTTGCCAAAAAGCTGCGCGCCGAATTAGAAGGACGTCTGCACAAGCTGGCCGTCTTTGCGGATGAAACGAATTTAAACTACTTCGAATGGAATGATTCTAAGATTGGCATTATTTCCTCCGGGGTCGCCTACCAATATGCCAAGGAAGTTTTCGGCGATAAAGCGTCGTATCTCAAACTAGGCTTTACGTACCCGCTGCCGGCCAAGAAAATCAAAGAATTCGCAGCAAAGATGGAAACTCTCTATGTCATTGAAGAATTGGAACCCTATTTGGAAGAACAGATACGGCAAATGGGCATATCCTGCAGTGGTAAAGAAAAAATCCCCAACATGTACGAACTTAACCCTGATATTGTTGCGAAAGCATTGCTGAATGAAGAAAAACCGTTGATCCAGTATGATACGTCATTAGTAGTAAATAGACCGCCTGTACTTTGCGCCGGCTGTCCGCACCGGGGATTTTTCTATGAACTCAGTAAAAAGAAAAACGTTGTGATGGCCGGAGATATTGGTTGCTACGCCCTGGGCGGGGCCGAACCCCTTAATGCCAAAGATATGTGCATTTGTATGGGCGCCGCGCCAAGCATAGGACATGGGGCGCAGAAAGTCTTCGATAAGTTCCATGAAAACATGCGTGTTATTTCGACCATCGGCGACTCCACTTTCTTCCATACGGGCATCAACAGCATAATGAACATAGCCTATAACCGCAGTAAAACCATTACCGTTATTCTCGATAACCGGATAACCGGCATGACCGGTCACCAAGATCATCCTGGTACAGGTTTTACGCTGCAGGGGACGCCGACGAAGGCGCTGGCCATCGAAGGAGTAGTTAAGGCGTTAGGCATTGACTATGTCCGAACCGTCAATCCCCTAAACCTTCGGCAAGTACGAGATGCTCTTGATTGGGCTCTTGCCTTGGATGAGCCGTCGGTTATTATTACCCGCTGGCCCTGCGTATTGAAAAAGCAGTCGCCCCAAGACAAGGAAGAATTCGGTGCTTATATGGCAACTTGCAAAGTTGACACAGACGAGTGCATCGGCTGCCAAATGTGCGTTAACACAGGCTGCCCGGCCCTTAGATTCGATCAAGAAACGGAAAAAGCAGCCATCGATCCGGTTCAATGCGTCGGCTGTGAAGTATGCGTGCAACTATGTCCGGCTAAAGCCGCAGTAAAGGTGGGTGAATAATATGTCTGAGGTAAAAAACATACTGCTAGTGGGCGTAGGCGGGCAGGGAACCATTTTAGCAAGCAAGATTTTGTCCAATGGCCTGGTGAGCGCCGGTTATGATGTCAAGATGTCCGAAGTACATGGCATGGCCCAGCGCGGCGGCAGCGTCAGCACCCAGGTGCGCTATGGAAAAAAAGTATACTCGCCGATTATCGGCAAGGGGCAGGCGGACATACTTGTTTCCTTTGAAACCATGGAAGCGCTCCGCTGGCTCGAATATTTGGCGCCAACAGGCAAAGTCGTCGTTAATGACTACCAGATTCCCTCCGCGCCGATCCTCATGGGCAAACGAGAGTATCCCGCCGGAGTGCTGGAGCTGCTAAAGGAGAAAGCTGATACAACCGTTATCTGTGCCGCCCAAATCGCCGAGCGCTTGGGGAACGCCAAGGCGATGAACGTAGTTTTGTTCGGCGCTCTGGTAAAGGCCATGAAAATTGACTATATCGATTGGGAAGAAGTGATTAAGACCAGTGTTAAAGCAAGCGCGGTTCCAGTCAATCTCCTTGCCTTCCAGGAAGGCTTAAAGGTAAAGTAAGCGAGGATGAAAAGGAGTAAAAAAATGCCCATAACGGAAATACTGTCCCGCAACGCCTCCTTATATGCTGACAAAGTCAGTTTAGTTGAAATAAATCCCGAGTTACAGGAAAAACACGAAGTTTCCTGGCAAGAGTATGAGTTGATTGAAACCAATCCCGCTGCGAGCTTTCGCCGCCAAATGACCTGGCGCGAATTTGATGCTAAAGCAAACCGTTTTGCCAATTTGCTCCTAGGCCGTGGTATAAAAAAAGGCGATAAAGTGGCAATTCTTTTAATGAATTGTCTAGAATGGCTGCCGATTTATTTCGGAATTCTCAAAGCTGGCGCCGTGGCCGTACCTTTAAACTTTCGCTACGATGCCGAGGAAATAAAATATTGTCTGGAACTTGCGGAAGTGGTCGCGCTGGTTTTGGGACCGGAGTTTGTCGATCGTATCGAAGTCATATATGAAAAAGTTCCGCAGGTAAAAACACATTTTTATGTAGGCGAAAACGGCCTTGCTTTTGCTGAGAACTACTCGCGGCTTGAACGATCGTACTCAGAGAAAGAACCGGAAATTGAGCTTGCTGCTGACGATGATGCCGCTATCTATTTTTCTTCCGGCACAACGGGCTTTCCCAAAGCCATTCTACATACTCATAACAGCCTGCTTTCTTCCTGCTACACGGAGCAGCAGCATCACCAGCAAACAACACAGGATACTTTTTTATGCATTCCGCCTCTCTATCACACCGGTGCCAAAATGCATTGGTTTGGCAGCTTTTTAGTAGGGGGAAAGGCGGTTTTACTTCGCGGCGTCAAGCCCTCCTGGATTCTAAAGGCAGTCTCAGAAGAACAAGCTACCATTGTCTGGCTGCTTGTTCCCTGGGCTCTGGATATTCTGAACGCTCTCGAAAGCGGCGAGTTGAGTCTAGATGATTATGCCCTTGAGCAATGGAGACTCATGCATATTGGCGCGCAGCCGGTTCCTCCCAGCTTGATTCGTCGCTGGAAAAATTACTTTCCTACCCATAGCTATGATACAAACTACGGGTTGAGCGAATCCACCGGGCCAGGATGCGTCCATCTTGGCCTTGAAAACATTCATAAGGTGGGAGCTATCGGCAAAGCGGGCTTTAAATGGAAGACGAAAATTGTTGATGAAACAGGCAGCCTGGTTCCGGCAGGCGGCATAGGGGAGCTTGTCGTGAAAGGGCCTGGGGTGATGAAATGTTACTATAACGCCCCTGAAGCTACGGCTGCGGTGTTGAAAGAAGGCTGGCTTTTTACCGGCGATATGGCACGAATGGATGAAGACGGTTTTATTTTCTTAGTTGACCGCAAAAAAGATGTGATTATTTCTGGCGGCGAAAATCTCTACCCGGTGCAGATTGAAGATTTTCTGCATCGGAATCATGCTGTCAAAGACGTCGCTGTCATTGGCCTGCCGGACCCGCGCCTTGGGGAAATCGCAGCAGCAATCATAGAAGTTAAGCCCCATTGCCAGTGCACAGAGGAGGAAATAAGAGAGTTTTGTTCTTCCTTGCCGCGCTACAAACGTCCGCGCAAAATTATTTTTGCCGACATTCCGCGTAATCCTACGGGTAAAATTGAAAAGCCAAAGCTACGAGAAAAATATTGCGCAGCCCATTTGGTTGCTGACCAAAGCCAAAGTTAAATCAAAAGAAGTTACAGGGAACTGGATTTAAACAAGAGTCGCGGTGAGAATCGGAGGGCTCGAATGAGGGTTTCCACGGCAATATTCGTGTTTTGAAGACTAAAAAAGCAGCTCTGTTTGAGCTGCTTTTTTAGTATACGAAATTTGTAAAACGAACCGCGAAATACGCGAAACGGGGGTTTTGAGATAATTCACGTCCTATTATTTGGCCTCAATGGATATCAGAACATCTCCATTAAAGGTCAATTTTTTGTCGCCATAGATCCAAACAAAGCCGTCTTGTTCCATGTCTGTGGCTTCTCCCCAGCTAAGACGCACTTGTTCTTTCAGCATACCAACGGTTACGCTGGCAGTTTCAATCTGTTTCCACATATCGGAAGACCAGTTGAATGTTTTATGCGGGTCTTCTAAGAAGAGATCATCTTGCCAAGCAGGGCGGTCATTCCAAAACACCTGCGGCATATTAGTCCAGCTGTAGTTCATTGGCAGAATGGCTTTTTGTCCGTTTGCCGTTACCACCAACCATATTGGATCCTGTATTTGAATGCCCGGGTATACATCTGCCACCACAACAGGAGCGCCAATACCGACCTTAACCGCTTGAGGCATTGGATTTTCAGAGGTTGCTAACCCAGGCAGTTCTCTCAGTTTGGAATACACTGTTTTCCCTAGAAAGTGTTTACGAGCGTTTTTCAAATCGGCTGTTAAAACAAGTCCATTCACTTGCGAACGCATACTGCGCGCCACTAATTTTTCACCGGAATCTATTACGTTCATATAAACCATATACTCTTTTAAACCATAACCGGCGTCAAAAGGCACTACTTCAGTAATGACAACTTGCTTGCCTACATGGGTATTGTAGGGGATACGTACGGAAACATCCCCTTGGAAGCCACGGCTAGCATTTTCCACTTTGAAAATACTGTAACCAGCAGCTTGTTTGTCATCCGGCAAGGACATGAAAGTAAAAGACTGTCCTTTCCATTGCTGGATTTTCAAATTTTGTGAGGCTCCATCTGCTGACGCCCCTGCCTTTGCCGCGTCGCTCCCTAGGCCTAGTAACATACACATAACCAACACCATACAACAAAAAAACCTTTTCATACATACACCTCCCATTGAATTTTCCGGATCGCGTTTCTGCGCCCCGGTATAAAAGCAAAGGAACCACTGAAGCAGCAGTTCCTAAACGCTTCAAAATGTAGTTTGTGCAAAAGTAAGATGTAAGCGGCATATACTAGCAGGATTAAGAAGCAACATGCGCAATTAACGACGGCGCGCTTCCCGTTCTAACGAAGTAAGGCGGGCATTCAAGCGATCAACTTTACCTTCTAACCGTTGTAACATTTCTTGGATTTGCAAAAACTCATCGTTTTTGTCATTTTCACCGTCTTTTTTCATTTTTTTCCATTCCGCTTGCAGCAAGGCTACGAATTCTTCTTTCCAGTCAGACTGCATAAAGCACCTCTTTTCAAAAGTAACACCTAATTCGTCCCGAAAAATCTCTGCTTTTATAGTATCACATTTCCTACAAAGAGTGACAATTTATTACAGAATACAAGCTATTTTATTTCTGCTTTTTCTAACCGAAGACTATCTTTAACTCCACTTCGCCAATTAAGCCAGGGAATTTGCGCTACTACTATACCGGTCATCATCAGTAAACAGCCTAGCAGTTCCCAAAAACTAAGAAACTCTTGCAGCAAAAAATATCCCCCTAAAGCGGCAAAAACCGTCTCCAAACTCAAAATCAGCGAGGCCTGCGTAGGCTCTGCTCGTTTTTGGCCGACAATCTGCAGCGTATAAGCAATGCCTACAGAGCCGATACCGCCATACAAGATAGGGGAGAGAGCCCCTTTGATTCCAGCCAAGGTTATTGTTTCGGTAAAAGCAGCAACAACCAAAGAAAGAAGGGCGCAGGTTATAAACTGCCACACGGCCAAAGAAAGCACCTGCACTTGGGATGCAAAACGATCAATCCACAAAATGTGCATCGTCCAAAAAACAGCACCAATCAAAACCAATAAGTCGCCAAAGGCCAAGGTGAAATCCTCTCGAATGCAAAGAAAGTACAACCCTAAAAGCGATAGCAAACATCCCAGCCACAAAGAAAATTCCACACGCCGCCCTAAAAGCACGCCGCTCAAAGGCACCAAGACAATATACATGCTAGTTACAAAAGCAGCCTTGCCGGCTGTTGTATCGACAATGCCAATTTGCTGCAGCGACGCCGCCAAAAACAAAATCAAGCCAGCCACTACGCCAATTCCAACGACGCGAAAACGAGGTAACGATTCTTTAGCTACAGGCTTGCGATACTGTTGCCACCATAAAAGAGGCAGCAACGACAGGGCTCCTAGCAAAAACCGAATGCCATTAAATGTAAATGGTTCCAGATATTCCATGCCTACTCTCTGCGCCACAAAAGCCAAACCCCAAATACCGGCTGTTACAAGCAGAGCTACATTGGCTTGCCATCGCATCGTCATTCACCGAAAAAAGAGTGGTAGTGAACCCAATTTTCCTTGCGTTTGGGGCCGCGTACCTCTTTATTTTGCAGCTGCTTATGTCCTAGAACAACGGCGTATAAGGGACGAAAGCCTTCGGGAACAGCTAATTTATCACACAAGTCTTGTCCTTGACCGTTGATAAAAGGAAAACCAGCAAAACCAACCCAGCAGCTTCCTAAGCCCAAGCTTTCCGCAACTAAAAGCATATTTTGCGTAGCGGCGGCACAGTTAGCTTCCGTCAAGATAGCGTCTTCCCGAGCGGAAACTAAAACAGCAACAGGCGCATGATAGAAAATATCAAAATCCTGCTTAGCCAATATTTTATGAACAAAAGCTTCCGAAGAGTGTTGAGCAGCCTCGCGAAAACGTTGGTTCAATTCGGCAAACATCGCCTTATCACTAATGACGGTAAAAAACCAGGACTGCTGGTTATGACCACTAGGAGCCCAACGCCCCGCCTCCAAGATCACTTCCAAATCAGCGCGGCTTATCGGCTCTTCCGTGAATTTACGCGTACTGCGGCGTTTTTTTATTAAATCCAATAGTTCATTCATAATCATCGCTCCCTTTTACAGTTCCATCCGCTTTTTCCATTAAGGCCATATTATCAAAAGAAAATATTTCACTTTCTTCAATATAGCGGCGGACCATTTTATCACTATGATGGCCGGTTTGCTTCATAATATGCCGTTCTCTAGCGCCAGCTAAAGCCGCCGAGGTGGCAAATCCTCGTCGCAGGCTATGCCCTGCGTAACGTTGCGGATCAGCACCGGTGCGCTCCGCAAATTCTTTGACCGTTCTGGCAACCGCCTTATCCGAAAGACGCTGTTGGCGAATGCCGCCGTTTTTGGTCAAAGAACGAAAAAGAGGACCGCTGGTAAGCCCCGAAATATCCAACCAGGCTTTGATGGCGCGCACAGGGCAAATTTCCGGGCGCTGACGGCGATACGAAATTCCTTTATATTGGCCTTTGCCATCTGGATCATTTTTCGCCTTGCCCAAAAATACTTTGACGCCTTCTTGGAAAAAGGTTAAATCTTCTACGTCCAAGGCAACTAATTCAGAACGCCTAAAAGCGCCGGCAAAGCCAAATAAAATCAAAGCGCGATTGCGAATCCCCAACGGCGTAGGGTCAAACACATCGGGGACTTGCGTTAAATCCGACCACATCACAGGCAGCTTCCCTTGTTGAAAGGTGCCTTTGGCTTTACGAATGCCTTGCAGCGTCATCCGTACATCAGCAGAAAGAGTTGGGGACGAGCAGCCGGCCGCTTTATGGGCTTCAGAAATGGCGGTTGCCTTACGGGAAATAGTATTTGCTTTGATAAAATCAGCCAAGTAACTGAAATACTCTACAAGCGTTTCTGGCGTAGCCGGAAGCTCTGCATATCCGTGGTGACGGCACCAATAGGAAAAATCATCCCAGTCGCTTTGATACGCTCGGATCGTATTGACCGCCTTAGAAGAGGTCATATAACGAATAGCCTGTTCAGAGTACTTGCCGCGCCGCCAGGGACGCAGTATGACAGACGAAGATAAGGAAGAAGCCATTCGAACACACCTCCCAAAATCGAGCAATATCACTAAAACTCTCTTGATTATACCATAAAACAACACCTTGAAATGTGACCATCTTGTTACAAACGTCCGCAACAAGCTTTGTAACACATACCATAGGAGTTGACAAAAAGATCAGTAAGAATTACTATACATATGAACGCATATTCATATGTGCAATGATTATTACGATGAGGTGATAGTTATGACCGAAACGACATGCGACATATGTGAAGAGCATTGTGAGCATCCCGAGCGAATTGGCTGCGCCAAGGCAGGCATGCTGCCGGACACAACGATATTACAGCTAGTAGAAACCTTTAAAATTCTAGGTGACGCCACTCGGATCAAAATTTTGTGCGTATTAGCGCAACAAGAGATGTGCGTCTGCGATATAGCTGAAACTCTCGCCATGGGACAGTCCGCTATTTCACATCAATTACGCGTATTACGCAGCGCCAGACTGGTAAAATATCGACGCGAAGGCAAGGCGGCTTGGTACTCCTTGGACGACGACCATGTAGTCGACCTCATGAAACGAGGTCTAGAACATGTCAGCCATACGTAAGGAGAAACCGGAGGTGAGTACATTGGACATGAAAAATAAAGAATGCAGCTGCTCTTGTTGTCACGAAGTAAATCATGAAGTTGCTGAGTTACTAAGTAAGGAGCCTACGGAGAATACAAATACAACGGATGCATTTCGCATTGAAGGCATGGATTGCGCAGACTGTGCTGCAAAACTGGAAAAAAAGATCAAAGCTTTAGACGGCGTACAGGCTGCTACAGTAAACTTTGGCGCTGGAAAATTGACCGTGGAACACTCTTTAACCGCTGCCGCTATTATTAAAGCCATAGAGCAAGCAGGCTACCAAGCTTTTAAAGACGGGCTGAACCGCAGGGCTGAGGTTTCAACTCCCCCTTGGTGGCGCAAACCCAAAACGCTGGCAACCATTCTTTCCGGCGCTTTCCTCCTGCCTGCCATTATATTGGAGTGGGGCGGAGCTGGCGAAGAGATTCTTATACCGCTCTATATGGCGGCAATGCTTCTTGGGGGCTACCATGTGGCCAAAAGCGGCCTATACGGACTAAAAAGCTTTACTATGGACACTAACTTTCTTATGACCATTGCCGCTGTCGGAGCCGTGGCAATCCGAGAATGGGGAGAAGGCGCCATGGTCGTATTCTTGTTTTCCCTGGGTAATGCATTACAGGCGTATACGCTGGATAAAACAAGACATTCCATTCGCGCCCTTATGGACTTGGCTCCGCGTGAAGCATGGGTTCGCAGGAACGGCCAAGAAATCCAGTTAGCGGTAGAAGAAATTGCCATAAACGATGTAGTTCTTGTAAAACCAGGCGAACGCATTGCCATGGATGGCACGGTAACAAACGGCATTTCTTCAGTAAACCAGGCTTCCATTACCGGGGAATCCATTCCCGTTGAAAAACAGCAAGGAGATCTTGTCTATGCCGGTACAGTTAACGAAAACGGAGCCTTAGAAGTGACCGTGACGAAACTGGCGGCAGATTCCACACTGGCAAAAATCATGCATATGGTAGAGGAAGCACAAGCGCAAAAAGCGCCTATGCAGCAATTTGTTGATGTCTTTGCCAAATACTATACGCCGGCAGTCATTTTAGCGGCCTTGAGCTTCATAGCCATTCCCACAGTGTTCTTTGGTCAATCTTTTGACGTTTGGTTTTACAAAGCTTTGGTGTTGCTGGTTATTTCCTGCCCCTGCGCTTTGGTTATCTCTACTCCTGTATCGATTGTATCGGCTATTGGCAATGCCTCCCGACACGGCGTATTGATTAAAGGCGGCGCTCATTTAGAACAGATGGGCCGCATCGAGGCGATCGCCTTTGATAAAACCGGAACACTTACTTCAGGGAAGCCGGTAGTAACAGATATTGTTCCTTTGAACGGCATCGCCCGAGAAGAACTGCTCTCCCTGGCGGCGGCGGTAGAAAAATGGTCGGAGCATCCCTTGGCTAAGGCAATTGTCGCCCATGCAGGAGATATGCCCATGCAAAGCATAAGTAATTTCCAAGCGCTGCCTGGCCGTGGAGCGCAAGCCGACGTGGCCGGACAAACAATTTATGTAGGCAACCGACGTTTGTTTGAAGAAATAGGCTGTGTCATTGCCGCAGATGAATCCCGCTTAACTAGGCTGGAGGAACAAGGAAAGACTGCCATGCTGGTAGGAACCAGCCAAAAAGTGCTGGGGGTTGTGGCTGTAGCCGATACCCTGCGTGAAGAAAGCGTCGCTTCCTTAAGCGCGCTCCGAAAAAGCGGCGTGCGTACTATAGCCATGCTTACCGGCGACAACGAGCGCGTGGCTAGGGCTATTGCGGCAGAAATCAATATCGACGCAGTTTACAGCGAATTGCTGCCGGAAGATAAAGCGACAGCGATAAAGCAGATTTCCCGCAAATACGGTCGCATAGCCATGGTAGGAGACGGTGTAAATGACGCCCCAGCTTTAGCCACAGCAGACATAGGAATCGCTATGGGGGTAGCTGGTTCGGACAGCGCTCTAGAAACGGCTGATATCGCTCTTATGTCCGACGACTTAAGCAAGCTGCCTTATATCATGAAGCTTAGCCGCAAAACCGTGGCCATCATCAAACAAAACGTTACTTTCTCCATAGCTATAAAACTGCTGTTTGTCGCAGGGACCTTTTTAGGTTTCGTGAATCTTTGGCTGGCTATTTTAGCTGATACAGGAGCTTCCTTACTAGTTACGCTGAACGGTATGCGTTTAGCTAAGAAAATAGGTTAAGAGCTGGAAGAAAGTTTTTGAAAGCTAATAGATTCTCAATTAATTCTCATTTAAATTGTAAGCCGGGAAAAGCGGTGTTATATGCTTAGGCTATCGCTGCAAATCAGAACATTCTCATGCTGGTTCTTGCAAAAAACCGTTTACGACGCCTTGGTGGCCGTAAACGGTTTTTTTATAGTCCAACACTAAAACGCAGATGGTATGAACGTAGCAGCAGTAGAAATAAAATCACGCTTAATTGTGATGTAAAAGGCAAGAACATAAACCCCTATTTTACATACAATATTCCGTCCGATAATTTATACTTATCGGACGGAATAGAAATTTACACAAATACAATACCCTATTATAGCTTTTCAAACGGCGCAAAACCAAGCTCTTCCCACAGTAAATTATGCTGCTGCTGTGCTAAGGCACTCAAACGACGATGCAGCAGCCATTGGCCATGAGCCAAGTTCTTGAAAAAAATTTGCTCCAGCGGAAAAATGGTGTGAGCTGCCATTTGCTTATATAAACTTTCCAGTCGTTCCAGCCAAGCCAAATATTGCCATAAACGCCCTAGCCAAAAATAGTCTGTTACCATTTTCTCTTGATTCTGTTCCTGCGACAGCTTCGCCCAAATTCGCTGCCGCTCAATAAGAGCTTCTGCATCGACTTCTGGAAGAATCGAACGCTCTGCACTTGTCAGCCATTGCACGTATTGCTCTTGAATCGCTTGACAATGCCGCCAGATTTCCAGTTCCTGCGCCGAGGCGCCAGGAGCGAGCATTTCTTCCAGGGCGGCAATGCATGTTTTTTCCATTTTTTTAGCTACTTGCCAACGTGTATTTGCACTCATTACCCATGTTCTCCTTGCATATATATAAGTATAAAGAAAGGCCCTTTCTTGTAGAAAGGGCCTTTCTTTTCGCTCGCAGCGTTTTTATTGATCGGCCCGCAATTTGCCGCCTTGCCCCAAGTTTTCTTTCGGCATATCCCGCATAATGATGGTTACTGCCGAAGTAGGACAAGCCGCGGTTTCGGAAATGGCTTCCGTTACCCGCTTAACCAGTTCCCGCTTCTGTTCGACTGTACGCCCTTCAATCAAATCAATCTGTACGATAGGCATTATAAAACCCTCCTCTGCTAATTTTGCCGAATAATTTCAGCAAATATAAACTATTCTATTCGCCGTGGAACAGTAATATCCTTTTCCTGTTCCGATTTTCTTTGGCGGCGTTTGCGCCACCATAAAGCTCCATATACTGCTACAACAAGTAAAATTACTGCAATAAGGCGCCCCATGTTTTCGCCGGCAAAAGCTAAGTCATGACCTAATAAAACCTTAATGACTACCGGTGGCAGCTTGCCGATAACCGTGGCTAAGAAAAAGTCTCTTACCGACATGGCGCTAATGGCGGCTACAGCCGTAATGATGCCGGAAGGCGCCAACGGCAAAAGTCTAGCCGCAAGCAACGCTTTAAAGCCGTTCTTGGCGCTATATGCATCCACCTGTTTTAAATAAGGGCTTTTCGATATCCAGCCCGCCACTATATCTCGAAAAAAGTAACGAGCAAAGACGAACATAACCACAGCGCCTAAGACTTCACCGAGCCAGGAAAGAAGTATACCCCAGTAGAGACCAAAAACAATACCTGCCGCACCTGATAAAATCATGAAGGGAAATACAATTGTAAAGGTCATCACCACAAACAGAGCCAGCGTCACCAACACTGCCGTAGCCGTGCCGAAAGAGCGCAAGTACTCCGCCAGCGCCGCAATATCGCCTGTTTCAATAATTCCATAGGCATGCTGAAAAAATTCAGGCTGCCATAAATAAACGCCTGCCGCCATGGCTGCGACTACAAACCATCCTATAATTTTCCCCATTTTTACCCTTCTCTTTCAATATCGTTTTACTTCTCTTATCTTATCATATTTCCACCAGGCGCGACGAGGATTTTTATCACCCGCACATCTTGCAATGATCCTTCCACTGTGCTACAATATTTTTGTTATAGATAGCTACAGAAATTTTGTCTCTTGACATAAAGGAGGTGGAAACGATGGCCAATGTTTGCGAAATTTGCTCCAAGGGTGAAGTTAGCGGCTTTAACGTCAGCCACTCCCACTTGAAAACCAAGCGCACCTGGAAACCCAACATTCAACGTGTGCGAGCTGTAGTAAACGGAGACATTAAACGGGTCAACGTTTGTACTCGTTGCTTACGTTCCGGAAAGGTGCAACGCGCCATCTAAGGTGTTGTTGCCTTAAATAAAAGCGGAGCTGGATAATCCAGCTCCGCTTTTATTTTTTTACGAGGAGTAAACAAGAGTCGCGGTGAGAACCGAGGGCCCGTCTGAGGATTCTATAGCTTATAAAATCCATTAGCCGTTCTTCTCTTGCGCACCCTCACTCTACTCCCTATACTCCTGTTTATAATCCGTTACCTGGTTCTTCTCATGCATACCCTCACGTGACTCCCGCGACTCTTGTTCAATCTTCTCCGCGATCTTCTCCGTGGCCTTCCCCTGCAGCCTCAAGGCGTAGCTCTGCTAAAGCCTTGCTGTCAAAACTATATTTTTCCGTACAAAAATGGCAGACAATCTCGGTTTTCCCTTCTTGCTCCATAGACGCCAATTCTTCAGGTCCCAAGCTGATCAGCATGGCTTCCACTTTCTCGCGAGAACAAGGGCAGGAAAACTGCAGTTCCTGGCGGTCATGAATTTTTAAAGGCAGTCCTTCCGTCAAGGCTTGCAACAACTTTTCCGCTCCTTCTTCTTGGAGCAGCACGGTCGAAACCGGCGGCAGCTTGCGCAGGTTTTCTTCTAGTTTGGAAATTTCCTCGTCCGTCGCTTCCGGCATCGGCTCTACGAAAAAGCCGCCTGCTGCTTCCACCTGCAAGTCTGTCTGAATACGCACGCCCAAGGCTACGCTGGAAGGCGTCTGTTCCGAAATATACAAATACTCGGTAATATCTTCCGCGATTTCACCGCTCACCAAAGGACTTGTACCGGTAAAAGGCTGCTTCAAATTGGTAAACCGCGTCACAAACAACTGTCCCTGGCCTACGCCAGCCCCTACCGGCAGCTTGCCTTGCTCGTTTAAAGGAAGATCCGCCAAGGGATGCGTCACATAGCCGCGGACCATGCCATTACCATAGGCATCGGCCACCAACTCGCCCAAAGGGCCGTCGCCTTGCACCCGTACGGTGATGGCTTCATTGGTTTTGAGTTTGGCCGCCAAAAGCAAGCCCCCTGTCATCAACCGCCCCAAGGCGGCAGTAGCCAAAGGAGACAGCTGGTGGCGACGTCTAGCCTCTTCGGTCAGTCCAGTAGTTACTGCCGCAAAAAGACGAATACCTCCGGCAGTAGCGCGCAATAAATAATCTGTCATAACTTTATCTGATTCCTTTCCGGCTTACAGCGCCATGGTCTGATAAATTTCTCCCGTATCTACATAGCGAATCGAAAGACTGCCATTTTCCAGCACTCCAAAAGTACCGCGTTTTTCTAGCGTTTTCGGCATGCATGGCGATCCTGGATTTAAGAAAATGCAAGCGTCTTTTTTCTCCAGCACCGGCAAGTGAGTATGTCCTTTAATAAAAAGATGAACTTTATATTTCTTTGCCAGCGCTTCTTTTTCCGCAACAGATTGCCGATGTCCGTGAGAAAGTAAAATCCGCAGCCCTTCCCACTGGACAAACGCAAAGGGGTTTTGAATTGGCGCTTCCAATACCATGCCGTCTACTTCCGCATCACAATTGCCAGCGGCAAACACCAGCGGTACCGGACAGGAATTCAGTTCTTTGACCAATTCCGCCGGCTGATACTCAGCGGGAATCGTATTACGCGGACCATGGTACAGTACATCGCCAGCATGAAGAATCAAGTCGGCATCCTGCAAAAATGAAAAAACTCTGCGCCATGTATGCACACAACCATGAGTATCACTAACTATGCCAATTTTCATATGCGTTCCTCCCCTCTTTTTAGGGGCACGGAAGGGAAGGCAAGGGATTCACTCCCTTCCTTCCCTTCCTTTGCCATATACAGAACCTTACTTAGATCGCTTTAATCAGATTGGCCATTTCCATAGCGGCCATAGCGGCATCAAAACCTTTATTGCCGGCTTTGGTTCCGGACCGCTCAATAGCTTGTTCAATAGTATCGGTCGTCAGTACGCCGAACATGGTCGGTACGCCGCTGGCAAGGCCTACATGAGCCACGCCTTTGGAAACTTCGGCGCAAACATAATCATAATGGCTGGTGCTGCCGCGAATAACCGTTCCCAGACAAATAATAGCGTCGTATTTTTTGCTTTCCGCCATTTTTTGCGCAATCATCGGAATTTCAAAGGCCCCTGGAACCCAAGCTACGTCAACAGCGTCTTCATCAGCGCCATGGCGTTTTAAAGCGTCTAACGCGCCTGCAAGGAGCTTCGAATTAATAAATTCATTAAACCGGGCTACTACAATGCCTACCCGCAGTCCTTGTGCTGAAAGCTGTCCTTCTATTGTCTTCATGATTGTGCCTCCTCTTTCGTTTGAAATTGTTTGAGCATATGCCCTAATTTTGCTTTTTTCACAGACAAATAGCGTTTATTAAAAGGATTGGAGTGAATCTCCAAAGGAACCCGTTCGGTGATGGTTAGACCGTAGCCTTCAAGACCAACGCGTTTGCGGGGGTTGTTGGTCAATAGGCGCATGCTGCTAAGTCCCAAATCGGACAAAATCTGCGCCCCTACGCCGTAGTCTCGTTCGTCGGCTTTAAAGCCTAAAAGCAGATTGGCTTCCACCGTATCTTTTCCTTGATCCTGCAAGGCATAGGCTCTCATTTTGTTAGCTAAGCCAATGCCGCGCCCTTCTTGGCGCATATAAAGCAGCACGCCTTCGCCAGCGGCTTCAATGGCTTTCATAGCGGCTCCGAGCTGATCGCCGCAATCGCAGCGCAGTGAACCAAGTACGTCTCCTGTAAGGCACTCGGAATGCACTCTTACAAGCACATTTTCTTTACCTTTGATATCCCCCTTGACCAACGCCAAGTGACACTGCTGATCCAGTGAGCTTTCGTAAGCAATCAATTGAAACTCGCCATACTTAGTAGGCATTTTCACTTCTGCTACGCGCTCCACGAAAACTTCGTTCTTTTTACGATACCGAATCATGTCGGCGATGGTAACAATTTTTAAGCCGTGCTTTTGTACAAATTCCATGAGCTGAGGCGTTCTGGCCATAGTACCGTCTTCATTCATGATTTCACAAATTACGCCTGCAGGATATAAGCCTGCCATTTGCGCGAAATCAACGGCGGCTTCCGTATGGCCGGCACGGCGCAGTACGCCGCCGGAAACAGCCCGCAACGGGAAAATATGACCTGGACGACGCAAATCTTCCGGTTTGGTAGTCGGGTCCAGAACCTTCAAAACGGTTTGCGCCCGTTCTGGAGCAGATATGCCTGTTGTTGTCTCCACGGCGTCAATGGACACCGTAAAGGCAGTACAATGGTTATCCGTGTTTTCGGAAACCATGGCGCAAATTCCCAATTCATCCAAACGCGCACCGTGTACAGGCATGCAGATGAGTCCGCGTCCAAAGGTCGCCATAAAGTTAATGGCCTCAGGCGTGACCTTCTCGGCCGCCATCAACAGGTCGCCTTCGTTTTCTCTATCTTCGTCGTCAACAACCACCACAATTTTTCCTGCCCGGATGTCTTCAATGGCTTCTTCTACTGTATTGAAATGAATATCCATGTTTTTTCCTCCTCCGCTTATCCGCCAAAACCATGCTGCTGTAAAAATTCCATCGTTAACCCGGATGACGCTTGCTTTTTTTCATCACCATTTTGCAAACCCAATAGCTTTGCCACATACTTGCCAAGCACATCGGCCTCAAGATTGACTTTGCTGCCGCTTTCTTTTAGCCCTACGGTTGTTAACGATGCTGTATGAGGAATTAAGGAAACGCTAAACCAGTCAGTTCCATAGTCAACAATTGTCAAACTGGTACCATCAATAGCAATAGATCCTTTGGCAATGATATAGCGCATCACCTGCGGCGGCGCTTCAATGGTAACCACTATCGCATTGTCGCTGCGCTCCTTGCTGCGGATTACGCCAACGCCATCGACATGGCCGCTCACAATATGACCGCCCAAACGATCCCCAAGGCGCAACGTACGCTCCAGATTTACCACATCTCCAGGCTTAAGCTCCGCCAAAACGGTGCTGCGCACCGTCTCTGGCATGACATCCGCCGTAAAAGACCGCTGCGTATATTCCACAACCGTCAGGCAAGTGCCGTTAACGGCGATACTATCGCCCAGCTTTACATCCTGCAATACAACTTGTCCTTCAATCGTCAGACGCGCTGACTTGGTTCCCTTGGCAATGGATTTGATTTTACCCAATTCTTCCACAAGTCCGGTAAACATCGCGGCCCTCCCTCGTGGCGACATACGCGCTAATCCATAAGTCGTTCCCTATATTTTTTACAGTTAACTCTTCCAACGGCACCGCCTGATCCATTAAGGAGCAGCCCAGACCGCCGATAGGTCCAGGTGCTTCACAGCCGCCAATCAACTTGGGCGCCATGAAGAAGTGCACCTTGTCCACGACGCCGGCGCTCAGAAAAGAACCATGCACCGCAGAACCGCCTTCTACAAAAATGCTTGTCAACTGGCGCTCCTGCCGCAAGTGAAGGCATAACGCTCGGATATCAACACCGCCTCGTTCGTCTGCAGGCAGCACGATGACCTCTGCTCGCTCCTGCAGAGCGGCTACACGCTCTTGCGGTGCCGCCTGGGTCACCGCGATCCAAGTAGGAGCTTCGCCGTCGCAAAGCAGCTTGGAATTCAGCGGTAACCGCCCCTTGGAATCAAGAACAATGCGGATCGGATTGCGTCCTCCCTCAGGCAGACGCGTCGTTAACTGCGGGTCGTCGGCAATGGCCGTACCGACGCCTACTAAAATGGCGTCGTACTCGTTACGCAGGCGATGCACCTCCAGTCGGGCCGCCTCGCCGGTAATCCATTGAGAATGACCGGTATGGCTGGCAATTTTACCGTCCAAAGTCATCGCCGCCTTCATAACCACAAAGGGCATACCTGTAGAAATCCCTTTAATGAACACTTCATTTAAAAGCGCCGCTTCACACGAAAGCAGTCCTTCTTCCACTTCCACGCCCGCCTCACGCAGACGTTGACTGCCACAGCCTGCCACAAGAGGGTTGGGGTCGGTCATGGCCATAACCACTCTACGCACGCCGGCTTGAATAATCGCTTCTGTACAAGGTCCTGTGCGACCTTGATGGCAGCAGGGCTCCAGCGTCACGTACAAAGTGGCGCCCTTCGCTAATTCACCGGCTTGCCGCAAAGCATGAATTTCCGCATGGGGCGTGCCAGCCTGGCGGTGCCAGCCTTGGCCCACAATCTCACCGTCACGCACAAGCACCGCCCCGACCATCGGGTTGGGACTTGTCCTCCCCCTGGCGTACGATGCCAGAGTCAGAGCGTGACGCATGTATTCTTCCTCTCGCAAATAAATCCCTCCTCCGGCGCTTCTGCACAGAAAAAGGCCGCAAACCGGAAACCCGGCTACGACCTTTGAGCGCAGAGAACAATCCGGGAAAGAAATCACATCTTCTTTCCTGGAAATTATCGCCTTTTCTCATCCAGACTATACTGTCGGCTCCGGAATGCAACCGGATCTGCCAAAATGGCTCGCGGGCTCAACCGCCGGTCAGGAATTGAAGGAATCTTCCTTCTCACCTTGCCCCAAAGGCCTGTATGAACTTTTCTTGTCTTATGGTACCACCAAATGCGTTAAGAATCAAGCCCCTCGCAGAGAATGAATCGCATTTGCCATGTCCGGCGCCTTATATACAGCCGAACCGGCTACCAAGACGGTAGCGCCAGCCGCAATTAACTGCGCCGCATTGTCCGGCGTTACACCGCCGTCTACTTGAATGTCGGTCTTGAGCCCTTTTGCATCCAGCATTTGCCTCAATTTGCGCACCTTCTCCAGACTGGACGGAATAAACGCTTGACCGCCAAAGCCCGGGTTGACGCTCATGAGGAGCACCATGTCTAGATCAGGCAGGATTTCCTCCAGCAGGCACAAAGGCGTGCTGGGATTGAGAGAAACCGCCGCTTTCAGGCCTGCTTCCTTAATTTCTTGAATGACGCGATGCAGATGCGGCGCCGTCTCGAGATGTATCGTCAAAATATCAGCCCCTGCCTTGGCAAAGTCGGCTATATAATTCTGCGGCGCTTCCACCATGAGATGTACGTCAAAAGGCATTTTCGTCACTTTGCGCAGGCAAGATACAACAGGCGCGCCAAAGGTCAGATTCGGCACAAAATGTCCGTCCATCACATCAATATGAACCCAGTCCGCTCCGGCCGCTTCAATGGCCGCCACTTCCTCCCCCAGTTTGGAAAAATCGGCGGATAAAATCGAAGGAGCTATACGCACTGTTTGCTTCATAATTATCAATATCCCTTCTTGGCCTCGCGAATTTGGCCGAAAATTTGCTGATACGATTCATAACGGCAGGCGGCAATAGCGCCGTCCGCCACAGCCTGCTTCACTGCGCAATCCGGTTCTGCCATATGCAGACAGCCGTTAAAGCGACACTGTCCCAAATACGGCTGCAGCTCAGGAAAGCAAGCCTCCAGTTCCCGCTCGCCAATTTGCGCAAATTCGGTTTGACTGAAACCCGGCGTATCCACTACATAGCCGCTCCGGTCCTCAAGGGGAAGCAGCATCGCAAAGCGGGTAGTATGACGGCCCCGGGAAATTTTGCGGCTCAGTCCGCCTGTTTCCAGCGAGAAGCCCGGATAAAGGCGGTTAAGCAGTGTAGATTTGCCAACGCCGGAAGGACCGGCAAAAGCGGTAATGCGTCCCTGCAGGCATGCCATCAGCGCCTCCAGACCATAACCGCTTTGCGCCGAAAGGGCAAACACCCGGTAGCCCACCTGTCTGGCGTATAAATCATATAGGGGCTGCAGATCCTGTTCAATATCCGAGTCATCCACCTTGTTAAAGCATAAAAGCGGTGAAAATCCCGCATGCTCGCATAACACAAGGAAACGGTCAATCAAAACCGGGCTTGGCGCAGGATTGGTGGCTGCAAAAACAAGTACCACCTGATCTACATTGGCTATAGGCGGACGAATTAGGCAGTTGCGGCGCGGAAGAATTTCTTCGATGACGCCGCTGCCGTCTTCTGGCACATCCTTAAATACAACATGATCGCCCACCAAGAGAGAAAAACGTCCTTTTTTAAATTTCCCCCGCAAGCGGCAAGGAACTTCCCTGCCGTCTTCCGCCTGCACGTAATAATAACTATTGTAGGCTTTAACCACTATGCCCTTCATCAAGCCCTCCTCATTCTGTACACCCTATGGAGTCTGTTCCTGCAGCAAATTACCATTTACATAAATTTGAACCTTCATTGAACCGCTGCCCTCTACGGTTTTCTCAATTCGGTCACCCGGTTTATGCACGCTTTCATAAACAATGCGCCGGCCGCTACTGTCGGTCACTGCAATCTGCACGGCTTGACGCTGCGGCCCGCTGGGCACAGTAAATTGTACGGCGCTGCGATGGCTGCCGCCTCCGCTTCGTCCTAACGTCACATCAATATAGCTTCCTTCCGCAGCTTCGCTTCCAGGAGCCGGATTTTGCAACGTAATAACGCCGGAAGAGCCGCTTTCTTCAGTCACCTTGCCCAAGGATAATTTAACAGCACTCAGCTTCGCCGTGGCATCGGGAACCGAAAGCCCTCGAATATCCGGCACGCTGACTTTCTTTTTATCATCCCCTTTGCTGACAACGATGTCCACAGGTGTATTTTTAGCCACCTGCGCCGGTGGGCGCGGATTTTGCGAAACAACCGAGCCGGCAGGCACTTCAGTACTGGCTTGTTCGGTAATACGCCCCACTACAAGGCCGGCGTTGCGAAGCTGCAGCTCCGCGTCGCTGCGGGATAAGCCTCGCAAATCAGGTACAATGGCCATATCGCCGCCCTTGCTGACAAGAAGCGTAACCATGCGCTGTTCCTTGACAACCGCCCCGGCTTCCGGATACTGTGAAATGACCTGCCCCGGCGGTACCTTGGGATCGTACGATTCGGAAATACTGACGCGGAGATTCAGATTCATAAGAGCGTTCTTAGCTACGTCTGCCTGTTGTCCTACTACACTAGGCACGGTAACTTCGCTACTGCTCCAAAATTTCCCATAAGCCATGAATGCCCCGGTGCCAAAGCCAATCAACAGCAGCATAACCAGCGCAAAGATCAGATACGGCGTCCGCTTCTTGGCCGGAGGCTTGCCGGAAGGTTCCGCAAAACCTCGTTTGAGACGCATCGTCTCATTCCGATGCAAGGCGCCCAAATCTTGTTTGACTGTGGCAGAGCGATCCTGCGGTCCCTGCCAGTCCATCGGCGTTAACAGCTGGGTAGCAAATTCATCGGCAGGACGATCTCCATCCCGCTCCAAAAGGCCCAGGGCCAGCCGTAAGTCTGCCAGCATATGCCCGGCGCTTTGGTAGCGTTCCGACGGCACTTTGCGCAAGGCTTTTAGGACGATGGCTTCTATCATGGGAGGCAGATCCTCGCGGCGCAAACCGGGAGAGTCCGGTTCCTGCTGTAAATGCTGCAAAGCGATGGCTACCGGCGATTCTCCTTGGAAAGGCAAGGTTCCTGTGAGCATTTCATACAAGACAACGCCCAAAGAATAAATATCCGACTGCGCGCTAACCGGCAGTCCTTTGGCCTGCTCCGGCGAGAAATAATGTACCGAACCGAATACCGTCCCAGTATGGCTCATCGTCGTCGAAGTAACCGCGCGGGCAATGCCAAAATCCGTTACCTTCACCCGGCCCCCAGGCTGAATTAGAATGTTGTGCGGCTTAATGTCGCAGTGTACTAATTGGTGTTGATGGGCGTGATCAAGAGCTTCGGCGATATTGGACGCCACCTGCAGCGCCTGCGCCAAAGGCAGCGGCGCATGCTGCTGAATTTCTTCTTTCAGCGTCCCGCCGGAAACGTATTCCATAACAATATAGTGAGTATCTTGGTCACATCCCACATCATACATGTTGACAATATTCGGATGGGACAGTTTAGCCGCCGCCTGCGCTTCCCTGCGAAAACGGCTGATGAATTCCTGATCGTGAGTAAATTGCTGGTGCAGCACCTTGACGGCAACAGGACGTTCCAAAAGATTGTCCTGAGCGCGATATACCGTAGCCATGCCGCCGCCGCCAATTTTCTCCAACAGTTTATAACGATGAGCCAATATGCGGTTCACCATTGAAGCTCCACCTCCTTAGCGAAATGCAGCGCGAAATACTTGTCGCGCAATCGGTGCAGCAACAGCGCCGCCGCTGCCGCCGTTCTCTACAATTACAGCAATGGCTACGGTTCTTTTGCCTTCTTGGGCAAAACCCATAAACCATGCATGCGGTTTTCCATGAGGGTTTTCAGCCGTACCGGTCTTGCCGCCTACAACCAAGCCGCTAACAGCCGCTGCGCCGCCGGTTCCGTCTTGAACCGTCAGCAGCATCATCCGCCGCACTTCCTCGGCGGCAGCGCGTTGCTCCAGCGTCAGCCAAACCTTGTCTGTAACGAAAGACAAAGGCAAGCCATTGCGCGCAATAATCTGCGACAGCAGCCGAGGCTGCGGCAGTAAGCCCTGGTTGCTGTAGCCAGCGGCCAGCATAGCCATCCGCAGCGGCGTTACCACTAAATCTCCTTGACCGATTCCAGTTTGCGCCAGCTCTCCTGGCGTCAATTGTGAAAAATTCGGCGTTCTAGGCGCATTTTCCTCTAAAAAGCTGCCTAAAGGCCGGAAAAACCCTTGATGTTCCAATGCCTGCCGCATACCGTCCCGGCCCAAAGCAAGAGCCAGCGAGCCAAAAACCACATTGCAAGACTCCGCCATCGCCTGACGCAGCGTCAATTTGCCATGCGCCTTGCCATTGGCTTCGGTCATTTCATAATCGCTGCCAATACGCAAGTGACCATCGCATTGAAACGTCGTATTAGCCGTCGCCTTGCCGGAAGCCAACGCTTCGTAAGCGGTAACGGTTTTAAAAATCGATCCAGGAGGATATTGTCCATACTGGGCCCGATTTAAAAGCGGCGTCTCCTCCTGATTTTGCAGCGAACTCCATTGCGCATCTAAGCGATTCGGATTATAGGCGGGCCGACTGAGCATAACAAGAATTTCACCGCTTTGGGCATCTAGAAGTACCACGCTGCCCCGGCGATTGCCCAGAGCTTCATAGGCCGCTTCCTGCAAGCGGGCGTCCATGGTTAAACGCACATCATTGCCAAGCGCCCCGCCGTGCTGCATCGCTTTCAACAAGCCTTCCCAACGACGGTCAGACGTCATGTGTCCAGACAGCTCGTTAGTATACTGCAGTTCCGCCCCGCTTTGTCCATAACGCGGATGCGTGTAACCGACCGCATGGGCGGTGACAGCCCCATAGGGGTAGTACCGATACCAAGAGCCGTCGTCCTGACGGCGCGATTCCGCCAGCACTTCCCCATGACGGTCCAAAATACGCCCGCGTTCTTCTAGCTGCGTTTCACCGCCGCGGCGGTTTAGCGGATGTGCGGACAATTCGTCCGCCTGAAATAACTGCACATAAGCCAAGCGTCCTAAAAGCAGCAAAAACAAAAAGAACAGAAAGAAAAAAGTATTGCGAATCATCCGGAACAAGTCATCATTCATCATGATTGCCGCTCCTTTCCGACAGAGCGGCCAAAATGCCTAAAAGAAGGAAGTTGGAAACCATGGAACTGCCGCCGTAGCTTAAAAAGGGCAGTGTAATTCCCGTAAGCGGAAACGCTTTGATAACGCCGGCCAAGATGAGCAGCACCTGTATGGCCATATTGAAAGCTAAACCGCCTCCTAAGAGCAGCACAAAAGGCTCCCGTGAACCGCGCACCGTCCAAAAAGCTCGAAAAATCAGCAACAGATAGACGCACAACACGCCTCCAGCTCCAACTAAGCCCCATTCTTCGCCAATAGCGGCAAAAATAAAGTCGGTGTGCACTTCAGGAATCATCGCCGGGTACCCCAGAAAAAGGCCGGTTCCCAAAATATGTCCCCACCCTAAGGCAAACAAGGATTGCACAATCTGATACCCGCGCCCGGTCGCATCCGCCCAAGGATCGAGCCAAATATCCACCCTCGTCTGAATGTGCCCGTAAAAAGTATAGCAGGCAACCGAGCCTAGCAGAAACAAGGCAAAGCCTACCACCAACCAGTCCCACTTGCCGCTGGCCCAATACAACATAACCAAGGCAATGCTGTAATAGAGCAAGGCGGAACCTAAATCGCGCTCCACCACCAACACCAGCATGGACATCAGCCATACGCACAGTACAGGCGCAATAAAGCGCCCCCTTGGTAGACGAAAGGGACCGATGCGAACGAAGTTTTGACAAAGCAATTCGCGCCGTTCCGATAGATAAGCAGCAAAGAAAATAATTAAAAACAGTCTGGCAAATTCTGCCGGTTGAAACCGAATAGGCCCCAAAACCACCCAACTGCGGTGCCCGTTGATATCCACGCCGAAAATCACAGCTGATACCAGCAGAACCAAGCCTATCAGACCGCAGGTGTATTTGTAGCGCTTCCAAATATGGATCTTTTGAAAGCTGTAACGCGCCAAAAAGAACGCCGCCAGCCCGCAGCCAATCCATACGGCCTGAGAAGTAACCAAGGCCGGCTTGAGACGTCCCAATAAAATTAAGCCCATTGAACATAGAAAAGCAGGAAAGATAAGATATAACGCTTCCCAAAAGCGTAATAAGCGCTGAGAAAGAAAAAAAGCGCCTGACACCGCTGCGGCGATCCCCAGCAATTGCGGCAGTTTGGCTTTACCATCAGGCCAATACAGACTGAGCAGCAAAAAGCCGCAAAGCAAAAACAGAGCGTTAAACAGCAACAACCGGCTTTCGGCCTGCATTAATCGCTTCATGACGCATCAACCTGTCCAACTTCCACTAAAATGGCGCTGATATTGTCATGACCGCCAGCGTTATTAGCTGCAGAGATCATTAGATCCACTCTTGTTTTTAAAGACTCATCTTTATGTTCAGCCAGCAATTGCTGCAGCTGCTTTTCGTCAACTAAACCGCTAAGACCGTCGCTGCATAAAAGCAGATAGTCTCCAGCTTTTAGCTCCACCATGCCTACATCGGCTTCTATTTTCTCCTGTGTTCCCAATGCTTTTGTCAAGACATTACGCCGCGGATGATGTCGCGCTTCTTCAGCGCTAATACTGCCGGCGCGCACCAGTTCCCAGACCAAGGAGTGATCGCTCGTGATTTGCTGCAGCTGTTCCGCACGGTATAGATACAGGCGGCTATCGCCGATATGGAGCCAATAAGCATGAATCCCTTCCAAATAGACAGCGCTCAGTGTTGTGCCCATGCCGGCTAAACGCTCCCTCTTGCGGGCCTCTTCATACACAGCTTCGTTAGCAGCGCAAGCTGCGGCAGTCAGTTTTTCCGGCCAAGAACCGTTGCCTTGGTCTCGATTTAAAAACTCTTGAAACGAAGCCAACGCCAGTTGGCTGGCGATTTCCCCCGCCGCATGTCCCCCCATGCCGTCGGCTACGGCAAAAAGAGGAGCGCTTACCAGTAAGCTGTCCTCGTTCTTTTCCCGTACAAGTCCGATATCGCTGTTGCCAAAAGCCTTCACGTCTTGCTCACCTCTCAAATTGGAAGACCACGGAACCAACCTGAATCCGGTCTCCTGTTTGCAATACCACATCTCCTTGTGCGGTTTGCTCGTTCACACGCGTTTGATTTGTACTGCCTAAATCGGTTAACACATAGCGTCCTTCCGGGTAACGGGTAATGGAAGAATGCTCATAAGAGACAAAAGGATCATTGACAACAATATCGTTATGCTCGCCTCGTCCAATGGAAAGCGACGCACGAACAGGAAACACCGTTTGCCTAAGAAGCTGCTGCGCATCATCAAGAACCCGTAATTGCGCTCCGCCGGAAAACGTTTTTTCTTTTTCCAGAGGAACACCCGTACGCAGCCTGCTGCCGCGCACCAGCTCTCCCATCAGCCGGAGCAGCCGAAACAAAAAAATCAGCAGTAAAAAAAGCAAGGCGTATTGCAGCAATGTCGAAAATAGCGCTCCCCACACAGACGGCTGAAACAACGATTGCCAGTCAAATTTCAACCATGCAGGCAAATTAGCGGTCATTGTTTTCCACCTCATAACGCAGCACCGTATGACCGATGCGAACTAAATCGTCAGGTTCCAACACTTGCCTCATAATGCGATGGCCATTAACAAAGGTGCCATTAAGACTTTTCGCATCATAAAGAATATGACGATTATCTTCCCACTGGACATAGGCGTGCAACCGGCTGGCATTGCGATCTTCCAGCGGGATTTCATTTTGCTCCCGCCGCCCCATATTGACGCGGCCGTCAGCGCAGAGAAACCGCTTGCCTGCGCCAGGGCCCTCATGAATGCATAAAGAAGCAAGAAGCGAAGCGCATTTTCGAGACGACAACAATGACTCCCCGGAAAGAGCTTGAAATACCCTAGTACAGCCTTCTTCCTCTTGGGTCTCTGCTTTAGGGACTTTTTGCACAACCACTTTAAACATTCCTGAAGCTAAAACCTCAACCGGATCCAAAAAAATAGGCATATCGCGCTCAACTTCCAAGCTCCTGTCGACAGCCTCCTCTAAAAGGCGCCTAGACAACCAGGCCATTACCCCTTCCGGCATTGATTTCTGGGGTTTTTGCAGCTGCTCGTAATCTTCCTGCGAAACTTGAATGTGAATTTCTTCCAACAAAAAGCCCTGCGTCTGCTCTTCTTCCAGACGTTTAACCAGCGCCAGCAGCAATTCAGCCGGCTGCAACTGGCTGGCCAATTTGCGGTTAAAAAAACCTTCAATGCCAGTTTCCAAAAAACTTTCGAAACGGCGCATTAGTTTCACGATTCTTCCTCCTTGGCGCTTTCGTTGCGATTTTGGTTGCGCAACTGCCCGCAAGCCGCCTGAATGTCTACGCCCCGTTCCCGGCGTACCGTAACGGCAATGCCGCAAGTCTGCAAAACTTGCGCAAAGGCTTCGATACGCTGCGGCGACGGCCTAGCAATCCCTCTCTCCGCCACGGCATTGACAGGAATCAAATTCACATGACACAAGCGTCCGCGCAGCAGCACCGCTAACTCTTCCGCTTGTTGCTGCGAATCGTTCCAATCTTTCATTAGCGTATACTCATACGTAATTCGACGCCCTGTGGCTGCCGCGTACGCATCAGCCGCCGCCAGCAGCGACTGTAACGGATAGGTTCGGTTCACAGGCATGATTCGCGAACGCAGCTCATCATTAGGCGCATGCAAGGAGATCGAAAGCGTTAACGGCAGCCCTTCTTGACACAGCCGCTCCATCGCCGGCACAACACCGCAAGTGGAAAGAGCCATATGCCTATACCCCAGCCCCAATACTTCCGGATCATGACATAGCTGCACAAAGCGCAAAACTTCTTCATAATTGTGCAGCGGTTCGCCGGAACCCATAATAACAAAACTGTGCAGCCGTCCAGCCTGCAGCCGATTCAGCTCGCGCTGAGCAAAAAGAACCTGCGCCAGCATTTCCGCCGCTGTTAAATTGCGCTCCAACCCATGCAGGGTAGAGGCGCAGAACACACAGCCCATGGCGCAGCCCGCCTGCGAAGAAACGCAGAGGCTGTAACCGTAAGGATGGCGCATCAGCACCGTTTCCACACGAATGCCATCGGCAAAACCCAAAAGGTATTTGCGCGTTTCTCCTGCTGCATCGGCTTGCTGCGCAACTAACTCCGGCCAGCCAATTTGAGCCTGCTCCTGCAAAAAAGCACGCTCTTTTTGTGAGATATTGGTCATCTCGGCAAAAGAAGCCGCACCTTTGTTATATATCCATTCCAGGATCTGCTTGCCTCTGTACTTTTTTAAGCCTAGGGAAACGGCAGCCGCTTCCGCCTGCTGCCGGGACAGTCCTAAAAAAGAAATCATACCGCCACATCCTTTACCTTGCGCAGCCGGCAAAGAAAGAAGCCATCCGTGCCGTCGATATGCGGCCAAAGCTGCACCATTGGTTCTCCCTGCCGCGGCACAGGCAACAACGAACCTGCGTCTTCCAGTTCAAACTCCGGATGCCGCGCCAAAAACCATTCTATAGTTTGGCGGTTTTCCGCCGGTTCCACCGTGCAGGTACTGTAAACCAAGATACCGCCTACCTTTAGGGCAGGAGCCGCACCTTCGAGAATCTCACGCTGCAATATCGTCAATTCCTCAATTTGGCTAATCTCCTTGCGCCAGCGAGCGTCCGCCCGTCGGCGCAGCACGCCGAGCCCCGAACAAGGGGCGTCCACTAACAGCCGATCCGCTTGAGCTGGCCAAGTCTTGCCAATATCCCGCGCATCCAGACAGCTAGGATGAATAACCTGCAACCCCAACCGATCGGCATTGTCTTGCAGCAAATCCATTTTATGAGCGTGAACATCGCAGGCCCAAATCGTTCCTTTATTTTGCATACGCTCCGCTAAATGCGTCGTTTTCCCGCCTGGCGCGGCACAAGCGTCAATAATGGTCTCTCCCGGCTGCGGCGCCACTACGTGCGCTACCAGCATGGAGCTTTCATCCTGCACTTGGTATAGCCCTTCCCGAAAAGAAGCCAGCGACGTTAAAGGCGGCGCCTCTAGCAGCAACAGTCCTTCCGGCGCTAGCAAGGATGGTTCGCAGCGTACTCCTTCCTCCGCCAGACGAGCTTGCAGCGCCTCGCGGCTGATGCGTTGCAGATTGGTTCGTATTGAGAGCGGCGGCGGCTGGTTATTAAAACGGCAAAGCGCTTCTGTGGCTTCAAAGCCCAGTTGCGCCAACCAGCGTTCCACCAGCCAGCGCGGATGCAGATGCCGCAAAGACAGGTACCCAGCCGCATCATCCGCAGCGTCAGGATACGCTATTTTTTCCGGCTGCCGCAGCAAAGACCGCAACACGCCATTGACAAAACGAGCCACGCCGATGTGGCCGTTGCGTTTTGCCAGCTCCACCGCCTCATTACAAGCGGCAGAGGGAGGTATGCGGTCTAAAAACAAAAGTTGGTAAACGCCCATACGCAAAATATCCCGGATGACCGGGGTCAGTTTGCTCAGAGGACGATTCAAAAAATGACTTAACGCCCAGTCTAACGTTCCCTGGGCTTTCAGGGTCCCATACACAAGTTCTGTTACAAGACGCCGATCCGGTCCGGACAGTTCTCGCTGCTTCGCCAGTTCTTTCGCTAAAGCGATATTGGCATAGGCGCCGCGAACCGTAACGTCTTGAATTACTTTTAAAGCAACAGCTCTGGCATTCATGCTATCTTCAGGCCTTTCTTCCATTCGTATCAATAAATTGCAGCACCGCCTGCTCAACCGCAGACATTTGCACCTTGGTATTACAGCAGGGTCCATAAGGACGCTCGTTCAAAACACCGATAACCGGTAAGGGAAACACATCCTGGATGCCACTGGTCAAATCCCGTTCACAAGCAATAGCCAACACCGCCCGCGGCCGCAGCGTCTTAATTACTTTGCGCGCCAAGGTGCCCCCTGTAACAATGGCTACATGAACGCCGTATTTCTGAGAAAGCCGCAGCAAATCGCCCACCTGGCAGCCGCCGCAATCCTTACAGTTGGCAATGTCGCGAGTAATCTTATGCGGGCAAGTATCCAGCTGAATGCAATGAGGAGTTAGAATCAACAGCTGCTCCGGCTTAACCTTGACGTGTTTCTGACGAATCAATTGATTGCTGACTTCAATGAAGGACCGTTCCACCCGTTCCTTATTCACATCCAGCAAGCGTCCCAAAAACGTCGCCAAGGGAAAGAGCATGTTAATAACCGTCCAAGCTACGCCTTTGAAAATACCAAAGGTCGGCAGCCCCAGTAAAGCCAGAATCACGCCCATAACGCTTAAAGCCCCCACTGCCAGCACCAACAACAGCAGCGCTCCCAAAAGGAGCGGTAAATGCTGGCTGATGGACGACAGGCCCGGGGCGCTGACCTTCCACAAACCATAGGTAGAAAGAGCGGCCACAACCAGGCTGGCCAAAAGCAAGGCCAAAAACAAACGCTTTTTAGGTCTGGTCATGACTTGCATCATCTCCATCCATCTTCCTCCTTATACCAGCCTGTCTCCAGGCTGCAGGGAATAACCGCAGGCGCATTCCGAAGCTTTCATGCGACGTTTATTCTCCGGCTGCACTTCCAACAATTCCAATAAACCATCGCCTGTTTCTACAACAAATCCTTCTACAGACAAACGGGCGATACGTCCAGGAGTTGCTCCCACGGCAGCAGCTTCTTCGCAAACGCGGCTTTTCCATACTTTCAGCCGTCCCCCTGCATACCGGCAATAAGCTCCCGGCCAGGGCGATAGCCCCCGAATGCGATTATGCAGTTCCTGCGCCGAACGAGTCCAGTCTAATTGCTCTATGTCGGCCTTTAAAAGCGGCGCATACGTTGATACTGCATGATCCTGCTTGGTACGAGGCGCCTTGCCGTCCGCTATCAAAGCCAGCGTTTCTTGCAGCAAAACGGCCCCTTCTTGCATCAACTGATCATGAATCTCTCCGGTAGAAGCATCTTTGGAAATAGCAATCTCTTTTTTGAGAATCATATCACCTGTATCCAGACCTTCATCCATATACATGGTGGTCACGCCGGTCTTCTCTTCTCCTTGCATGACCGCCCAGTGAATCGGCGCCGCTCCCCGATAATACGGCAGCAGCGAAGCATGCACATTAACACAGCCAAGAGGCGGAATTGCCAAAATGGCAGGAGAAAGAATCTGCCCAAAGGCCACAACTACCATCACATCTGGAGCTAGCTCCTGCAGCACTTGCTCAAATTCCGGCGTTTTGATTTTTTCCGGCTGCAATACTTCCAGGCCGTGTTCAACTGCGCAGGCTTTTACCGGTGAAAAAGACAACTTGCGTCCGCGTCCCCGAGGCCGGTCCGGCTGCGTGATGACCGCCGCCACTTCGTGTCCTGCCGCCAGCAGCGCTTCTAAGCAAGGCGCCGCGAAATCCGGGGTTCCCATAAAAACAACACGAAGAGACTTCATGACGAAGCCCCCTCTTTTTGCAGCGAATCCGCCTTTTCTACAAACAGCACGCCATCCAAATGGTCCATTTCATGCTGCAACGCTCTCGCCAAAAGGCCGCTGCCAGTTACGCGGATTTTCCGGCCAGAGCGGTTCAATCCTTCGACTACGACCTTTTCATAGCGCTCCACTTGCCCAAAAACGCCGGGCACGCTTAAGCAGCCCTCCAGCCCCTTCTGACAGCCTTCCTTTTCTAAAAGCACAGGATTAATCAACTCAATTAAGCCTTCGCCCACATCAATAACAACGATTCGCAATTCTACGCCCACCTGTGGCGCAGCCAAACCAACGCCATCTGCTGCATTCATGGTTTCCGCCATATCGTCCAGCAGCTTCTTGATTTTTCCGGTAACTTTTTCCACCGCCTGGCATTGTTTTTTCAAAACAGGATCGCCAGCTCTGCGTATTTCTAGAGTAGCCATTGTGGCCCCCTCCTTTTTACACTTGATAGTACTTCGCAATATCTTATTGTATCATAATCAGCTTAAAAACTCCATGAACAGTATCTGACATCTCCGCCAAACCGAACCGATTTCGGGCTGTTTCTATAATACATGCAACGGATCCACATCAATCGTAATCTGAGGATCCCCTTCAATGGATAATCTACATAAAACCTCTTTTACGACCTCCGGCTGCCGACACTTTAAAAACAACTGCATACGAAATAAATTTTGAATTCTTGCCAATGGCGCCGGGCAGGGCCCCATGATATCTGCAGCCTCTTTAGGCAGCTCCGCTTTTAAAATATCTGCTACCTGCGCGGCTTTACGCTGTGCCGGCAGTTCTTCCTCCACAGCGATTGTCAAGGAAATCAAGCGCGAAAAAGGAGGATACCCCAAGGCTTTGCGAAAAGACCGTTCTTCCTGACAAAAGCGCGGAAAATCTTGCTGCTGCGCCGCTGCGACAGCATAATGCTCCGGATTATAAGTCTGCACCACTACATTGCCGGCTTTTTCTCTTCTCCCAGCCCTGCCTGCAGCCTGGGTAATCAAGGAAAACGCCCTCTCTGCAGCCCGAAAATCAGGTAAATGAAGGGAGCTGTCAGCTGCAATCACTCCTACAGCCGTTACAAAAGGCAGATCATGGCCTTTCGCCACCATTTGCGTTCCCAGTAAGATATCATAACGCCGCTCGCGAAAAGCCGTTAAAATATCTTCGTGCGCATGTTTGCGCCCTACTGTATCCTGGTCCATACGGGCAATTCTCGCCTCCGGCCAATTGCGCCGCAATTCTTCTTCTAATTTTTGCGTACCGCTGCCAAAAAAACGAATGTAACGGCTAGAGCAAACTGGACAAACATCGGGTACATGCTCTTGGTAATCGCAATAGTGACAGCGCAGTATTTTGGCGGATGCATGATAAACCAGCGAAACGCTGCAATGCGGGCATTCCATGGTATGGCCGCATTCTCTGCACATGACAAAAGTGGCGTAGCCGCGGCGATTCAAGAGGATAATGGCCTGCTCTTGCTGCCTTAAAGCCGCATCTAACGCCGCCTGCAGCTGACGCGAAAGAATTTTTCGGTTCCCCCTCTTCAGCTCCTGCCGCATATCCACAATGGCCACCTGCGGCAGCGGAGCTGCCGTAGCCCGCTCCGGCAATTCCAGCAGCATCCCTTCTTGGCTTGAAGCGCGCTCATATGTTTCCAGGGATGGGGTTGCACTGCCCAAAAGCAAGACCGCCCCGGTCTGCCGGCAGCGCTCTCTCGCCACATCACGAGCATGGTATCTCGGTCGTTCCTCCTGTTTATAAGCGCCGTCATGCTCTTCGTCCAAAATCACCAGTCCCAAGCGATGCGCCGGCGCAAAAACAGCCGAACGGGCGCCGATGATTACGCCTGCCTGGCCGCCGTGAATACGATCCCAGGCGTCCAGACGCTCCCCTTCGGAAAGACGGCTGTGCCAGACAACAACCTGATGTTCCCCAAGAACCGCGCGAAACCGCCGCACTAATTGCCCTGTCAAGCCAATTTCCGGCACTAGAACAATAGCCTGCCGATTGCTGCGCAGCACCTTGCGCACAGCCTCTAAATACACCCGCGTCTTACCGCTCCCGGTAACGCCGAAAAGCAAAAACTCCTGGCTCTCTTTTCCGTCTAGTCCCTCGGCAATCGCTGCCATCGCCTGCTGCTGCGCCGCATTTAGCGGCTCTAATTCGCTTTCGCCCTCGCTCAAATAGCTGTCCTGGCGATACACACGCCGTTCCTCACGTCGAACCAGACCTGCTTCAGTCAATGCCTTCAGTACTCCCAGACTAATGCCACTTTGAGCAAGCTGAGAACGTTGAATAAAAGGATGCTCCCACAGCCATTGCAAGGCCGCCGCTTGGGCTTTCTTGCGTTCCAAACCTCGCAGCGCCGCTTCTCGCTCCTCTGCGGAAAGTTCTTGGGCCAGCCAAAGAGACTCTGTTTTCTCCTGTGTTCGCCGCCGCCCTTGCCAATAGCTTTCCGCCAGTCCCTGACGGCACCAGCGGCGTAAAATGCGAACGCCATCTTCTCCCGCCTGTTGGCAGAAACCTTTTTCCGTCCAGGAGCTTCGCTCCTTAAACAAATTCCAAAGCGCCAGTTCCTCTAAAGAGAAACCTTCCGGCTCCGCTTCACCGGCACAATATATTCGTTCCGTACGCACGCTGCGCTTGCCTGGCACAAAAAGGCGCAGCGCCTCGGCCAAAGTGCATAAATAATAGCGGCTGAGCCACTGAGCCGTGGACAAGGCCGCTTCATCAAACCAAGGTACTAGGTCCAGACAAGCGTTAATTTCTTTCCAGTTGCTTTCTTCTTCCTGCGGACAGCTGCGCACCTGCCACACAAATCCCTCTTCCAGCCTGGCTCCAAAAGGAACCAACACACGGCAGCCTCGCTGAACTTCTTCCCTCAATGCAAGGGGAACCGCATAGGTAAAAGGTTTTTCCACCCGCCTGGCGGCAATATTCACAAGTACATCCGCCACAACTGTTTCCATCGATTCATCCCTTTCACCCATTGTCATTATATATCTAGTATAGTGGAAAGCGCCTGGAGATGCCATAGAAGTACGAACAAAAACAGAAGGAGGAGAATTGAACAGGAGAACAGGAGTCGCGGGAGGGTACGCAGGAGGGCTGCAAAGTACGGTTTTTAACAGGAGTATAGGGAGTAGAATGAGGGCTTAACGGGATTCTAGGATATAGAGAAAAACAGCCCTGACCGAGCAAGCTCGATCAAGGCTGTTCCTAGTGCTGTTCTTAGATTCCAGCGTCGCTGCGAATGGCAGCGGCTTTGTCTGTCTGCTCCCAAGGAAGATCGATATCGGTACGGCCGAAATGACCGTAGGCGGCTGTCTGTCGATACAAGGGACGGCGCAAATCCAGCATTTTGATAATGCCGGCAGGCCGCAGATCGAAGTGCTTTTTAATCAGCTCCTCAATCAATGTTTCCTCTACCTTGGCGGTGCCAAAGGTTTCCACCATGATCGATACCGGCTGAGCTACGCCAATGGCGTAAGCCAGCTGAATTTCACATTTGTCCGCCAAGCCGGCAGCTACGATGTTTTTAGCAACATACCGTGCTGCATAAGCACCGGAACGGTCAACTTTTGTCGGATCCTTACCGGAGAATGCGCCGCCGCCATGGCGAGCCATGCCGCCATAGGTATCAACGATAATCTTCCGTCCCGTCAAGCCGGCGTCGCCTTGAGGGCCGCCCACCACAAAACGTCCGGTGGGGTTGATATAATACTTGGTCTTGTCATCCAAGAACTTAGCGGGCACAACCGGTGCAATGACATGCTTGCGCAGGTCTGCTTCAATTTGCTCGCGGGTTACATCAGGACCGTGCTGTGTGGAAATAACGATAGCGTCAATGCGTACAGGTACGCCGTCTTCGTATTCCACGGTGACCTGGGTTTTGCCGTCAGGGCGCAAATAGTCCACTACGTCGGTTTTGCGGATTTCTGCAAGGCGGCGTGACAGCCGATGCGCCAAAGCAATCGGCAGTGGCATGAATTCCGGAGTTTCGTTCGTGGCATAGCCGAACATCATACCCTGGTCGCCAGCGCCAATGGCTTCCATTAAATCGGTATTTCCTTGTTTAGCTTCTAAGGCTTCATTAACGCCCATGGCAATATCCGGCGATTGCTCGTCAATGGATACCATTACGCCGCAGGTTTCGCCGTCAAAGCCGAACTTGGCGCGGGTATAGCCGATTTCCTTAACCGTCTCCCGGACAATATGCGGAATATCCACATAGCAAGAAGTGGTGATTTCACCAACCACATGAACCAGGCCGGTCGTTACTAAGGTCTCGCAAGCCACGCGAGCCTGAGGATCCTTAGCCAGAATGGCGTCCAAAATAGCGTCAGATACTTGGTCCGCCAGCTTATCCGGATGTCCTTCTGTTACTGATTCCGATGTAAATAATACTCGTTTCTTCAAGAATGCTTCGCCTCCTATTTTTCGACTAAAAAAGAAACCCTCCCTAAAAAGGGAGGGAACTTGGTCCTTACTCCCATCTCGCATCAATAGATGCAGGAATTGGCACCGTTTTGCTTCAATAGCAATGGTTGCCGCAGCTTCATCGGGCCAGTCCCTCAGCCAACTCTGGATGGTTTGCTTATACAATTGTAGAGAAAATACAAATTAAATTATATAGACTGCATCAAGAAAAAGCAACTGTATCAGCCAACATTTTTTCAAGCAGATCCCATAAGCGGGCGGCTACTTCCTCTTTGGACAGCTGCGGCCACTCCTCCATGGCGCCATCGCGACGCAAAATCTTGACAATATTTGTATCGCTTTGAAAACCAGCGCCAGGCATGGTCACATCATTAGCCACAATCAAATCCAAATTCTTCTTTTCCAGTTTTTCTCTGGCATGAGCCAGAAGCTCCCTGGTTTCCGCCGCAAAACCTACTAAAAGCTGGCCCTGCTTTTTCTCACCCAATTCTTTGAGTATATCCGGGTTTTTCTTCAGAACCAAGGTGAGGGGCTCGTCATTTTTTTTAATCTTATGCTCCGCCGGATGCTCAACAGCATAGTCGGCAACGGCAGCCGCTTTTACTACTACCTGCACCTGCGGAAATTCGCGCAGCACCGCTTCTCGCATCTGCGCCGCTGATTCCACATTGATGCGCGTTACCCCCGCGGGCGTCTCAAGCGCTACCGGACCGGAAACAAGCACGACCTCCGCGCCGCGCCGCGCTGCTTGAGCGGCAATGGCATAACCCATTTTACCGCTGGAGCGATTGCCTAAATAACGCACCGGATCAATCGGCTCTCTTGTGCCGCCAGCAGTTACCAGCACCCTCACGCCTTGAAGGCTTTGCCGTTCCTGCAGCACAGCCTCTGCGGCTTCAACAATTTCCACCGGCTCCGGCAAACGCCCAGGACCTTCGGTGCCGCAGGCCAGCAGGCCGCAGGCCGGCGGCAAAATGCGGTACCCTAGTTCCGCCAGCGACCGCAGGTTTTTCTGCACAACCGGGTTGAGATACATATTGGTATTCATCGCCGGCGCCAACAAAACAGGAGCTTTGGTCGCCATAAGCGTCGTTGAAAGCATATCGTCGGCAATGCCTGCAGCCAGTTTGCCCAACATGTTGGCAGTAGCCGGCGCCACAATAAATAAATCTGCCGCCGTTGCCAGAGCAATATGCTCTACATGCCAGTTTTTAGGCTCATCCCACATGCTGACAACCACCGGCTGGCCGCTCAATTCCCGAAACGTCAACGGCGTCACAAATTCAGCGGCATGCTGCGTCATAACCACATGCACCGTCGCCTTTTGCTTGCGCAGCCGGCTGACAAGCTCCACCGCCTTATAGGCGGCTATCCCGCCGCACACGCCTACCACAACAGTCTTTCCCGTAAACGGCATGGTAGAGCCCCCTTTACTTGATTCCGTGTTTCGTCCGTTCATAGGTAATGCGATCACTAGCAATTTCCTCTAGCGCCACGGTTACTTGCTTCTTAGCGCGTCCTTCTAAGGTTCCTGGTTCTTCATCCAGCAAGGTCCGGGCCCGCTTGGCCGCCAAGACTACCAACGTATATTTGCTGTCCACTTTTGTCATCAATACATCTAGAGACGGTTTTATCATATCAATTCCCCCGTATGTGAAATATCCCCAAATTTTTGCATACTTGCAATCAAGCCAGCGTTGCGCCGCACCCGACATTTTTCAGCCATAACAATGCCCTTAACTTTGGCAACGGCATCGGCTATTATGTCATTAACCAGTACGTAGTCGTATTTAGAAGCCAAGGTTACTTCATGTTCCGCCGCTTGCAAGCGACGTTCAATTACATCCGCTGTTTCCGTACCACGCCCGGCGATGCGCCGTCTTAATTCGGTCAGCGACGGCGGCATCAAAAAGACAAAAACGCCATCCGGATAGCTTTCCTTTACCTGCAGGGCGCCTTGCGTGTCAATTTCCAGCAAAACATCGCTGCCTGCCTCTAAACGCTCCAGTACATAGTTTCGCGGCGTGCCATAATAATTCCCGTATACTTCCGCCCATTCCAACATGGCTTTTTCTTGAATCATCTCCTGAAAACGGTCTTTCGGCGTAAACCAGTAATTCACGCCATGCACCTCCCCTTCCCTGGGGAGCCTGGTCGTAGCGGAAATAGAAAATTCAAGATAAGGCAGTTGTTGCAGCAGTTCTTTGCAGACTGTGCCTTTACCGGTTCCGGAAGGCCCGGAGATTACAATTAAAATCCCTTTGGCTTGCGCCATAGCTGCTTACCTCGTTTCTGTTTTAGTCTTGAGGATCGCTGCCGCTATCCTTGTTCACCAAGCGATGCGCCACCGTTTCCGGCTGTACCGCGGACAAAATAACATGATCGCTGTCGGCAATGATGACCGCCCTGGTGCGACGTCCGTACGTGGCGTCAATCAGCATACCCCTGTCGCGGGCTTCTTGAATAATACGTTTGATAGGCGCTGATTCAGGGCTGACAATCGAAATAATCCGATTGGCAGAGACAATATTACCAAATCCAATATTGATCAACTTGATATCCATAAATACATCCTCCTATACGCTAATCCTACCGTACTGTCCTAGCTCACTCTACGTTTTGCACTTGCTCGCGCATTTTTTCCAGCTCGCTTTTCATTTCCACGACGATTTTTCCCAATTCAAAATCATTGGCCTTCGAAGCCATGGTATTGGCTTCTCGATTGAGCTCTTGCAGTAAAAAATCAAGTTTCCGTCCCACCGGTTCCGGTACAGACAAGGTAGTGGAAAACTGATCTAAGTGGCTGCGAAAACGAACGATTTCTTCTACGATGCCGATACGGTCGGCAAAGAGCGCGGCTTCCTGGAGCACTCTGCTTTCATCGGGAGCCGTTCCTGCCGCCGCCAAAAGTTCCCTCAGCTTAAGGAGCAATTTTTCTTGATACTCACAGGCTACTTGGGGCGCCCGCGCTTCCACCGTCTGCAACCGCTCCCGAAGCAAGGCAATGCGCCGCGCAAAATCCTCTTGTAAATTACAGCCTTCCTGGCGTCGCATCGCCAGAAGCTGGGCCAAAGCCGCCTCTAACGCCTCCTGCAGCACAGGCCAACGGTTCTCAGCGTCTTCTTGCACTTCACTAACCTTGATAATATCCGGATAACGCAAGAGCTGCTCCACCGTCAATGTTTGCGGCAAGCCCAATTGCGCTGCCAGCTCCCGGCCCGCTTGAAAATAGGTTTTAGCCAATTCATAATTCACCTGCACATTAGCAGCCCTAGAACCAACTTCATCAAAAGAAATAAAGACATCTACCCGGCCGCGCTGCAGCTTTGCAGACACAAGGCGTCGTACGCGCTCTTCCAGCACCAACAGCGCTTTAGGCATACGTACGACTACTTCGCCATAGCGATGATTAACCGACTTAATCTCTACTTGCATGCGAAAGCTAGCGCCTTCTTGCACGGAAGAGGCCGCTTCACCGCGCCCAAAACCGGTCATGCTTTGTATCACTGTATCGCCTCCTGTCCGCGCAGGCGGCAGGTCCCGCGAAACACCTCTGTCGCCGGCCCCGTCAGATACACATGATTATCTTCTTCCGACCATTCCACTTCCAATACGCCGCCGTCGAGAGCCACTTTACAGCGTCTCTCCGTCAATCCATTCAACACAGCTGCCGTTACGGTTGCGCAGGAACCGGTGCCGCAAGCCAAGGTAACGCCAGCGCCGCGTTCCCATACGCGCATGCGCAACGCTTGACGATTGACAACTTGGACAAATTCCACATTGGTCTTGCGTGGGAAAAAGGCGTACGTTTCCAGTCCTGGTCCCCAAAGCTCCAACGGAACGGACTCCGCATTATCTACAAAGATTACCGCATGAGGATTGCCCATGGATACGCAAGTAACCGCAAAATCTCCATGCTCTGTATGCAAGGTTTTTTTGATAATCTGCTCGCCGCCCTCGCTGACAGGGATGTCCTGCGCCGCCAATTTGGGTTCTCCCATATCCACCCGCACCTGTCCGTCATCCAGCAGCTTCGGACGAATCAAGCCGGCTTTCGTTTTAAAAGTCATTTCTTTTTTTTCCGTCAGACCGTTTTCATAAGCAAAACGAGCCATGCAGCGCGTCACATTGCCGCACATTTCCGCTTCACTGCCGTCGGAATTAAAAATCCTCATTTCAAAGTCAGCTTCCTGTGACGGCAAAAGCAGCACCAGGCCATCGGCGCCAATGCCGAAATGCCTGTCGCATACAGCAATAGCCGCTTGTGCATTATCAGGGAAGGCGTACTTGCTTCCATCCACTAAGACAAAATCATTTCCGCAACCATGCCATTTGCTAAAAGAAAACTGCATTCTTATCCCTTCTTTCCTTAAGCCGCGTCCATTCCCTTCAGTAACGGCGCTACAGCTGCCAAAAACAGCGTCATCCATTGCTACTTATTGTACTGGCAGAAGCTGTTCTTGGCAAGTAAAAAACCCGATAAATCTCCGTTTTACTCCCGAAATCTCTCTAAAATTGACCCGTACGCCCTTGAATGCTATACTGAGTTCAACCTTTTATTATGCAAGGAGGAACGCACATGGCTAGTATCGACGGCCTTACCTGGTGCGCCGTTGCCGCGGAACTTGCCGCTAAGTTAATTGGCAGCCGCGTAGACAAGGTGTTCCAACCCCATTCCCATACTATCGTTTTGTCCCTGCGCCAGCCGGGACATTCTTATTTTCTTTCTCTTTGCGGCCTGCCTAATTCGGCAGCCATCCTGCTTCTTGAAGAACGCCCGGAAACCCCCTCCCAAGCGCCTGCGTTCTGCATGTTGCTGCGTAAGCATTTAGAGGGCGCTCGTTTGCTGAACATCAGCCAACCAGGCTTCGATAGATTGCTGATTTTTAATTTCGCCGCCCGGGAAGAAGGCGGGCAACTTAGTGAAAAAGAGCTTGTCCTAGAAGTTGCAGGGCGTCACAGCAATTTAATCTTTCTTCGCAATGGCCTTATTGCGGATGCCGTACGGCGCGTCGGCCCCGAAGACAGCCGTTTACGGCAAATTCTACCCAATATTCCTTATGAAACGCCCCCTTTAGAGGGGAAATTGAATCTTGCAACTCTCAAGCAGGAGTTGTTTGAGCAACGTTTCAACTTGCAAGCAGATCAAGGCGCCACAACAACCGCCTCGCTAATGGCCACTTTGGCTGGCGTTGGTCCTTATACAGCTGAAGCTTGCCTAGCAGCCGCAGCAGAACTCAGCACTGAAAAACCTCTGACGCAACGTCTTTGGCAGGTTCTCGCAAACTGGCAAGAGCAGCTGCAAAACCCACAGTTTTGGCACGCCCATGCAGTATTGCGTCCTAATGGCAAAGTCCAAGCTCTGCTTCCTTTTATACCGTCAGCGCTTCCTGACGGTTTCACTGCCCTAGCTTGCTCCTCCCTGCTTGGCGCTTTGGCCTGGCTGCACCGGCGTGAATCACAGCAGCAACTGCCGCAGCAGCAAGAGCTCCAACGGTTTGTGCAAACCGAGCTGACAAAATTATCTCGCAAAAAGCATATTTTAGAGGAAGAATGCCAAGAAGCCTCCTTAGCCGATCATTGGCGCCTTTATGGCGACCTACTGATGGCGCAGCTGCATCTAGTAGCCAAAGGGGCTTCTGAGGCCACGCTCCCCAATCTATTTGAACCGGATGCGCCAACCATTCAAATTCCGTTGGATCCTTCGCGCACGCCTGCTGAAAACGCCCAGCATTGCTATCGACAATATAATAAGAGCAAGCGGCGTCAGATCGTTTTAGTCGAACAAATCCAGCAAACAACTAACACGCTTTCTTATTTGGACAGCGTACAAACTATGCTGCAAACGGCAGCGACAACCGCTGAAATCCAAGAAATACGCCAGGAATTGACAAGCACAGGGTTTTTGGCGGCTCCCAAGAAAAAGCAAGCCGCCCTTCCGCTGAGCCAGCCGCTGCAGGTGCAAGGACCAGAGCAAAGTCTGATCTGGGTGGGACGCAATAACCGACAAAACGACGAACTGACCTTCCGCCGCGGCAAACCCGGCGATTTATGGTTTCATGCTAAAGACATGCCTGGGTCGCATGTGCTGCTGCAAATGCCGCCAGGCCTAACCGCCAGCAAAGAAGCTATCGAACTTGCGGCGTCTTTGGCTGCTCATTTCAGCAAGGGAGCTGCTTCCAGCCTCGTGGCCGTCGACTATACGGACCGCAAACAGGTCAAAAAACCTTCCGGCTCCAAACCCGGTTTTGTTATTTATTTCCAACAAACCACATTATATGTCTCACCCGACCCAGAACATCTTAAGCCTTATCTGGAAAACAAGAAAGCGAAAACAAAGTAACAGTAAGGATTGAACAAGAGTCACGGGAGGGTACCACAGAGGGTTACGGTGTATTATATTTCTTAAAACTTGATGCATCTGCTTTTTCAGCTGCAAAAACCATTCAAAAAAGCTGCCCGGCACAAAAACCGGACAGCTTTTTCCATTTAACGCTCTATTGTTCCCTCTGGCCACTCCGGTTCTCTTGTTCGTCCTTCGTGCCCAGCAGTTTTCCTAATCCACAAACTCCCGAATGATAACCTGCTCAATACCGTCGCAGGCTTCCAGTTGCACGCTAACCACTTCCCGCGAGGAAGTAGGCACATTTTTACCGACATAGTCGGCGCGAATCGGCAATTCCCGATGGCCGCGATCCACTAATACAGCCAAACGAATGGATTGAGGACGCCCCATATCGATCACCGCGTCCAAGGCGGCCCGGATGGTACGCCCCGTATACAGCACATCATCCACCAGCACGACAATTTTGCCATTCAAGTCAAAGGGGATTTCCGTACCATGCACTACAGGCTGATAAGCCAAGGTCGACAAATCATCTCGATACAAAGTAATGTCCAAAAGGCCGATAGGCGGACGATAGCCTTCGATTTTTTCAATAGCCCCTGCCAAATATTCCGCCAGCGGCACGCCTCGCGTACGAATACCGAGCAAGACAACGTCTTTCACGCCTTTGTTTTTTTCAATAATTTCATGGGCAATACGAGTCAGGGCTCGCTGCACCCCTTGGCCATCCATAATAACCGCTTTGTCTTGAATCTTTCTCATCATTCGACTCCTCCTATCGCAAATTGCTCTCGCAGCTCTTTTAGTATGCTTTGCATATCTTGCGGCAAAGGCGCTTCAAAAGAAAGAACCTCTTTCGTCTGAGGATGGGTAAAGGACAATTGCGCCGAATGCAGCGCCTGCCCCTGGATTAAATGGCTAAAATACGGCTTCAAGCGGCCATATTTCGGATCTCCTACCACTGGATGACCAATATACTGCATATGCACCCGAATCTGATGCGTCCGCCCCGTTTCCAGACGGCATTCCAAAAGCGTATATTCTGTAAAACGCTCTACCACTTTAAAATGAGTAACTGCTTCTTTGCTGTTCTCAAAGGTCACCGCCATTTTTTTACGGTCCTTCGGGTGCCGGCCAATAGGCGCCTTGACAATCCCTTGTTCTACCGTGACAGCGCCGTGAACAATCGCCAAATATTTGCGTGTAGCTGTCTTTTCTTTGATCTGCTTCGCTAATGAAAGATGAGCCGCATCTTCCTTGGCTATGACCAGCAAGCCGGTCGTATCCTTGTCGAGGCGGTGCACAATACCGGGTCGAACCTCTCCGTTGATGCCGGATAAATCTTTGCAATGCTCTAAAAGAGCATGTACCAGCGTCCCGTGATGATTTCCTGCAGCCGGGTGGACGACCATGCCGCGCGCTTTATTAATCACTGCTACATGCGCATCCTCATAGACAATATCCAAAGGCAAATCTTCCGGCTGCAAAGAGGATGCTTCCGGCTGCGGTTCGCGCCAGCAAACTTCCTGTCCCGCTTTGAGCTTAAAATTCGCCTTGGAGCTTTGGCCATCTACCGTTGCAGCGCCGGCAACCAACGCTTTTTGCACATGACTGCGCGAAGCCTGCTCCAAACGCTCCGTTAAAAAAACATCAAGACGGAAACCGGCCTGTTCCGGCTCCACCCTCCATAACTGGGTTGTATTATATTCGGTCATTCTGACGTTTCCCGTCCTTCCTCCCGTAGCAAGCCCCAAACAATTAGAGTCGCCCCCAGGCAAATACCAATATCCGCTAAATTAAAAATGGGCCAGATACGAAAATCCAAATAGTCAATAACAGCCCCCAAACGAACTCGATCCAGCAGGTTTCCTACCGCACCGCCAGCCAGCAAACTCATGCCGTACCGAACCCATATTCCCTGCGCCGCCAGCTCTTTATAGGCAAAGGCCAGAAAAGCCAGCAAAAAAGCGGCGATAGCAATAAAGAACAAAGTCTGATTTTCAAAAAGACCAAAAGCAGCCCCTGGATTTTGAATATACGTTAAATGAAAAATACCAGGCAGCACGGGAATGGATTCCCCTAACTGCATAGTCCCGGAAAATAACTTTTTCAGCAATTGATCGGCAATAGCCAGCGCTACGCCCCAAACAAACACCTTCAATACATTCTCTCCTGCCACTCAAAACCACTTGGTTCCTTAATTATTTTATTGTACAGGGAAATCAAGCAAAAGGCAAAGAAAAAGAGGTCCGGCTGAGCCAGACTGGTGTGCTCCCCGTCAATAGGACAATTAAAAACATAAAGATTTTCTTTACAGCTCATCCAGTTGGATGGGCTGTTTTCCCTATGCAGCCTTGTAATGTTCGTGGTATTCACAAGGTGTCATAACACCCAGTTTTCGTTGTAACCGGTCAAAGTTGTAGTAGTGAATATAGCTACGGATTGCATGTATCAATTCGGTTCTGCTGGTGAATTTCCGGCCATAGTACATCTCGCGCTTTAGTATTCCCCAGAAGCCCTCCATGGGCCCATTGTCAATGCAGTGGGCTACGCGAGACATGCTTTGAGTCATTTCCTGTTTGACGAGTCTATTGCGAAAGCCGAGGCTCGTATACTGAAATCCGCGATCGCTGTGAAACAGTGGATGTGCGGTTGGTTCTGCTTTTATTGCTGTATCGAACGTATCAAACACCAGCCGGTTATCATTATGGTCGCGCACTACAAACGACACAATTCTGCGATCATAGAGATCCAATATGGCACTCAGATAAAGCTTGCGCATGACTGGACCTTCAAAATATTTAAACTCACTTACATCAGTCAACCATTTTTCATTAGGACAATCTGCATGGAACTTGCGGTTCAGAATATTGTCTGCTATATAAGCCGGATTCGATGCACGACGAGTGCAACAGTTATGCGGGTTCTTTATTGTAGACTGGATATGGAGTTTCCGAGTAATCCGCAGGATGCGTTTGTCGTTTACTTGTTCCTTGTATTTGCGACTTAGATCGTCTCGAATCCGGCGGTACCCTTTATCCGGATGCTGCGCATGGATTTCTATCACTTCTTTGGCTAGCCGTTCGTTTTCTTGTTCACGCAAGCTTTTACCATCATTGCGCCAATGGTAGTAGGCCGACCGGCTGACATGCAGGATTTTACACAATATCTCAACTGGGTAATGCTTTTGATTATCTTCAGCTAAAGCTTTTACCGCTTCGTATTCTCGTTCTTGCCGCGTAAAGCCAAGACATCCCTTCTTTCCAGTTCCTGCAGTTTTTTTAGCACATCAACCTCCATCTGCAGCCTCCAGTTCTTGTGTTTCAACTGGGCAACTTCAGCCTCTAGTTCTTCTTGCGGGGTACGGCCAGGCAAGGTTCCAACCCGATGCCCACGCCGATCTTCCAGACCCACTTTTCCCATTTCTAGATATTTTTTTGTCCATTGGTATACCTGTTGGTATGATACCTGGTATTTTAGGGCTGTTTCGCCATAATTCATATCATGAGCAAGACAGTATTCAACGATTTCTACACGATTAGTCTGCGTCGTTTTTCTAGCTTTCGACATGATTCGACTTCCTCCTGACCGGAGCTTGAACTCCTCGTGTCCATTATACTGCTTTAGCCAGCGACTCAATTGGCAATCTGAGTGAATCTGATATTTCTTGCAAATATCTAATAGAGAATCGTTGCCTTGCAGATAATCAGTCACAGCTGCCAGCTTCAGTTTAGGCGGATATACTCGATTGTGTTTCTGTGGTTCTAAGCCGGATTTACCTTCTGACTGGTACTGAAAAATCCATCTTCTTACTATTTTCCCGTCAACTTCTAGGGCTTTTGCTATGTCAGCTATGCTTATGCTTTCTGCCAAATACTTCTTGCAAGCCTCTACCTTCAAAGTGGTCGATACCTTTTCTTTTTGTGGCATAAAATTACCCCCTAGATAGGACAATGTATTTTTTCATTGTCCTATCTAGGGGGAGCATATCAGACTCTCTTTTTCAAGGCTTTCGCTTTTTCTAGTTAACCCTAGTTCATTTACTTAATACCGCAGCGCAACGCGCGCACAAAGTCGGATATTCTTCATTTTGTCCGACTGACTGGCTGTAAATCCAGCAACGCTCACATTTTTCACCTTTAGCTGCCTGCACAAGCACCGCCATATCACCGGCTTCGTTCCGCACGGCGTTATCCGGAGCTTCTGCCAAAGGCAGTACTTCCGCGCCGGAGGTGATGGTCAAGGAAGCCAGTTCCCCGGCAGTCAGACCGGAAAGAAGCGCCAGATTTTCTTCTGCCGTATACACAACCAGGTTGGCATCCAACGAATGACCGATATCCTTATTGCGGCGAGCCTGTTCCAGAGCCTTCATAATATCGCCACGCACCGCCAAAAGCTTAGTCCATTTAGCGTCCAAAGCCTCATCCAAATACTGCGGGCAGGCTTCCGGCCACTCGCTCAATTGAATGCTCTCCAAATGTTCCTGGCCGCTTTGCTGGGGCAGGTACCGCCAAATTTCTTCACTGGTAAAGGTAAGAACTGGCGCCAGTAGTGACAGCAAGGTCATGGTTATTTTATGCATCACCGTTTGCGCCGCCCGACGCCGCTGATCATCCGGAAGTTCCGCATAGAGGCGATCTTTAATGATATCCAGATATACGGCGCTGAGATCAATGGTGCAGAAATTATGAATGGTGTGATACAGCGTATGGAATTCATACCGATCATACGCTGCTGTCACTTTTTCCCGCACTTGTTCCAAACGCAAAAGCGCCCAACGATCCAACTCGCTCAGCTGCTCATAAGCAACTGCATGCTGATTTGCATCAAAATCATTAAGATTGCTCAGCATATAGCGGAAAGTATTGCGGATTTTGCGATAAATTTCCGCCAATTGCTTGAGAATGTCATTGGAAATGCGTACATCTCCCTGGTAGTCGGCGGAAACCACCCACAGACGCAGAATATCCGCGCCGTATTGTTTGATGACCTGTTCCGGGAAAATAACGTTACCCACAGACTTACTCATTTTGCGGCCTTCGCCGTCCACAACAAAGCCATGCGTCAATACGGCCTTATAGGGAGCTCGTCCCCGCGTAGCTACAGAAGTGAGCAAGGAAGACTGGAACCAACCGCGATGCTGATCGCTTCCTTCCAAGTACATGTCCGCCGGCCAAGCAAGCTCTTCACGCTGCTCCAATACCGCTGCATGGCTAGAGCCGCTGTCAAACCAAACATCCATAATGTCCGATTCCTTACGGAAATGGTCATGTCCGCATTTGGGGCAAGTCGTTCCTGATGGCAAAATATCTTCAGCGTCATATTTCCACCAAGCATCAGAGCCTTCCCGTCCGAAAAGCGCCGCCACAGCCTGAATGGTATCATCATTAATCAGCGGTTCATTACACTCGCGGCAATAGAAAATCGGGATTGGCACGCCCCAGACCCGCTGCCGGGAAATGCACCAGTCTTGGCGATCCGCTACCATGTTGTGAATGCGTTCTTCGCCCCAGCCTGGGTACCATTTGACATCGCGAATAGCAGCCAACGCTTCTTCTCGATAACCGGCTACCGAAGAAAACCACTGCTCTGTAGCCCGGTAGATTACCGGATTTTTACAGCGCCAGCAGTGAGCGTACTGGTGGCGAATCGAACCTTTGGCCAAAAGCAAGCCGCGGCTTGCCAATTCCTTGATAATGGGCACATTAGCGTCTTCAATTTGCATGCCCGCAAAAGGACCGGCTTCTTCCGTAAATACGCCGCTGGGATTCACCGGGTTGATAACCGGCAAACCGTATTTCTTGCCGACTTCAAAGTCTTCCGGACCATGTCCCGGCGCCGTGTGCACGCAGCCGGTGCCTTGCTCCAACGTGACATGCTCGCCCAGTATGATCGGAGCTTGCCGTTCCAAGAAGGGATGATGAAAGACCAAGCCTTCCACATCGCTGCCTTTAAAGCGCTCCAAGATGGTAAAGTTCTCTTTTTTAGCTGCTTGAACTACCTGTTCCGCCAATTCCGCAGCCAATAGATATACTTCTTCATCCACTTTCACCCAGGCATACTCGATTTCCGGATGAAGGGCAATCCCGGCATTAGCCGGCAGCGTCCAGGTCGTCGTCGTCCAAATGACCGCATACGTTTTAGAGGCATCCACACCAGCAGGCAGCTTCCCTTTAGCATCGACCAAGGGAAATTTCACGAAAATAGAGTGCGATTTTTTTTCGGCATACTCAATTTCCGCTTCCGCCAGCGCAGTTTCGCAGGATACGCACCAATATACGGTTTTAAGGCCTTTATAAATATGACCTTTTTTCGCCATTTCTCCAAACACTTCGATCTGTTTGGCTTCATAAGAGGGTTTCAGGGTCACATAAGGATTATCCCAGTCGCCGCAAACTCCCAAGCGTTTGAAGTCGCTGCGCTGGGCGTCAATCCATTTGTGAGCGTATGCATTACATTCCTGACGCAGCTGCAGCGGGTCCAGCTCATGACGGTTTAAGCCCAAATTTTTAATAGCTGCATGCTCAATCGGCAGGCCATGGGTATCCCAGCCAGGCACATAGGGCGCCTGAAAGCCGCGCAGCGTCTTATATTTGATAATGATATCCTTCAAGACTTTATTAATGGTATGGCCAATGTGAATATTACCGTTAGCATAGGGAGGTCCATCATGCAAAATGAACTTTTCCTTGCCGGCGCGCCGCGCCACGCGCTTTTTATCAATATCGTTCTTTTGCCAGAAATCAATGATTTCCGGCTCGCGCTGAGGTAGATTGCCTCGCATAGGAAATTGAGTTTCCGGTAAATTAAGAGTTTTGCTATAATCCACTGTTTCCTGCACCTCCAAAAATACATAAAAGCCCCCCGTCCCGGAAAAGGGACGAGAGGCTATTTTCCCGTGGTACCACCCTTGTGACCGCCATGGCGGCCGCTTGTGGACACAGTAACGCGTGTCATACGGAAAGCGACTCATTATAGCCGTTTTCAGCTCCAGAGTGATCTTCCGCACACTGCTTCAGCCGGGCTTCCACCCTTCCCGGTTCGCTGTTTTCCACCTGCGCGCGTACTGTTTCCTTCATTGCCTATGTCCATATTTGAAACACATTATACACAAGTTTTATCAAAAAAGCAATGTGCCTGTTGGAAAGGAGCCTTATTCAACGATTTCTCTTCTCAGTTCCTTTTCCTCCAAAAGCTCCAATTGGGATTGAGCCAGCATGCGCATGCGCGAACGGAAGAGCTGCCCTTGCGCACGCAGTTCATCGCATTCGGCCTGGATACGTTGCAATTGGGCATTAGCCTCATCAACAATCCGCCGGCTTTCTACTTCCGCTTCCTTACGAAGCAAATCCGCTTCTTTTCTAGCGTTAACCTTGACTTCTTCCGCCGCTTCCTGCGCTACAACCAACGTATTATGCAATGTATTTTCCAGGTTTTGAAAATACTGTATCTGCGACTTCAAGCGCTCTGTTGTTTCACGCAGATCTATATTGGTTCGATACAGTTCTTCATAGTCATGAAGAACTTGCTCGAGAAACTCATCGACTTCAGCTTCGTTATAACCTCTAAAAGCTTTGCGAAACTCCTGATTCTGAATATCCAACGGCGTAAGCATGATTCCTGTCCCCCTAATTGCTGCATTCATAAATATCGTCGCAACAGCAGACTCAAGCGACCCTTTTTCGTCTCCCCTAGGATTTCAACAATTTCTACACGGCCCCGACCGCGCAAGGAGAGGATATCCCCCTGTTGCACGCTCTGCGAACCGCCTTTGGCCGGCTGCCAGTTAACTCGCAGCTTATCGGCTTTAATCTCTTCCGCCATCCGGCTCCTGGATACGCCATACCCGGAAGCTGCCACCACATCCAGACGCAAAGAAGGAACCGTCGTCTTAATTTCTTTGACGGTTTCCTCTTTAGGTTCAAGCTCTGCTAAAGAAATTTCCTTGGTGCTCACCTGAGCGCCGCCTAAATAAGACAACTGCTGTAAGAGATAGTCTCCTAACGGCGCATCGGTTAATACCTGACAACCTTCGCTGGTCATCAAGATATCCCCCAGAACCTCGCGTTCAATGCCTACTCCCAGCAAGCCCCCCAAAACATCCCTATGTGAAAGGCGCTCATAACGCTTGTCCCAAGAAACTGCAATCGCCCGCAGGCCAAAGTCGACTGCACCGTAATACTCGGCAGATACAAAGGCAGCCTTAACTCGTTCCGCTCGTTCATAACCGCCTTGCAGCTCAAGGCGTACTTTACCGTCCCACTGGGCAGCCACCGTTTCCGCCACGGAAATTCCAGCTGGATCCAAAAAATCACTGACTCGAAACCGGCGCGAACGCAGGGCTTGTTCGGCTAAATCGAGCAGCCTGGCGGCCAAAATGTCCTGGCCGCTGCTTTTATAATACCGTAAAATTTTTTCCCGATTATTCACGAATTGCCTTTCCCCATTTCCTTGGAACGCTCCGTTGCCGCCACTACAGCATCGATTAAAGCGGCGCGTACATTGTGACTTTCCAGCGCATGCAAACCGGCAATGGAAGTTCCCCCAGGCGAAGCAACCATGTCACGCAAAATAGCCGGATGCTGTCCGGTTTGCACTACCATCTTCGCTGCACCCAATAAAGTCTGCGCCGCCATGAGAATGGCGTTTTTCCGAGAAAGGCCAACGCGTACGCCAGCATCCGCTAAGGCGTCAATCATAAGAAATGCATACGAAGGGCCGCTGCCAGACAAGCCCGTAATGGCATCCAACAAGTTTTCATCCACTTTTTCCACGCGCCCTACGGCGGAAAATACGGCTCTAGCCGCCTGGTCCGCCTCTTGGTCTGCACGGCTGCCTAAGGCAAAAGCAGTCATGCCTTCCCCTACCGCTACAGGAGTGTTAGGCATGACACGAACAACGCGATGCTTGCGAAAATGGCTTTCTAAGAAATCTAACGGAATCCCGGCCGCCACGGATAAGATCAACGTTGTCGGTTTAGTCGCCAAAGCCAAGGTAGAGATGATTTGTTTCAAGACCTGCGGTTTAACGGTTAAAAACAAAATATCTGCTGCGCCGGTCAAAGCCGAGGCGCTTTCACTGCCCCGCACGCCATAGGTTTGTTCCAAAACCTGCAAGCGCTCTTCCGAGGTGTCAAATACCAACAGATTTTCTTGCGTCGTCATTTCCTTGTCCAACAGGCCGCGCAGCAGAGCCTCAGCGATAGCTCCGCCCCCCAAAAAGCCTATGATCTTACCCTGTAAAACTTGTTTCAATTGTTCATCCATGGTACAACCGTCCTGTCCTGATCGTCGTAGGTGTAAGCAACATCCACATTCGCAGGAGCACAGAGAAAAATATGATGCCCCACTTTTTGAATACTGCCTCCCAAGGCATAGGTGGTGCCGCTCATAAAATCAATCATGCGTTTAGCCACTTCTTTGTCCGTGCCTTCAAAATTCACGACTACAGGCTTGCGGTTTTTTAAATAATCCGCCACATGCTGCACATCGTCAAAGTTAGCCGGCTCTACCACCATGACCTTCATCTGCTTAGAAGCAGCCGTTGCGCCCCCCGTGGCGGCATTCGGCAAATTGACCACATTATTCTGTACCGCAGAAGGTCTGGCGCTGCGCGGCGCACGTTCTTCAGCCGCAGGCTGCTGCGATTGTTGTTCTTGTTCCTTAGCATCTCCCGGCTCGATCAATCCCAATGTGCCGCACACTTTTTCTATAAATTTCATCTAACCTTCCTCCTTTGGAGCATATTGTCTAGCTCCGAATAACGCCGTACCGACACGCACCATATTGGCGCCTTCTTGAATAGCAACCTCAAAATCATTGCTCATCCCCATAGAAAGCCACTGCCACTCGCATTGCGGCAAAGCCGCCTCCCGTAAAGCCGCAAATAAGCTGTAAGCTTCCTGAAACACAGGCCTCACCGACTCAGCGTCCTCCATTAAGGGAGCAATTGTCATTAAGCCTTTTATTCTCACATGCGGCCATTGAGCTGCCTGTCGTGACAATGCCCAGACTGCATCCGGATCCATACCGAATTTGCTTTCTTCGCCTGAAACGTTCACCTGCAACAGTACTTCCTGAGAAATTCCTTGTTTGGCTGCTTCCTGCTCAATTTGCTGCAAAAGTCGTTCACTATCCACTGAGTGAATCAAAGCAACCTTGCCTACGATTTGCTTCGCCTTGTTAGTCTGTAAATGACCAATCAAATGCCATTTCGCTTTAACGCCGATATGCTCTATTTTAGGCAAAGCTTCTTGAACCCGATTTTCGCCAAACACAGTAAGTCCCGCTTCCAAGGCTTCTTCGACTACCTCTGCAGCATGATTTTTACTCACCGCAATCAAACAAATGGGCCCTGGCTGTTCAATTTCGGATTTGCGAGAGGCCAAAGCCTTCGCGATTCTCCCTTCCACCGCCTGCAGGCGTTCTGAAATCGAAGACATATTTTGTTCCCCCTAGCATATACCTGCCTTTGCAGTGGCTCTTTTAAGAAAAAAGAGCATGGGCGTCCCATGCTCTTTGCGAATTACCTCTTGTGCATGAAGACCGGCACATCCAGGCTAAAGTCAGGAACCTGTCCTACACGTTCCTTTTTGCCTTCATTGCCGCCAACTTGTACAGACCGCGCCGAGCGTTGATCGAAACCGGTCGCAATAACCGTAACCCTGACCTCATCCTGCAAGGTTTCGTCAATGACAGCACCAAAAATCAAGTTCACTTCCGGGTCTGCAGCCTGTTCAATAATGGCCGCCGCCTCGTTCACCTCAAATAAACTCAAGTTAGTACCGCCGGTGATATTTAGCAGCACCCCTTTAGCTCCATCAATGGAGGTTTCCAACAGCGGACTCTTGATAGCCGCTTCCGCCGCCGCAATGGCCCGTCCCTCGCCTGCAGCAACGCCTACTCCCATCAGAGCCGAACCGGTATCGCTCATAATCGTTTTTACATCGGCAAAATCCAAATTAATCAGACCAGGAACAGCGATCAAATCGGAAATGCCTTGAACGCCTTGACGCAGTACATCATCAGCTATCCGAAACGCTTCCATGATGGGCGTTCTCTTGTCCACGACCTGCATCAAACGATCATTAGGAATGGTAATCAGCGTATCCACGCGTTCTTTCAAATTGGCAATCCCTTTTTCCGCTTGCTTAAAACGGCGCTTTCCTTCAAAAGAAAACGGCTTAGTGACTACGCCAACTGTAAGGGCCCCTACTTCGCGAGCGCATTCGGCAACAACCGGCGCCGCACCAGTCCCTGTGCCTCCGCCCATGCCCGCGGTTACAAACACCATATCGGCGCCCCGCAAAGCCTTAATCAGTTCTTCACGACTTTCCTGAGCGGCTAAATCTCCAACCTCCGGGTTAGCGCCGGCCCCTAGACCTTTTGTTAGCTTTTCTCCGATTTGGATGCGATAAGGAGCCTGTGCCTGCAGCAACGCTTGAGCATCGGTATTTACGGAAATAAACTCCACGCCCTTCAATCCTGCTGCAATCATGCGATTGACGGCATTGTTGCCGCCACCGCCTACCCCTACTACTTTAATGGTTGCCAGATGCTCCAACTCCATGTCAAATTCCAACATGAACGAAAATCCTCCTTACGTCAAGGCTAAACGCCCTGCTGCATGCGAAAAAACTTATAATTACTTCCACGCGCCATTTCCATTTTCCTCTTTACAGAACCTATTTTTTCAGAAAATAGCGGCGTAATATCGCCAAATTTTGAAAAATACGCAACCCAAAGGCCAATAATGCTACATAATACAAGTCAATTCCTAAGCGTTCGCCGCTATAAACCAAACCAGCCGCCATTAACGCATTAGTAAAAAAACCGGTTACAAATACGCTATTGTCGAATTTCTCATCCGCTCCGGCGCGCAACCCGCCAAAAACAGTATCTAAGCAAGCCAAAAGAGCAATCGACATATACTTGGCATACTCAACCGGAACGGTTCCAGGAAGCAGAGAACCCACAAATAACCCAAAACATAAGCCTGCAATCGGAAGGTACATTACTGTGCGCCCCCTTCCTTAGCCGGTTTGGCGTATTCAAACCGGAAAGCGCCTTTATAAGCGGGAACTGCTACGCGATCCGTCTGCTTGATGGTCACCTGAATACCCCAGAACTGCAAGGTTTCAACAACGCCGCCGCGCATGCGCAAAGCGTTTTCCAATGTTTTAGGTTCGCCTATGGCAATGATCTCATAGGGCGCCGACGAACGGGTATTATTCACCGACAATGTCGGACCGGCGCAGCGTATTTCCGACGAAGCGATAAGCCGCTGCTCATTAATTGACATGGCTTCCGCTCCAGCAGCCCAAAGTTCATTAATTACTTTAAGGATATCATCATCATGAATAACATATAAGTTCGGATTTTCCCCCGGCTTGGATGGCCGTTTGCTGTCATTGATCGTTACCACAACACCAGGGCCTGTCAAATCAACGACGCCTGCCCCCATCTGAATCAGCTGCATTTCTTTCGAAGTCCGCCCACCTAGGGCCTGTTCGCGCAACTCTTTTACCTGGTTGTTCAACGAGTCTCGTTCCTTTTCCGTTTGCAGCAGTCGTTGCGACAAATCCTCCACTCGCTGCACTGACAACGCTGACCGCATATCTTCTGTTGTTTTAAACTGCACCGCCAGCATAATCCCCAAGATAAAACAAACCAAAGCAATGGCCCATTGCCCTTGTTTAATCGACAACACCGTTCTTGACTCCCTTCTTGTGTTTCCTCTTTTCAAGCTTTAAGGCTTGAATTTGATTACCGGTGTCGCAAAACTGACATCGAAATAATCCACTCGTTCTAACTTATCTCCCAATTGTTCCACAAGTTCTTGTACTTTCTGAGCTTTTTCCATCATTTTCGTTCCATCACCCAAGCGAACCTTCGCTCCAGAAAGCAAATATAACTGCATTTTCTCGGAAGTTACAAAGTGCACTTCCGATACTTTTTCTAACGTTTTCGCGTCCAAACGGTCTAAAAACTGCAGCGCCATGATCACCTGCGGCTGGCTCAGCTTATCGCCAATATACTCTTGCCCCGCGGAAATGCCAGTAATAAAGGGCCATCGCATATCTTTAAGATAACGCTGCACATTGAGTACCGTACCGTCACGATCTATTGCTAAAATACCATACGCTGCCGTTACATACGCTAACGGACGCCTTTCTTCCACAGCAATGCGCAAATTCCAGGGAAATTTCCTCTCCACTTCAGCCCGGCGAATGCGCAAATCCTGCTCTAAACGATGTTGCAGAAGTTCCGGTCTCACCCGCAGCAAATTGACCGGTTCTCCAATCCCTGCAATCACCAAAAGCTCCTCCTTGGAAAGTTCCTGCAACCCTTCGACTTCTACATGTCCCAGGGCCAACCAAGAAGAGCCGCTGAGCCACAAGCCTCCAAAGCCGAGAAAGCAAAAAAGCAAGCCCAAAAGCAGCAGCGGCCAAAAGCGAAACCTTCTTTTAGGAGAAATAGCCCCTGCGCCCATAGCATCGACTCCTACTCTAATTTATCATTTTATAAAGATTATACCATTAGAAAAGTCATTCGTCACACCAGACCTTATGCCCAAAGATGAGCGCTAAACATCACGTATTGGTGCAGCAAGAGGACAAGCGCGCCTCTGTTTGGAAGCGCAGCTTGTCCTCTTGCTTATTTCCGCGTCAACGCTTGCAATAAAATGCGCTCGCACAGCGCTTCAAAAGAATGGCCTTCAGCCGCTGCCGCTTTAGGCACCAAGCTAGTTTCCGTCATGCCGGGAACGGTATTAACTTCCAATACATAGGGGCGCAGTTTTTCGTCCAGCATAATGTCCGCTCTGGCAACGCCAAAACATCCTAAAACCTGGCAAGCCTGCACTGCTGCCTGTTGGACCATCAGCGTCACATGCGGCGGCAATTTGGCGGGGACAATATATTCCGAGGCCCCCTTAGTATATTTGGATTGATAATCATATACGCCGGATTTCGGAGCAATCTCAATAACCGGCATAGCCTCGGCGCCTGCAGTATCACACCACACAGGGACCGTAATTTCTCGGCCGATAATGCACTCTTCCAGTAATGCAGTTTTTCCGTACCGGAACACTTCTTCCAATGCGGCCTGCACATCTTCCGCTTTGTGTACCATGCACACGCCAATGCTGGATCCTTGGGCAGCCGATTTAATAACCACAGGCAAGCCAAATTGTTTGATAACTGCTTGGGCCAAAGCCGCCTTGTCCTCTTGCTCTTGCAGCACCGCAAACCGCGGTGTTGGCACATCAGCGCCTTGAAACATCATTTTAGAAGCCACCTTGTCCATAGCCAGCGCACTAGCCAATACGCCAGAGCCAGTATAAGGCAGCTGCTTTAATTCCAGAAGCCCTTGCAGCGTCCCGTCTTCGCCATACTTGCCGTGAACGGCGACAAAAACTACTTCCGCGCCGCAATCGGCCAATTGTTTTTCGATCCGCGCCGGTTCCAGATCAATTCCCACTGCTTGATACCCCAAGCGCTGTAACGCCGTCAAAATAGCATTGCCAGTCCGCAGCGAAACCTCACGCTCCGTGGATGGACCTCCCATGACTACGGCAATCTTCTTTTCCTTCATTTTCCTTTGCCTTCTTTCCTTGGGATCCTTCATTCATTAGCACTTATGGTTTCTCAACAAAGCCGCCAATTCTTCTCCTGCGCGCCAAATATCGCCGGCTCCCATGGTCATAATCAAATCACCCTGCTGCATATGTTTCATGGCAAACTCAGCCAACACAGCTTTATCCTGCACATAATAAACTTCTTGTCCTTCTTTGGAAACAACCGCTTGGAACAGCATTTCTCCGTTTACCCCTTGAAGCGGCGCTTCACCTGCCGAATACACGTCGGTCAGCACCAATACGTCCGCTGCGCCAAAGGCCGCGCCAAATTCGCGATATAATAGCTGCGTCCGGGAATACCGATGCGGCTGGAATAAACAAACCAACCGTTTCGGCTGGGTTTGCCGCGCCGCAACGAGAGTCGTCGCCACCTCGGTAGGATGATGTGCATAATCGTCCACAATCCAGACGTTTTCATCGCGGTATTTTGTCTGAAAACGCCGTTTCGCACCTCGAAACTCCAGCAAAGCAGCTGCAATGCCCGCAAAAGGCAAGCCAGCTTCTAACGCAACAATAATAGACGCCAAGGCATTAGAAACATTGTGTCGTCCCGGTACCGTCAACGTCACCTCGCCTAAGCAGTTTTCCTTATGCCATACTTCAAAAGTAGTGCAGCCCGTTTCCATGCGAATATGTAAGGCTCGGTATTCTGCATCAGAACGTTCCAGACCATACGTAACTACTTGTCGGTTCAAGCGAGGCAAAATCATTTGTATATTTTCATTATCCAGGCAAACCACGGCTTTGCCAGTTTCAGGCAAGCGCGCTACAAAATCAACAAACGCCTGCAATACATTGTCCATTGTGCCGTAGTGATCCATATGATCATTTTCTATATTGGTAATGACAGCCATCTGCGGCGAAAGTTTGAGGAACGAACCGTCGCTTTCATCCGCTTCCGCCAACAAATAACGTCCGCGGCCCCATTTGGCATTACTCGCCAGATAATCCACATCGCCGCCAATAATCACCGTGGGATCTGCGCCGCAACGCTCAAAGATCAACCCCAGCATGGAAGTTGTTGTCGTTTTGCCATGAGCTCCGGCTACGCCGACTCCATCTTGTTCCAGCATAAATGCCGCTAATACATCGGCTCGATGCAACACCGAAAGCCCCTGTCTAAGGGCAGCCGCAAGCTCCGGATTATCGGCATGAATGGCCGTAGATACGACCACTGCGCCTGCACCGGCTATATGTTCTTCCTTATGACCAATATGCACAACAGCTCCAGCCGCGCGCAAGCGAGCCAAGGTAGCTGAATCCTGCGCATCCGAACCGGATACTTGCATTCCTTTTTCCAAGGCAATAGTGGCCAAAGCGCTCATGCCTGCGCCGCCAATGCCGATAAAATGATACTTAGTTGTTGATGAAAGCAACGTTATTCTTCCTCCTTGCCGCTCTATGCAGCGCTACTTAACCAATTTAACAGCCCATTCGGCAATATCCCTGGCCGCTTGCGGGCGTCCCAACGACCTGCTGGCTTCCGCCATGGCGGTCAATTGCTGCGAATCGTCCAACAAGGCCAGCACGGTTTCTTGCAAAAGGCCTTCTTCCAATTGTGCGTCGCCCAACACTTTAGCCGCTCCGGCATTAGCCAGTACACGAGCATTCCACTCTTGATGATTTTCCGCCGCATACGGGTACGGCACTAAAATTGCCGGTACGCCGCGCACGGTCAGCTCCGCAATTCCCAGCGCCCCAGCGCGAAACACGGCTAAATCCGCTGCCGCCAAGGCCGCCGGCATTTCATGCAAATACGGACGAACAAAAAGGCGCGGAGCTTCTTCCAGCCCACGTCGCCGCAGTTCGTCAACTACGTTATTATACTCGTTTTTCCCTGTGATGTGCAACACTTGCACATCCTCCCGCATCGCCAAGGCAGCGTGTACTTCAATCATCGCCTGGTTAATGCTGCGGGCGCCCCGGCTGCCGCCGGCAACTAGGAGGGTCTTGCAAGAACTGCTCAGCCCCAATTGTTTCAAGCTTTCCTCCCGCTGCGCTGTCAGCACCTCGCGGCGCACCGGATTGCCTGTCACCGCCTGGCGGCAACGGCCGGAAAAACGACTGGAAGCCTCAGCATAACCCAAAGCCACGCCATCGACAACATGCGAAAGAAGTCGATTGGTAATGCCTGCAATGGCGTTCTGTTCCTGAATCAACGTCGGAATTCCCAACAAAAATGCAGCCAACAACACCGGTCCGCAGACATAGCCCCCAGTCCCCACGACCACTTGCGGCCGAAATTGACGCAATAAGCCTATCGACTGCCATACGCCGCCCAAAGCGGTTGCTGCCGCCTGCATACTTGCAAGCAAATTTTTCCGGTTCAACCCGCGGGAAGCTACAGTAGCAAAGGGAATCCCAGCCTTAGGAACCAGCTCCGCTTCCAAACCGCTTGCTGTACCAATGTATAAAAGCTCGGTTCCCGGATGCAAATGGCAAATTTCTTCGCCAATCGTCAGCGCCGGATAAATATGTCCGCCGGTTCCACCGCCGGACAATACTACCTTCATGCTTGTCCTCCTGTTGCCGCCTCCAGCGCCGCAACACATTCTTTAAAAAAGCGTCCGCGCTCTTCGAAACTAGAAAATTGATCGAAACTGGCACAAGCCGGCGACAACAACACCACTTCCGCAGGCTGCGCCAGAGCTTTGGCTACTTGTATCGCCTCTTCAACGCCAGAAACAAGACGAATCTGCTGCACTCCCGCTTGCCGGGCCGCCGCTTCAAAACGTTCCGCCGCCGCGCCAAACAAAAGCAAACAACGAGCCTTATCCTTAACAAGCTTCATCATGGTCTGTAAATCTGTATTCTTATCCTTGCCTCCCGCCAGAAGAATAATGCCGGTATCAAAGGCTTCCAGAGCCTTAATGGTCGATTCTGGATTGGTAGCCTTAGAGTCGTTATAATATTTTACATTATCAATTTCAGCCACTAATTCAATGCGATGCTCCACACCTTCAAAGGAGCGCAGCACTTCACAAATCACCTGCGGAGTCACGCCTGCCACATACGCCATAGCCGCCGCAGCCAGCACATTTTCCACATTATGAGCTCCAGGAAGGCCCAACTCCGCTGCATCCAGCAACGATATTTCCGCCCCCTGCCAACGAATCACCATTTTCCCAGCGCGAACAAAAGCGCCTTCAGGCAATACTTCCAAACGACTGAAAAAAAGCACCCGTCCCGGGGCTCGTTTAGCCATATCACGCGTGATCGGGTCATCATAATTAAGAACAACAACGTCTTCGGCGCCTTGTTTATTAAAGACCCGCTCTTTGACACTGCTATACTGCTCCACTGTACCGTGGCGTTCCAAATGGTCCGGCGTCACATTCAATACAGCTGCCACATACGGGCGAAACTCCTGTACGCTTTCCAATTGATAACTGGAAATTTCAGCCACTGCCATGTCATTAGCGCCCAAGTCCAGCACCTGTTCCGAAAGGCCTGCGCCAATATTTCCGCCTACAGCCGTTTTAAAGCCGCTGGCCTTGATCATTTCCCCCAAAAGAGTGGTCGTCGTAGTCTTGCCGTTTGTTCCTGTGATAGCCAGCATAGGCGCCTTGCAAAGCTGATACGCAATCTCCACTTCACTAACTACCGGAATCCCTCTTTGCTGCGCCTTACCCACATACGCCGCCTTCAATGGAATTCCAGGAGACACTACTAGAAAATCAGCGTCTTCCAGGCACTCTTCCGCTTCCGCACCTAGTTGCAGATGAATTCCTTCATTCGCCAGATTCAACACCTGCAGTGGCAGCTGCTCCGCTTCCTTGCCGTCCACCAATGTCACATCCGCCTGTACACGCCGTAACGCTTTGGCCACCGTTACGCCACTCACGCCTGCACCTAATACAACAGCCTTTTTCGCTGCTACTTCCATACGTCTTCCTCCTACCTGCTCCTGTTTATCAACGCAAGCCGCTCATCCACAAAACGCCCAACGCCGCCAAAGCAGCGCCTACGCCGCTTAACCAAAAAACCAGAACCACCTTGCGCTCCGACCAGCCTCCCAATTCAAAGTGATGATGCAAGGGACTCATTCGAAAAATGCGCTTCCCTGTCGTTTTAAAGGAAAACACTTGCAAAATAACAGATAAAGCCTCCGCTACAAAAACAAGGCCCACGATACCCAACAGCAGTTCTGTCTTAGTCAATACCGCCAGAGCCGCCAAGGCGCCTCCCAGAGCCAATGAGCCAGTGTCGCCCATGAAAATCTTCGCCGGATACGCATTGAACCACAAAAATCCTAAGCAGGATCCTGCCAGAGCCACCGCAAATGCGCCAAGCCCTTCGTGCCCAAAGTAAGCGGCAATAACCGCATAGCAAACACTGGCAACCGTCATGGTTCCCGCCGCTAAACCATCCAAGCCATCCGTCAAATTCACAGCATTGCTGGCGCCAACAAGAATAAAAAATAAAAAAGCATAATAACCCCAGCCTAAATCAAGCATTTGCGAAGTTCCCGGAAGCCATACTTCCGTGCCTCGCTGCAAATAGACCTGTGCTACATACGCCAGCACTAGCGCCAGCGCCGCCTGTCCCAAAAGCTTCTGTTTGGCAGTCAGCCCTAGATTTCGCTTCAAGACCACTTTAATATAATCATCACTAAAACCAATCAAGCCATGCCCTACAAAAACCAAGTACACTACCAGCACTTCCGGACGCCAACCGCCAAAAAGCAAGGTAGCTACTGTCATGGACAAAAGCATCAGCAAACCGCCCATCGTGGGCGTTCCCGCTTTGGCCAAATGACGCTGGGGTCCTTCTTCGCGAATACTCTGTCCGAATTTCAGCTTATGTAAAATTGGTATTAAAATCGGCCCTGCCGCCAAAACAACTGCCATGCCGGCAAGGCCCGGCAAAATCCACTCCATCATCTTTCAAAGACTCCCTGTTTTTGTTATTTGGATTTTCAACGCAAACGCTCCAGAATCGCTTCCATATGCATCCCGCGCGAGCCTTTCACAAGCACCGTATCACCCTTGCGTAAAATGCTTCGCAAGGCGTATTGCGCTTCTCCATGATCATTGCAGGCCAAAGCAATTTCCGCTCCTGCCAGCCTGGCTGCTTCCGCAATATAGCCAGCCAAAGGGCCTACGGTCACAACATGACGTATGCCGGAAGTAACCAAATGAATACCGATAGCTCGATGCGCTTCAATAGCAGCATCCCCCAATTCCAGCATATCTCCTAAAACAGCCACAACCCGTCCCTGAGCAATGGCAGCCACGGTGTCAATAGCCGCTCTCATCGAGAGCGGACTGGCATTATAGGCGTCATTCACCAAAAGATACCGCGGCGTCTGTTCAAATTCGAAGCGCATGCCGCTCGGCTCATATTGCTGCAGCGCGGCAGCAATATCCGCCAACGACAATCCCGCCGCTTCTCTCGCTATCGCAACAGCAGCCAAGCTGTTATACACATTGTGTACACCTACCGCAGGAATCTCCATTACTTGCCGCTCATCTTTATAGCAGCATACATAACGAATGCCTTGGGCTGAATAATGGACGTTCTCCGCCCACACGTCCGCCTTTTCATTCAAGCCATAGGAAACTACACGACAGGGAGCTTGCGCCGCCATAGACCTAACCAGAGCATCATCCTGGTTCAATACGGCTATGCCGTCATTGGGAAGCGCCTGCACCAGCTCCGCCTTTGCTTTAGCAATATTGGCCACAGACCCGAGAAGTTCCAAATGCGTTTCTCCTACATTGGTTACAATGCCCTGTGTCGGCCGGGCAATATCCGCTAGTTCCGCGATCTGCCCCAAGCCTCTCATGCCCATTTCTACTACAGCCGCTTCATGAGAAGGTTCCAACGATAACAATGTTAGGGGCAGGCCAATTTCGTTATTGAAATTTCCCTTTGTTTTCAATACATTAAAACGAGCCCCTAAGGCTGCAGCCACCATATCCTTCGTACTGGTCTTCCCATTAGAGCCAGTTACGGCAATAACAGGAATGGCAAAACGCAGCCGATGAAAGCGCGCTAAATCCTGCAACGCTTTACGCGTATCGGCAACCAGTACAACCGGGAGAGATACGTCTTCTAACACTGCATCTTCACGCTGCACCACCAGAGCCGCCGCGCCAGCCTGTATCGCGTCAGCCAAAAAATGATGGGCGTCAAAGGACTCCCCGGCCAAGGCTACAAAAAGCTCGCCCGGCTGCAACGCGCGCGTATCGGTTGCAACCCCTTCGCAAGACTGTTGCTCACCTTTTCCCCGTACTACCTTGCCGCCTGTGGCCTCCACTATCTCCGCTAATGTAAACCGTGCACTCATCTTTATGCCTCCTTTTGCCGCAGCCATTCCTGAATTATTTCCTTATCATCAAAATGAATTGTCTTGTCTTTTAAAATTTGATAGTTTTCATGTCCTTTGCCAGCTACTAAAATAATATCGCCTGGCTGAGCCAATTCCAAGGCCCGTCCAATGCCTTGCCGGCGATCCACTATCTTTTCATATTGCACCTCCGGGCGCAACTCTTGTAAAATGCCCACTTCGATTTCACTCAAAATGGTTTCCGGCTCTTCCGAACGAGGATTGTCCGAAGTGGCGATGACCACATCGCTATACTTTGCAGCCAGCGCCCCCATCAAAGGACGTTTCGTGCGATCCCGGTCGCCGCCGCAGCCAAATACGGTCACCACTCTGGCAGGCTTCATCTCCCTGGCTGTACGTAAAATATTTTCTAACCCGTCCGGAGTATGCGCATAATCAACAATAACAGCAAATTCCTTACCGCCGTCTACCCGTTCAAAGCGCCCAGGCACGCCGGGAAAGGAAGCCAAGGCTTCTTGGATTACCGGCCAAGATACGCCTTCGCTTAAAGCCGCTCCTATGGCTCCTAATGCATTGTAAACATTAAATCGTCCCGTGAGAAGCAGTTTAACCGGCCATGCTTCGCCTTTTCGTTGCAACAGGAAGCGCGCACCTTCCGGCGTCACCTGAACATTTTTAGCCAGCAAGTCCGCTTGGGCATCCTCAATCCCATACGTAAGTATGTCACACGCAGCCGCGTCCCGCATGACATCCGCCGCTGCATCATCCGCGTTGATTACCGCATGCTTGCCTGTTTTAGAACCAGCCTGCGAGGCAAGAGAAAACAAGCGAGCCTTAGCTTCTGCATACTCGCCAAGAGTTTTATGAAAATCCAAATGATCTTGAGTCATATTGGTAAACATAGCCATATCAAATTCACAGCCGGCAATACGGTCCAGGGCTAAAGCATGCGAAGATACTTCCATGACGACATAATCCATGTCGGCTTTCGCCATACGCCACAGCAACGCCTGAAGTTCCACTACATCAGGCGTCGTATTCTTCGCAGGAACCTTTTCATCGCCTATGAGCGACTGAATCGTTCCAATCAGGCCTACTCGATAGCCAGCCGCCTCCAAGATAGCTTTTAATAAATAGGTTGTCGTAGTTTTGCCGTTTGTACCGGTAACTCCCAACAAACGCAGTTTCTGTGTCGGCCTATCATAAAAAAAAGGAACAATGCGTCCCATCGCTTCACGTACATCCGGAACCACGAGCACAGCAGCTCCTGAAACCGTTAGCGGCCTTTCCGCCAAAAGAGCCACAGCCCCTTCAGCTACTGCCTTTTCGGCAAAATCATGCCCATCTACTTTACTGCCTGGCAAACAAATAAAAAGGCTTCCCTGTGTTACTTGTCTGGAGTCCTGCGTAATGCCAGTGATTGCAGCCTCACAAATCCCTTGGCATTGGACTTCCGGCAATAGCGCTATAATTTCTGACAGCATCTTTTGCATCAGTACATCTCCTCTGCATTTACTTGCTATTAATTGTAACGATTACTATAAAAAAAGTCCAATCACGAAAGTATGACAAAATACGAAAAAGCAACCGTACTGGCTGCTTTTCATAACTCTATTAATAAAAAATATAATAGCTTAGCGATTAGTACCTGCTTGCGCTGTCGCTCCCTTTAAGTTAGCTTTTACACGATCCCAAAGATTGTCCTGCGCTTCCACTGAAGCGGCACTTGGAGCCGTCTGAGGGTTAATACAGTACAAGTTTTGCGGCGTTACCATGCCTAACTCACGCGTAGCAACGGCTTGAATACGCTGTGGCGCTTTGAGTTGGGCAATTTCCAATTGCAATTGTTCGTTCTCTTTTTCCAATGACATAATTTGGGATTTCGTCTTTACAACCGAATAGCCGGTCGTAACGACGAATTCACTGCAAACTGCACCAACAATGGCCAACACTGCTATGCCGCAAACAAGCAAGCCTACTCTCGCTCGCAAACGAACATCGCATTGCGGTTGCTTACGAAAGGTTTTTGCAGGTGTATGTTGCTGTTCTTCTACAGGATGTTTCCACTCCTGTCTTTGTTGAGCCAACATGCAAGTCCCTCCTTGGATCTGATTACCTGCCCAGTTTTTCAGCTATACGTAATTTGGCGCTTCTCGCCCTGGGATTGTTCTCCAGTTCCTGCTCTGAAGGCGTAACTGCCTTGCCTAGCAACCGCACTTGCGGCTGGTGGCCGCACATGCATATAGGAAGCTTAGGCGGACAAATACATCCTTTCGCCGCCGCAGCCAACGCCTGTTTCGCTGCACGGTCTTCTAGCGAATGAAAGGTAATAATGGCCAATCTCCCACCAGGGAGTAAATGTTCAATAGCAGTACGAAACGCCCCCTGCAAAATTTCCAGTTCTTGATTTACTTCAATCCGAATAGCCTGGAAAGTGCGTTTAGCCGGGTGCGGCCCGTCTCGCCGGGCGGCGGCTGGAATCGCTCGTTTGATAATGTCCACTAATTGGCCGGTTGTCTCTATAGGGGCCGTCTGCCGAGCGGTTGCAACAAAGGAAGCAATTCGCTTAGCCCAACGTTCTTCCCCAAACTCTTTAATAATGCGCGCCAATTCCTCTTCCTCATACGTATTGACCACATCATAAGCGCTGCGCGCTTGCTGCGGATTCATCCGCATATCGAGAGGCGCATCCTGTTGATATGAAAAACCACGCTCTGCAACGTCTAACTGATGCGAAGAAACACCGAGGTCAAAAACAATGCCATTGACCTTTTCTACGCCTAATTCCGCTAAAACATCGCCGAGACGAGAAAAATTACTGTGTATTAAATCCACTTGGCATGGCACACCGCTCAGTTTTTCTCTGCCGGCCGCCAACGCCGCCGGATCTTGATCAATACCTATGAAGCGACCTTGTGCGCTCAATTGGTCCGCCAAGTATTTGGCGTGACCAGCGCCGCCCAAGGTGCAATCTACATAAATTCCTGCAGGATCCTGCATTACCGCCTGCACGGTCTTTTCTAACAATACGCTGACATGGTGAAACTCTTGCAAAACGAACCTCCTCGTCATCAAATCCCCAGATCAATCAACTCCTGGGTCAAATCCGATACGCTCGGAGCCAAGGCCTCATTATAGGCCTGCCACGCATCTTGACTCCAAATTTCGATACGATTTGATACACCGATGACGACAACTTCTTTTTCTAAGCGTGCGTGTTCACGCAACACGGGCGGAAGTAAAATTCTTCCTTGTTTATCATACCCTATTTCGGCGGCGCCTGCAAAGAAAAATCGCGTAAAAGCTCGGGCTTCCGGCTTAGCTAAGGGTAATTTTTTCAATTTTTCTTCTAAAACACTCCATTCAGACAAGGAATAACCAAACAAGCAGGCATCAAGTCCCTTGGTAAAAACAACTGTCTCTCCCAGTTCTTCGCGGAATTTAGCAGGTAAAAACAGGCGACCTTTGGCATCTACAGTATGTTGATACTCTCCCAAAAGCACCTTTATCACCCACTTTCCACCACTTTAACCCACATTTATGGATATTCGGATTTATTCGAAAAAATCCTGCTGATTTTTCCAAGTTTTTTACATTTTAACAAAAAGAGAGCAAACGCCCCAGATAGCGAGACTTTTGGCCTATTTTTATTCTTTTTGCGAAATTAGCTTATTTTTCCGCCTTGACTTGCGCTCTAACAGAAAAAATTTCTTTCAGCGTGTGCTCCATGCAGATCAATGTTATAATAAACCATAGAATCAGTTCTACAATAACAGAGCACTAGGAGGAAAATCATGAAAAACATCACCAAAGAAATGAGCATTATCGAAGTAGTCCAACAGCACCCGGAAACGGTAGACGTGTTCCGCAATTTCGGCATGGGCTGCCTAGGCTGCGCCGCCGCCCGGTTTGAAAACATCGAGCAAGGCGCCAGCGCACACGGCATTGACATCGAAGCGCTGATTACCTCGTTAAATCAAGCGATTGCCTAGTAAAATAAGGCATAAGAAAAGGCCGCCTGAATAGCGGCCTTTTCTTATGCCTTATTTTATTAGAGAAACGGCTCTATCTTCCCTAAAATAGAAGCTTTCGGCAAAAAGCCGACGATTTTTTCCGCTACTTCGCCATCTTTTACCAACATCATCGTCGGCAAACCTTTAATATCATAGCGTTGAGCCAAAGAGCGATTTTCATCTACATTGATTTTTACGATTTTCAATTTACCTGCCAGTTCTGCGGACACTTCTTCCAAAACAGGAGTCAGTTTGTTGCAATAGCTGCACCAGGGCGCCCAAAAATCAACCAACACCGGTTGCTTCTCGTCCAATACTTCCTCCTGGTACATTGCATCGTTCACTTCTTTCAAAGCAGCCATTCATACTCCTCCTTTATGTCTCAACTCGATCATGATACACGCGTCATACACTACCTGCAAGCCTAATTCTTTAGCTTTTTCCACCACTTCCGCCGTATCAGCTCCCGGTTGCAGCCAGACCTTGGAGATATTTAAACGTTGGCATTCCTCTAAAATTCCCAAAGCAACTTTAGGAGGTACTACGACATTTACCGCTTCAACCGGTTCCGGCAAGTCCGCTAAGGAAGCGTAGCACGTTTGGCCGTCAATTTCTTGCAATCCCGGATTGACGGGCAATACATGCAACCCATTATTTCGCATCACTTGAAAAATTTTATAGCCAAATTTCCCCTTGTTGGATGTCGCCCCCACTAACGCCCAATTTTTACATTGCAGCAACGCTGCCATTGTTTCTTTCATGCGATTCCCTCCTTTAAGAAATATATTCTTTTCAGAACGCCAAAGTCCTTCCTCAATCAACGCTTACCCGAACGAATCTTTAACTCTTCGCCTTTCAGCAGTCGCTGAATATTAGGGCGATGGCGCACAATGACAAAGACTGCCGCCAAAACGCCAAACGCCAAAACAGCCGGCTCTTCTCCTAAAAACCACATGCACACAGGCACCAATGCCGCTGCTACGATGGAAGCCAGCGACACATAGCGGGTCAGCCAGACAATCAGCGCCCAAACCGCAAAAACAATCAAGGTCACTTTAGGCACCAAAAAAGCAATAACTCCCAAGCCGGTCGCCACACCGCGCCCGCCTTTGAAACCCAGGAAAACAGACCAATTATGTCCGGCAATAGCAGCAATACCCGCTGCCACCAACCAAAGAGACGGCGCCGCCATTTGACTGGCCAGCCAAACGCCAAAAACACCTTTGGCGGCATCTGTCAAGAACACCCAAAAAGCAGGCCAGGGTCCCAGCACCCGAAAGGCATTGGTCGCCCCAATATTACAGCTGCCCATTTGCCGCAAATCCGTATGCCAAAACGTTTTTCCCAACAGCAAGCCATTGGGAACAGATCCCACCAAATAGCTCACAGCGACAATCCAAAGAAACTCCACCATGCAGCCTCCTTTTAGGCATCTTCCTTTTCCTTACGGTTACGCACTACCAGCTTCAGCGGCGTACCTTCAAAGCCGAAGCTTTCACGCAAGCGATTTTCCAGAAAGCGCAGATACGAAAAATGCATCAATTCCGCTTCGTTAACAAAAAAGACAAACGTCGGCGGCTGCACATCCGCCTGAGTAGCAAAATAAATACGAAGCCGCTTGCCATGTCCTGTGGGCGGCGGGTTTATCGCTACCGCATCCTCTAGGACTTGATTCAAAACGCTGGTTTTCACACGCATGTTGTGCTGCTCCGCCACATATTTAACAAGCTCCGTTACTCGCGGCACCCGCTGTTTAGTCAAAGCTGACAAATACACAACCGGCGCGTACTGCAAAAAGGCCAGTTCGCTGCGAATGGCTTCGGTATAGCGCAAGGAGGTCTTGCTGTCTTTTTCCACCAAGTCCCATTTATTGACGACAATCACGCAAGCCCTGCCTGCTTCATGAGCATAACCGGCAATCTTCTTATCCTGCTCGGTTACGCCTTCTTCGGCGTCAATCACCATTAACACCACATCCGCCCGGTCCACCGCTCGCAGAGCGCGAACAACACTATAACGCTCGACCGGCATTTCAATCTTCGCTTTACGGCGCATTCCCGCCGTATCGATCAACATAAATTTTTGCCCGTCTTTGGTAAAATGCGTATCAATAGCGTCCCGCGTCGTACCGGGAATATCACTGACAATAACCCGGTCTTCACCGATCATGGCGTTGACCAAGGACGATTTGCCAACATTAGGTCGACCAATTACGGCCACCTTGATTACGTCTTCTTCAACCGCTTCCGTCTCTGCGTCCGCCGGGAACGAGGCAACCACCGCATCCAGCAGATCCCCCAGCCCCATGGCGTTGGCGGCAGAAATACCGACGGGATCTCCCAAGCCCAAGTTATAGAACTCATAAATAGCCAGTTCTTGATTGATATGGTCTACCTTATTCACGGCCAGCACCACTGGTTTTCTTGTGCCGCGCAGCATATGGGCTACTTCTTCATCCGCATTGGTCGCTCCAGTTTTGCCGTCGACCACAAATACAATAACATCCGCCTCTTCCATAGCCAGGCGAGCCTGGTGACGCATTTGGCTCAAGATTTTATCTTCTGTCTCAATCTCAATCCCGCCGGTGTCGATCATGGTGAATTCTTTTCCCAGCCACTCGCCGTCCATATAAATACGGTCCCTGGTTACTCCCGGCATGTCCTCCACAATGGATACTCTCTTCTTGCCTATCTTGTTAAACAAAGTTGATTTGCCAACATTCGGCCGGCCAACAATGGCCACAATCGGTTTGCTCAATGTCTCGCACCTTCTTTCCGCCGCAACCCTGCAGTCCGGCTCAATGGTCAATTCCTTCGCGCATTTCAATTCCTTGCGCAAAAGGATGACGCAGTTCCTTCATCTCCGTAATCAAGTCCGCCTCCGCCAATACGCCTGGCGTAGCGTAGCGTCCGGTCATCACAATTTCCGCGCGCGGCTGCGGCCGCTTCTTGTGCTGCCGCAAAGCGGCGACAACTTCCGCTTCCGCCAGCAAGCCGCAAGCAATGGCGATATTGATTTCATCCAAGATAACCATATCATAGACGCCTTCTGCTAAAAAGGACTGGACCAATTCCCAACCTTGCCGCGCCAGACGGCAATCGATTTCCTCGGGTTGGTCCAAATTGACAAAATCATTTCTCCCTGCAGGAAACAAGTCAATCCCGTCTAACTCTTGGAGCGCCTTTACCTCGCCATACCCCGGGTCATCCTTCATGAATTGCACAATCGCAATCTTCCAGCCTTTTCCCCAGGCCCTTAGGGCCAAACCCAAAGCCGCTGTCGTCTTCCCTTTGCCATCGCCGGTATACACCTGAATCAAGCCCAAGCGCTTCAAAGGTTCCGCCCCCTCAACAAGTCAAACAGATCTTCCGCTCCATGAGCAATACGCACATCGCAGCCGGCTTGTTCGCTCACCTGGTCCAGCGTCATATCGTCGAGGAATATCTCCTCGCCCTTGCGCAGAGCCACTCCCGGCAGAATCAAGCGCTGCGGTCGCGCGTCTTCGCGTTGCAGCGCTTTTAAAATATCGCCGCCAGTCAAAAGGCCTGTCACCGTAATGGCTGGGCCGAAAAACTCATTTGCTACCTCTATTATGCGCACATGCTGCCATAAAGGTCCTGCCAGCAACGGCGCCAGCACCTTAGCCGCCGATGTTCCCGCTACAATCCAGGCAGTCTCTGCCGCAGGCTGCGTAGTTTGCACATCCTGCAGCTGCCGCGCCCAGTCCGTTAAGAAATCGCGCACCATGCCGACGCCGTTTTCCAATTGCGGAAACCCTTCATAGGCCTCTTCTGTCGGCCAAGACCGACCTGCCGCCAAATAGAACTCATCTCCCAGAAAGACAAACCGTGTTTGCGCCTCCTGGAGGAAACGCTCTTGACAACGAGCGATCTCATCAATAATCCTTCCTGCCTCTTCCGGCGTAAAGCCGCGCAGCTCCGCACAGCCCTGACGATGCTGCGTCAACCCTACCGGTACAATAGCCAGAGATTGCACGGCTGGATGCAAAGCATATAAATCAGCAATCGTTTTTTGCAGAACCTCTCCATCGTTGTATCCGGGACACAAAACCACCTGTGTATGCATTTCAATGCCGGCCTCCGCCAGCCGCTGCAGCTGCGGTAAAATTTCAGCCGCTTTAGGCTGATTCAACATAGCGGCGCGCACGGCGCCGTCAGTAGCATGCACGGAAATATAAAGAGGAGACAAATGCAGGCGGAAAATACGCTCCCAGTCAGCCTGACGCACATTGGTCAGGGTGATAAAATTACCATACAAAAAAGACATCCGGTAATCATCGTCTTTTACATACAGGCTTTGACGCATTCCCGACGGCATTTGGTCAACAAAGCAAAAAATGCAGCGATTGCCGCAACGCCGAATGCCGTCAAAAACAGCTTCATCAAACTCAATTCCCAGTTCTTCATTGTATTCTTTTTCAATCTCTACGACTTCATCGCCGTCTTCTGTCCGCACCGTCAGCACAACTTCTTCGTCGGCCACGGCAAAACTCCAATCGATAACATCCTCCATCGCCTGGCCGTTCACCAAAAGAATTTCATGACCTGGCTGCAGGCCAATTTCTTCGGCAATGCTGCCGGGCTGAATCGAGGAAATGATGGCCCTGCGCTGTCCCAAAGCCTTTCACCTCTCCTTATTGCTGCGCTTTATCGTGCAACACATATTTATTAATAATACCGTGTTCCAAGCATCCTTTCAAGTGCCGAAAAGCCATTGAAAAGACCATGAACGCAACGCTTCATGGTCTTTATCTCAAGCCTTTTCTAACAACACCCAGGCGCTGCACACCAAGATAGCCGCTCCGCCTGGCGCCGCTGCCTCCTCAAAATCAAACCGCGGATAATGCTTTGCGCCTCACCGAGCCTGTCGAAAGGAATCATAGATTTTTTGATACTCCGGCGTAGCTGGAATAGTTTCATAAATATAAAGATGAATTCCATTTGGATCATCCACGACAAAACTGCGCTCTCCCCAAGGCTTATCTTGCAGCGATTGCACAAGGGACAAGCCAGCCTCTTTTAAGCGCTGATACTCCCCCTGCACATCCGGCACTTCAAATGAAAGAATTGTACCTGTGCCGCAAAAGAATTCTCCTTCATCTCGGCGCGGCAAGGTAAAGCTCAAGCCGCTGGTCGGCATGCCTGGAACCATCATTTCCAAATACCAATCGCTTTCATACACTAATTCAAAATCAAAATAGTTCATATAAAATTCTTTAGATTCTTGCAGTTTATCAGTACAAAACGTTGCGTCCACCCTCGTAATTTTCATCATATCCGTTCGCCCCCTGGAATATTGTTTCTTATCTTTTATGAATTCCCTATGCACTGTCGTTTTCCCTGCCACGACAAAAAAAAGCTCCCGTACACGGGAGCTTACTTTGTTAATTGGTGGGGTTAAACGGGCTCGAACCGCTGACCTCATGCATGTCAAGCATGCGCTCTAACCAACTGAGCTATAACCCCTAGGACAGTGGTAATTATAATACGTGCAGCCCTTAAAAGTCAAGGCTTTTTTGTTGATAATTCGCACGCCATCACAGACGAAGGTTCTACAAGGAGAACGCCCGCCAACAAGGCCGTACACGGAGCGACCAGCACCACACCGATACTGCCTGTTAACGTGTGCAGTATTTCCGCCGCCACGTAGGTCAAGTTTAAAATATTAACCACCGGCGTCCCTTGGGCGATAAAGACCATCATCAACGCCATAAAAGAACCGCTGTAAGCCAAAAGCAGCGTTGTGGTCATCGTGCCGACTACAGCCCGCCCGATATGCATGCCAGAGGCAATAGCCTCCCCGCGCTTCAAGTCCGGCCGCTTACATTTCAATTCACCAACAGCTACGGCAATATCAACAGCCACATCCATCATTGCCCCGGAAGAAGCCAGCATAATCCCCGCCAGAAACATTCTGGTCAGGTCTAGCTGGGCATATCCCAGATGCAGCAAGGTCTCGGCATAAGGCAAAACCGCGCCGTGAACGCGAAAAAGCTGTCCGAATAAAAAAGCCAGCACTACAGCCCCCAACGCTCCCCCTAAGGTGCCGCAAAAAGCCGCTAAGGCAATACGGTTAAAGCCGATAACCAATAGCGTAACCGTACCGACAATAGCCGCTACAACCAAGATGGATACAAATACTGGGTCCCAACCAAGCAAGAACAGCGGCCACAGCACTTTCCACAAAGCTAAAACGGTAAATACAAATGAAAGAAGAGCTTTCAGTCCTGTCCAGCGGGCATACCAGCATAAAAGCGCGGCAAAGAGGAAAAAGAGCAACCCTTCTGCATACAGGCGGTAATGATCCACCACGTTGGCGACCTGAATTTCGCCTGCCGTCCCCTTCACAGCCACCAGAGCCGTATCGCCAGGAGCAAATATCTTATCCATTTCCAGCTTTCCCAACAGCGTATTACTGCAAGTAATGATCTTGCCTTCATACGGACCGTCAGCAATTTGCAGCACAACCTCCTGCACGCCTGTACGAACTACGCCTCGGGCGTATACGTGTTCATTATCAACGGAGAGTACGGCGCCCTTGGCCCGTATATAGCCGTCATCGTCCGGCGTAAACTGACTTGGCAGACAGTATAAACCGAGGGACAGTAATAAAATAACGAAAACAACCATGCGATCCCGTTTCATTATTTAGAAACACCCATAATATTCATCATTTTTTTCGCCACATCTGTATTATCATAATACCCGTCAAAAACGGCGCTGCCGGTTCCTTGGGCATACACAGGCACAGCCACGCCAGTATGAGCATAGGTGGTCCAGCCAATCCCCGCGCGCTGATTCAACAGATGAGTCACCGTTACAGAGAAGGGCTCGTAGGGTCCGTATGCCAAGGTAGTTTCTTCGTCAGCAGGACGTTTTTTGGGATCGATCATGCTGAAAGCCAACGCTTGAGCCAAACGATTTTTCTCGTAGGCAGTCAATTCGTTCATGCCAAATTGGTTGGCCAACGCAGGCAGCCAGTCATCCAAATTGGCATTAGAATCGCCTACTTGATCGCGGTAGGTTTTGATCTGTTTGTCAAATTCTTCATAAGACAAGGTCTGTCCGCCCAATTTACTGAAGAACGTCTTGTAACCAGTACCGGCAAAGCCAATGGTCATGCCGCCGGTCTCATGGTCGCCAGTAACGACAATCAATGTTTCATCCGGATGTTTGGCATAGAACTTCAGCGCTTCTGCAATGGCTTCTTCAAATGCCATGACATCCTTTACAGTTGTCGCCGCATCATTAGCATGGCAAGCCCAATCGACCTTGCCGCCTTCCACCATCATGAAAAAGCCGTTCTGATTATCCAGCACCTCAATGCCTTTGCGGGTAAACTCAGCTAAAGACACTTTTTCGCCACGGTCAATTTCATAGGACATGGCTTCTTCCGCCGCCAGGTTTGGAGCAATGGCAATCGTTTTGCCGCTGCCGCGGCCAATCTTCTGGATTTCTTCGATCGAAAGAGCTACTTGATAGCCTTTTTGTTTGGCAATATCCAGCAAATTAGGCTGGTCTTTTTTCTTGCCTGTAGGCGCCAACAGACCGCCGCCGGCAAAATAATCAAAATTGCTGTTAATCATTTCCTGACCAATTTCATAATAGTTTTTGCGAGTCGGTTGATGCGCATAAAAAGCGCCTGGAGTTGCATGGTCCAAGGACACACTGGAGACAATGCCTACTCTCATGCCTTTTTCCTTGGCCATTTCCGCCATGGTTTTAAACTTCACACTCTTTGTAGGATCCATGCCCAAAATGTCATTATTGGTTTTGTTGCCAGTCGCCAGTGCCGTTCCTGCGGCAGCTGATTCCGTAATGAATGTATCCGCCGACTGCGTCCGCTGCACGCCCTGATGAGAAAAGGCGGTAAAATTCATAGGCTGCCTGCCCATAGGTCCGTTGCCATTCTGAGTCCCTTTGAAGATTTCCGTAGAGTTAATCTGGCTCAATGCCATACCGTCGCCAATAAAGTAAAATACGTATTTCGCTTTTTTCCCATAGTAAGCCTGGTCATTGGCCGCGTCAGCCACTGCGTTAGTCTGCGGCATAGCTAATGCCACCAAAATCGCCACCATCACCGCCAGCGCAGCACAGGGCATCAGCCATTTTTTCTTATTCACACAATCTCCTCCTACTATGTATTTTTTCTACCTCCTCTAGTATAAAAATTCTATGTAAAGTTCACGCTATGAAATTGTTAATTTTTAGTAAATAAAAAAAGCCTCCGTCAAAACGGAAGCTTTTCTGCTGCCTATTGGGTCAATACAAAACCGCATTGGCAATAACTAAGCGCTGAATCTGGTTGGTCCCTTCATAGATCTGCATAATCTTCGCATCACGCATATATTTTTCCGCCGGGTACTCTTTCGAGTAGCCATAGCCGCCCATAACCTGCACGGCATCCACGGTCACTTTCATAGCTACATCAGAAGCAAAGCATTTGGCCATTGCCGCTTCCTTGGAGTAAGGCATCCCCTGATCTTTGAGCCAGCAAGCCTTGTGCACTAATAGCCGCGCCGCCTCGATTTGCATAGCCATATCGGCCACCATCGCCTGCACCAGTTGAAAAGAAGACACTGGCTTATTGAACTGCTGGCGCTCTTTGGCGTATTTCACTGCGCAGTCCAAGGCCGCCTGTGAGATTCCTACAGATACGGCTCCCACCAAAGGGCGGGCCGCATCCAGCGTTTTCATAGCGAGTTTAAAGCCTTCGCCTTCCCGACCGATGCGTTGTTCTTCCGGTACTCGCACGCCATCGAGAATCAACTCGCAAGTATCTGACGCGCATATCCCCATTTTTTCTTCTTTTTTCCCTACGGAAAAGCCTGGAGTTCCTTTTTCTAAAACGAAAGCTGTCAAACCGCGAATACCAGCCGCTTTGCGCGTATTAGCAAAAACAACAAACATCTCAGCGCTGGAAGCATTGGTAATAAAGCATTTATTGCCATTTAAGACATATTCATTGCCGTCCTTTACAGCCGACGTAACAACGCCTCCCGCATCAGAACCTGCATTGGGCTCTGTCAGCGCAAATGCCGCCAGCTTTCCTTCGTTCAATTTGTCAAAAAAGAACTTCTTTTGCGCATCAGTCCCTAACAGCAAGACCGGATACGCCGCCAATGCATTGGCAGCAATACTGGTAGCCACGCCAGCGCAGCCTTTACCGATTTCCTCGTACAGCAGCGCTACTGTCATCGCGTCAAGTCCAGGACCGCCGTATTCTTCAGGAACAATCAAGTTCAACAGGCCCATTTCATGAAATTTTTCCTGCAAGCCCGGACGCATACCGCCTGCGGCGTCCATCTCTCCAGCGTATGGCGCAACTTCTTTTGCAATGAATTCTTGGGTCATGTTTTTCAAGTCCACTTGATCCTGGGTCCATTGAAAATCCATAAATACCCTCCTTGCCTGCCCGGCACGACGCTCGCCTCAGCAAGAGATTCAACTGTCTCTTCCGGCAATTGCCGCAATAGTATCTTTTTTCTTACAGTATACATTAATTGGATATTTTTGTATACCATGACCCCAGCCAGGCCACTACCGCCGCTGCGCTTTCCTTAAAATGCTCGCTAAAACGATGATCCGCTCCTTCTAAAACCACTAGTTTACAGGGACCCTTGGCAACATCCGCATAAGCGCACGCCTGCTCTGCCGGCGCCAATTCGTCCTCTGTTCCATGCAAAACGAGCAAGGGCAATGAGCCCAACGCCGTCAACTTTGCAGGCAAGTTCAGCGTTGCAAAGCCGCCAATAAAATCCGGTTCCAAATGAAGGTTGCCCCATTCGTCCTGCAAATTCACGCTGCTTCCTTGCTGCAACTGCCTATACACTGCCAGGCTCAAAGCATTTTGAAAGGTCGCCTGCAAATCACTAGGAGTCGCCCATAAGCAAAGCCCCTTCACTCGCTTGCCCAGCTGGCTGGCTGCCATAAGAGAGGCACAACCGCCCATACTGCGGCCTAAAAGAACCAATGACATCCAGCCTTGGCGCTGCATCCACCCGGTTACGCAAAGAAGTTCTTCTACCTGCCTGTCCAAAGACTCACACGGCGTAAAATCAAAGCGAACTACGCCCATGCCTCTGGCGCTCACCTGCTCAGCCAATTCCACAGCCCGGCCATGTCCGTCCTTAGAACCGCGAAAGCCATGGCTCATTACCAGCCAAGAAGCCTCTTGCGCGGCTACGCCTTGCGGATAATGTACAACCGCCTGCAGCTCACGCCGCGGTCCGACAATACATACTTCTTCCAATAACCTATTTTCCATAGCACACCTCTCAAGCGCTTTCCTTACGGCAAAACGTATAAATTCTAAAAGGCAGGCCTAAGCCTGCCTTTAGTAAGTACTTCTTATAAAATGTACACCGTAATATGTCTGACGCCAAAATTGATAGCTTCTTGATGACTGTCAAAAGCCAAATCAATAACATGGCCTTTAATGGCGCCGCCGGTATCATCGGCTATGGCAAAGCCGTATCCGGGAATATACAGTCTAGTCCCCAAAGGAATTACATGCGGATCTACCGCCACTAAGCCCTTGTGCAGCAGATTACCGCGAGCCGTATAGCTGCCGCAGCCAGGGTCGAACCGTGAATACGCTGTAGCCTTCATATGCATAGACCGACCAAAACGCCCCGGCTGGTCTTGAGCCCTTTCAAGGGCGCTCAGCGTCCCTGCATCAACCACTCCGGTCACTCCCAGGCCGCTCATGCTTTGAAAATCAGCAACCGCCTGCCAAGTTTGCGGACCGAATACGCCATCCACAGCAGCAGCATAAAATCCCTGATTGGCTAAAAGATGCTGTATTCGCATGACATTTTCCCCGCGCATACCCTGCTGTACAACCTGGTGTTCTTGGCGCACCACAGGCGGCGCCGCCGTTGCCGCAAATACCGACGACAACATGCAGAAGAAGCCGCAGAACGCAAAAAACACAATTTGCTTTAAAAACCTCAATCTGAATCACCTCTCTTTAAACTCCTGCCTCCGAGGTTAGCTGTCGGGTTCGGGTTGAAAAAGAGAGAGAAAATACCCTTCCGCCTAGGCGGATTCACCCCATAAGTTGGTTCCCCCGTACCATTACGATGGATTCGGCAGTACATTGTTATCTTACTCCATTTCTTACCGCTCCGTCAATGCTTGCTACTAGACACCCGCGTTGCGAAGCCGCCTTCGCCTTTTAGGCAAGCAGCCGGCGCAGCATAACCGTAAGCACCTGCACACCAGCCTCAATATCTTCAGGAGCTGCGTATTCATCAGGATGATGGCTGACGCCATCGCGGGAACGCACGAAAAGCATGCCAGCCGGTGTAATCTTAGCCATATTCATAGCGTCGTGTCCGGCGCCGCTGACTGAACGCATCCACTCAACGCCCACTTCTTCCGCCGCTTTTTCCGCTACCGCAACCAATTCCTCATCCATCGCTACCGGTTTGTCCGCCGAAAGCATTTCAATGGTCACTGGCGTTTCGTAATCTTCCGCGATAGAAAGAGCCGCGTCTTTTATTTCCTGAAGACTTTCCACAATGTATTCGTAATCAGTTCCGCGCAAATCCACCCACAATTCCGCCTTGCCCGGCACTACATTCATCGCGCCAGGATAGACTTTGAGATTTCCAACGGTCGCCACAATATCATCTTCCGCATGATCATTAGCAATATTACGAATAGCCAGCACCAACTCCGACGCACTAACCAACGCATCATATCGATCATGCATAGGCGTAGTTCCCGAATGACCGGCCATACCGGTCACTGTCATTTTAAAGCGCGTCGGCGCGGCAATGGCCTCCACAACGCCCACAGCAGCGCCGCGTTCCTCAAGCTGCTTGCTTTGATCAATATGCAGTTCCAAATAAGCTTGATAGGTTTGCTCCGCTATTACACATTGCTTTAAATTTTCAAAAGAGAGCCCTTCCGCTGCTAACGCCGCAGGAAAGGTAACCCCTTGACTATCTACAGCTCGCTCCCAAGCGTTCAAATTAGCACTGCCTGTCATCGCTTTGCTGCCCATTGTCGAGTGAGAAAACCGGCTAGACTCTTCCGCAACAAAGACAATCACTTCCACCGTGCGGCGCAGCGGGCCTGCCGCCTTCAACCGTCCTACCGCGGCAAGAGCGCCCACAACGCCCACAACCCCGTCATAGTGTCCGCCATGCGGCACTGTATCCACGTGCGAACCCAGCGCCACTGGCGGCAGCTGCGGCTCTGTTCCCTCCAAACTGCCAATCACATTGCCGATGGCGTCGATGCGCACTTTCATGCCTAAAGACTCCATTATAGAAGCGACATAACACCGCGCTTCCTTATCGGCAACCGTAAAAGCCAAACGATTGGCCGCACCCGACTCATCCGCCCCCATGGAGGCGATAGTATTGATGGTTTCCACAATCCACTGTTGGTCCATGAGAGAGCCTCCTTCTCCTAAACTATAAGATCGCCCCTTGCACCGTCTCCAACCCCAAACGATCAATCATACGTCCTAAACGTTCGTTTTTATTGGCATTTGCTTTATAATACGTCACAATCCGATCGACTAAAGCAAGGACTTCCTCTTGATTCAAGCCTTGGGCCACTTCATTGCCCAAACGAGGCTTTACGCCTCCGTTGCCCCCCATCAGCACCGTAAACCCTTTCGGCAAGCCAATAATGCCGATATCTTTCAGCACTGGCTCTGTACAAGCGTTTACACACCCGGAAACTGCAATTTTAAATTTAGAAGGCAGTTCCATGCCGTGATAGCGTTCGTCCAAGGCCAACCCCAGCGTTACTCCGTCTTGCTGCGCCCGCTTGCAAAAATGCGTAGCCGGACAAATTTTTACGCTGCGCACGCAAAGGCCAATGGCATGCCCTTTGTCCATGCCCAGTTCCTCCCAAACCTTGTCAATATCCTCTTCTTTGATCCCAACAATGGCAATACGCTGCGCCATTGTTAGTTTCAGCGCCTGGGCCTGGTACTTTTTCGCAACATCTGCAATCTTATGCAATACATCTGGATCTAAAATAATGCCTCCGGGAATATGCGGCGCAACAGCATAGGTATTGCGATCCCGTTGTACAATAGCGCCTTTTTCCAGCATGTCCATTTTTTGTGTCGTCATAACAACCTCCGCGAATCAATATTATTTAAGAAAAAACTTCTTTTAAATTATACCTTGCTTGTCACAATTTGACCAGCACCTTCTTAAAATAAAGCTGATCCGACCATAAGCAGCAAGAGAATCACCGCCACCCCGCCACCGATATACATGGCCACACGCCCCATTTTGCGGCTTTCTTCCCGATGCATCACTTTACGGCTGATTCCTTTTGTGCGCATGTTTGCCCCTCCTGCCTTGCCTTGCTTTATCTAGTAATTATTTTCGCTATCGTTTTTTAAAACCCCTGCTCTTTCACCGTTTTCTTCCTTGTTTAAGAACAAAATGATTCCTTTAGCTCGAAAAATACTTTAAACAATAGCTCACTATATAATCAATAATAATTATTGTTGACATTTCCACTCAGTTTGATAGAATATAAGTGTAGTTGAAAAATATTATTATTTAGCTTCGATTATTGTTTATGAAACCTAAAAATAAAAGGAGGCTTTTACATGGAAAAGCGAACTGGTTACTTAAAAATGAAAGGAAACCCCTTGACCCTTTTGGGGCGGGAATTAAAAGTTGGTGAAAAGGCGCCGGAATTTCAAGCGCTCACGCAAGATTTACAGCCCTTCTCGCTGTCTGACACAGCCGGCAAGCTCCGTGTCGTTAGCGTAGTACCATCGATTGATACGCCTGTATGCGATGCACAGACACGGTTTTTCAATCAAGATGCATCCAAATTCCCGGATGTCGCCATTCTCTCCATCAGTGTGGATTTACCCTTCGCCATCAAGCGTTATTGCGCCGCTCAAGGCATCGAAAATCTTACCACCCTTTCGGACCACAAAGCCCTCGATTTTGGCTCTAAATACGGTTTTGTCATCGAAGAGCTGCGCCTGCTCTCCCGCGGCGTCATCGTCATCGACAAAGACGATGTCATTCGCTACATCCAGTATGTTCCCAATGTAGAAGACGCACCTGATTTCGACAGCGCCTTAGCGGCTGTAAAAGCGCTTTCTTAAGAAAAAGCAAAAAAGATCTCGGAGCCATATGGTTCCGGGATCTTTTTTGCTTAAACTCAGCCAAACAACATCAATTGATTACTTTCCGGCAATCCTTCCAAGCAGCCATGATTACGCAGCGCTTCGATAACAGCGCTGGAAACACGAGAACGCGACTTTAAATCCTCTTGCGAAGTAAAAGGTCTGTCCGCACAGCGGCTGGCAACCAAGTTCAACGCCGCCGAGCCGCCCACGCCTTGCAGCGCCCCCAGCGGCGGCAGCAGCGCCCCGTCAACAATGCGGAACTTATCCGCATCGGACTCATATAAATCAATTCGTTTAAAGGTAAATCCACGCAAGTACATTTCCATCGCCATTTCCATGATTGTAAAGAGCGCTTTATCCTTGGCCGAGGCCTCTTTTCCCTGCGCTTCAATGACGTCCATTTCTTTTTTCAGGCTTCCCTTATCCCCAACAATACGGGCAGCGTCAAATTCCGTGGCGCGCACCGTAAAGTAAGCGGCATAAAAGGCCAAGGGATGGTGTACTTTGAACCAGGCGATGCGGAAGGCCATCATCACATACGCTACCGCATGAGCCTTAGGAAACATGTATTTGATCTTCTGACAAGACTCTACATACCAATCCGGAACATTTTTTTCTTTCATTTTTGCGACATTCTCCGGAGTAATGCCTTTCCCTTTACGCACGCCCTCCATGATCTTAAAAGCTACCGAAGGTTCTACACCCTTGTGGATCAAGTAAATCATGATGTCATCCCGCGCGGAAATCGCTTCGGATAATTTGGCCGTACCGTCCTTAATCAAGTCTTGTGCATTATTCAGCCAAACATCGGTACCATGGGAAAAGCCGGAGATGCGCACCAATTCACTAAACGTTGTCGGCAGCGTGTCTTCCAGCATCTGCCGTACAAACTTCGTGCCAAATTCCGGTATGCCAAAGGTCGCCACCGGGCTGCCCATCAGTTCTTTCGGAGTCAGACCGACTGCATCGGTACTAGAAAAAAGGCTCATCGTTACCGGATCGTCAAAGGGAATGGTTTTGGCGTCAATACCGGTTAAATCCTCCAGCATGCGAATGACCGTCGGATCGTCGTGTCCCAGAATATCTAGCTTAACCAAGCAAGCGTCAATGGAGTGATAATCAAAATGAGTAGTTATGGTTCCGGAATTTTTATCGTCCGCCGGCCGCTGGATGGGCGTAAACTGATGTACGTCCATATCCCGGGGCACAACGGTAATGCCGCCAGGATGCTGCCCTGTCGTGCGCCGCACGCCGGTACAGCCGCTGACAAGACAATTGATATGCGCATTACGAGGATTTTGACCCCGGTCATTAAAATAGTTCTTCACAAAGCCGTAGGCAGTCTTGTCCGCCACCGTGGCAATGGTGCCGGCGCGAAACACATTGTCTTTACCAAAAAGCTCCTCGGTATACTTATGAGCTACTGGTTGATAATCTCCTGAAAAATTCAAGTCAATATCAGGAACCTTGTCGCCGTTAAAGCCCATGAAAACAGCAAAAGGAATATCTTGTCCGTCTTTGCGCAGGCGTTTGCCGCACTGCGGGCAATCTTTATCCGGCAAGTCAAAGCCGCCCCCGTAGCTGCCGTCGGTAAGAAATTCGCTGTACAAGCAGTGTTCACAACGCCAATGCGGCGGCAAGGGGTTTACCTCCGTAATGCCGCTCATGGTCGCTACAAAGGAAGAACCTACTGAACCCCTGGAACCTACCAAATAGCCATCGTCCAGCGATTTTTTCACCAGCTTATGCGCAATCAGATACAACACGGCAAAACCGTTGCCAATAATGGATTTCAGCTCAAACTCCAGACGCTCTTCTACCAATTTAGGCAGTTCCTCGCCGTACCATTCCCGCGCCTTGGCATAGGACATAGAACGAATACTCTCTTCCGCGCCCGGGATTTCAGGCGCAAACAGACGGTTGGGAATGGGTTTGAAATCGTCGATCCACGAAGACACCTGCAGCGGCGCTTCAATAACCACTTCTTTGGCTTTGGCTTTTCCTAAATAAGAAAATTCCGTCAGCATTTCCTCGGTAGTATGCATATAAAGAGGCGGCTGATGATCCGCATCAGAAAAGCCTTTACCCGCCATCAAAATGCGCCGGTATACTTCATCCTCCGGGTTTAGAAAATGCACATCGCCCGTAGCCACCACAGGCTTGCCAACTTTTTTAGCCAATTCGCACACTTTGCGATTAATATTGCGCAGCCCTTCCTCGTCCGGCACAATACCTTCCCGCACTAAGAACGCATTATTCCCGATAGGCTGTATCTCTAGGTAGTCGTAAAACTCGGCAATTCTAAGCAGCTCGCTTTCCGATGCCTGATGCACGATTGCCTGAATCAACTCACCCGCCTCGCAGGCCGAACCCAAAATAAGCCCTTCCCTATGCTCCACCAATACGGAACGCGGAATACGCGGCGTGCGATGCAAGTACTTCAAATGAGAAATGGAAACCAAGCGATATAAATTGCGCAGCCCCACTTGATTTTTCGCCAAAATCACAATATGCCGCGCCTGGTTGATATCATGCTCGAATAAATACCCTTCCATCCCGTAAATCACTTTGATGCCGCAGTCTCCCGCCACCTTCTGCGCTTCTGGAAAAGACTGCACAACGCCATGGTCGGTAATTGCAATGGCCGGATGTCCCCAGCGCGCCGCCGTTTTAATCAGCTCTTTCGCCGATACCATGCCGTCCATATTGCTCATCCGCGTATGCGCATGCAGTTCAATTCGTTTTTCCACGTTTTCATCTTGACGCAAGGCTTTATCCGCGCGATTCATGCTGTCAGCAAACAAAACAAGATCATTGCTGAATTTATCATACTGTACCTTGCCCCGCAAGCGAACTCGCAAACCGTCCTTCACATCACCCACTGCTTTGCGGCAGCTTTCTCCATCGTCAAAAAACACCTTGCCAGCAATGCCGCCTAAGGGATCCCCTACATCAAAGGTCATCAGAAATCGTCCGGTCCGCAATTCGCGAATATCGACCTGACTCAATTCGCCTTCGACAATAACGGATTTCTCCTCATCTTGAATCAGCGACAAAGGCTGTACCTTTTCTTTAGATAAAGATCGTCCAAAATAGATACTGCTCTTTTTCCCAGTTCCTTCGCCGCCGCTTTTTTGCTGCTCCTGTACCATTTCTAAGGCGGCTAGGTATTCTGGAGTCAATGCTTCCTCCGGTTGCGCCGCAACCAGTTCCGCCTGTGTAATGTTGCAAAAAACGCGACATTGACGTTGAAAGCTTTCTTCAATCCAACGCTGCAGCTTCGCGGCCACATTTTGGCTTTCTGCTAATTCCGCTGCCAAAGACCCTTGCAAATTCAGAGTGAGACAATCGTCTTTCCATTCCCAGCCGGAAGACGTTAGCAGCCTTTTCAGGGCCGGCTGAGTTCCAGAAACCAACTCGCAAACATCCGGCCAATGCAATTGCAGATAGTCCTCAAGCCGTCCAGGCAGCTGCACAAAACGCACTGTTTTTAAGCCGCAGCATTGGCATAGGCTTTGGGATAGCTGCTGCAGCGTCTGCGCCGCCAACAGGCGCTCTACCTCCAAATGCACAACCCAAGACAAGTCTTGCGTATTCACATCCACCTTGGCGATCCTAGCCGAACACAGCCTGGTTTTTTCTTCTTGCGGCAAAACCAAGGGCTGCAAAAACTGCAAAAACGACTCTTGGCTTTCCGGTATAATACAATACTGATGCATGAAAATCCCTTCCTTAGGAAAGTGATTGCTTAGCGCGCCGCCAATACATACGCCACGGCGCAGCCAGCCTCACGGCTTTTACGCACATCCAAAATCCGTTGATTGCGCGAACCGCGATATGGCAAGGTCAAATCCCTTTCACTTTGCACAAAAGGGCCGTCAACTAGCACATCCACCCAGCGCAAAGCCGGCAAATGGCTGATTTCCTCATATACATAGCCCGTATAAAGCCAGATATCCATCTCCGAACGCCGCATGCGCAGTTCAGCCAGCACAATTTCAAGCGCTTCCGCCTGCAGCAGGGGATCGCCGCCACTAAAGGTAATCCCCTTATGCAAGGGGGTCAGCCGCTTCAAAATCTCTTGTACCAGGCAGCCTTCTTCCCACTCCGTACCGCCGTCAACCGGAAGGAGCGCCGGATTGTGGCAACCCTCACAGCGTCTTGGACAACCCTGCAAAAATACCGCAAGCCGGATTCCTTCACCATCTACAATGGATTCATCTAGAATATCCGCACACCGAATCATAACCCATTACACTTCCCTTGTTTTGACAATCATTTCCGAAAATGACTGACACGTTCATTGAGTTCCTGTTGTTTGGAATCATTAAACCGTTCGGTAGTACTCAAATAGCCGGTAATCCGACGCACGCGCCGCACCGAAGTAGCGCTGCAGGATGGGCAGGACTCAGTCTCAATAACCCCTAAATAACCGCACTTTTGGCAAAAATCCACAGGAAAATTAATACCCGCATAGCCAAAGTCATTATCCTTCATATGCCGCAACACTGCTTCCACCGCTGCTAAATTATTAACCGGCGGCGAACTAAATTCCACATAACTGATGTGGCCGGCATTGGTCATTTTGTGGTAAGGGCCTTCAATGCGCACCTTTTCAAAGGCATTAATCGGATAATATACAGGTACATGGAACGAGTTCGTATAATAATCGCGATCCGTCACGCCAGGAATGATGCCATACTCTTTACGGTCCATGCGCAAAAAACGACCGGACAGGCCTTCTGCAGGCGTAGCCAGCAAAGAATAATTCAAGCCGTACTTATCAATCGCCTTGTCGACTTTATCACGCATAAAAGAGACAATCTCTTCTCCTAAAGCCCTTGATTCTTCGTCCTCGCCATGGTGAGCGCCGGTAAGAGCAATCAAGGTTTCCGCCAACCCGATAAAACCTACCGACAAGGTACCGTGTTTAATCACCGATTCAATTGTATCGTTCGGTTTGAGTGTTTCCGATTCCAAATATAAATGCTGCCCCATCAAAAATGGCATGTCTTTGACTTTTAAATTCGCCTGCACTTGATAGCGATGATACAGCTGCTCGCAGGTCAAATCGATCAAATCGGACAAACTTTGATAGAACTTCATCAAATCCCGTTCCGCCTTGATGCCCAAGCGCGGCAGATTAATGGTAGTAAAGCTGAGATTGCCTCTGCCGTCGGTAACCTCCGGTCCGCAACAGTTCGCCATCGTCCGGGTGCGACACCCCATATAGCCAACCTGATCCCCGTAAGGTGCGTTAAAAGAAGAATCCATAAAACTAAACGTAGGATTCAATCTCTGGGAAGCTACGCGCATAGCTAATTGAAACAAATCATAGTTGGGATCACCAGGATTAAAGTTAACGCCCTCTTGAATTCGGAAAATGATGTTCGGGAAAATCGGATTTTCACCTCGTCCCAAACCTTTTTCATAAGCTAAGAGAACATTTTTGATTACACTGCGACCAGCCGGCGACGTATCAGTGCCGATATTCAAACTGGAAAAAGGAACCTGCGCTCCAGCTCGGCTGTGCATGGAATTGAGGTTGTAAATCAATGCCTCCATGGCTTGATAGACTTCTTCTTCACTAGCCTGCTCCATAAACGGCGCCATATCGCGATCAAAAAAAGCAAAGCTTTGTCCGCCATGCATATCATTCTGACTGCTTTGCAAGATAATCGCGGCCAACGCGGTCGCACTGGCTGGCCGCTTCGGAGAGCGAATAAAGCCATGACCGTTATTAAAACCGGAATGCAGTAATTTTCCCAACGGGATTTGCACGCAAGTCAGGGTTTTGCCGTAAAAATCCAGATCGTGAATATGGATATCTCCGCGTCGGTGCGCTTGAGCCATTTCTTCAGGAATTAAACGATTCAAATAGTAGGCCTTACTCGCCGCAGAAGCAATCTGCAGCATTTTCGCCGACGGCGAATTAGAAACATTAGCGTTTTCCCGACTGGTCTCCACTAGAATATCAGCCACAGCATCCATCAGCTCCGACTGGGACTCGCGCATCCGCGTCCGCTGATATCGATACAAAATATAAGCTTTGGCCGTTTTGGCATGTCCTTTTTCAATCAGAATTTTTTCAACCGTATCCTGAACATCTTCTACGGTAAAACTGCCGCCATTATATTTTTGCTTTAAAAAGCGCAACACGTCCAACGTCAGTTCCATTGCCATTTGCCGGTCCGCACCGCCTACGGCTTTCGCCGCCCTAAAAATAGCATCGGTAATTTTCGTCTCATCAAAAGAAACTTCCCGGCCATCTCTTTTCCGAATCATTGTGAACATATAGTAACCGCCTCGCTTACTTTATAAAATAGGAGCAAGAGTATGCTTATCCTTTTGGGCGTTCATTGCTCTTGCTAGGCTCTTGCTGACGCCGCAAAAGCAAAGATTCCAGTTCATCTTTAAAATTATGCAAATCCGTGAACTGCCGATATACGGAGGCAAAACGTACATAAGCCACCGGATCTACATCCTGCAGCAAATTCATGACTCTTTCGCCAATTTCCCGCGAAGAAATCTCTCGCTCCATCGTATTATAGATATCTCGTTCCACCTGGTTTGCTAATTCTTCAATTTCCTGCAGAGATACCGGTCTTTTTTCACAAGCCCGCATAAGGCCCGCCTGCAGCTTAGCCTTATCAAACGTCTCCCGCCGGCCATCTTTTTTCACGACCATTACCGGCACCTTTTCTACCACTTCGTATGTAGTAAAACGTCGTTGACACTGCAGGCATTCGCGGCGCCTGCGAATGGACACCCCTTCTTCAGCCGCCCTGGAATCAATAACCTTGCTTTCCGGAAATGCACAAAACGGACAGCGCACTAGCGTCTCCTCCTACTATATATGGTATTTCCTTTTCTATTATAAGCCATATCTTGTAAAACTGCCAAGCGACGAAAGGCCTACGAAAAAAATTATACTTTCTTAAACCATAAAAAAAACTCCGCTGCGCGGAGTTTTGATTTTTGGTGCGGGTGGTCGGACTCGAACCGACACGGAGTTGCCCCCGAGGGATTTTAAGTCCCTTGTGTCTGCCATTCCACCACACCCGCCTAGATTTGGAAAAAGCCCGCATCCATTGAGATACAGGGCTCTCTATACGTAATAAAATTGGAGGCGGCACCCAGATTTGAACTGGGGATAAAGGTTTTGCAGACCTCTGCCTTACCACTTGGCTATGCCGCCTTGAAAAATGGAGCGGAAGACGAGATTCGAACTCGCGACCCTCGCCTTGGCAAGGCGATGCTCTACCACTGAGCCACTTCCGCATAATAATGGTGCCATAGGACGGAATCGAACCGCCGACACGAGGATTTTCAGTCCTCTGCTCTACCGACTGAGCTACCATGGCAAATGGCGACCCCGATCGGATTCGAACCGACGATCTCCGCCGTGACAGGGCGGCATGTTCACCGCTACACCACGGGGCCATTACCTACTGCAGTAACGATTGTACCGAATGCCGAAAGCTTTGTCAACCCAAGAGTTAGACAAGCATCCAATCAGCGCTTCGTCAGCCACGTGTTGTATTATAACATAACACCACAGATTGTCAAGCAGGCTTTTTAGGATTTAAAACTCTATCCAGCACCGCCGCTATCTGTTCCGGCACAAAGGGTTTAACAATAAAGTCTTTGGCCCCTGCTTCAAGAGCCTCATTTATAATCGCTTGCTGCCCCAGGGCAGAAACCATAACGATACAAGCATCTTGGTCTTTAGCGCGAATGCGCGCCACCGCTTCAATGCCGCTCACGTTAGGCATGGTGATATCCATAGTCACCAGGTCCGGCAGCAACTCTTCATATTTCTCCACTGCCTGCTCTCCATCGCCCGCCTCGCCGACGATACGATGTCCAAGTCCCACCAACGTGGTTTTCAACATCATGCGCATAAACGCAGAATCATCGCACAATAGCACTCTTGCCATATTTTCCTCCCCATTCAGCGCCAAAGGCCGCTTGGTACAATTCATAAAAATGATGTGTAGGACCTACTCCTTGTCCTAATGAAAAACCATGCTCAATCGCCATAGTAATATAACGTTTAGCCTCCCCGACCGCTTCGGGAATGGCCCAGCCGCGAGCCAAAAAAGCGGCAATAGCCGAAGAAAAGGTACACCCTGTACCATGTGTGTGTATGCGAGGCAACCGAGGATTATGAAAGACTCTATAATCCTTTCCATCGTATAAAACATCGCAAGGATTCCCCTCTAAGTGTCCGCCTTTTACGACTACATACCTAGGGCCCATAGCCTGAATCCGCTTCGCCGCCTCACGCATAGCTGTTTCATTTTCAACGTCCATGGAAGCCAGCACCGATGCTTCGTGCAAATTGGGAGTCACAATGGTCGCCAGAGGCAGTAATTTGCTTTTCAGCGCGCCCACGGCTTCTGCTTGCAACAATGCCGCGCCATGTTTGGAAATCATGACCGTATCCAAAACAACCGGTTGCACTTGATAGCGTTTCAACTGTTCTTCCACCACTTCGATAATGGCTGCAGAAGAAAGCATGCCAATTTTCACTGCGCCTACTGGTATATCGTCAAATACCGCCCGCATTTGCGCTGCAATAATTTCCGCATCCAAATCACGCACCGCCGTTACGCCGCAAGTATTTTGCGCCGTAATCGCTGTCAGCACGCTCATGCCGTATACGCCGCAAGCGGCAAAGGCTTTCAAATCCGCCTGAATGCCAGCCCCGCCGCCAGAATCTGAGCCTGCGACCGTCAAGGCTGTAGGAATTACCGTGTTCATGGATTCTGCTCCTTTTCCAGGCGCTGACGCAGCGCTTCCAACACTGGCGTCAACCGTTTCTCCAATTTTTGCTCCAGCTCCGTCAAAGTCTTCGCATCAAAATCGCTTACCAATTCCGGCAAACCTTGCACGCGAAGCTCGCCAAAGAATTCATCTCTATATACATTATAATACAAAACAAGGGACGTTTGTGCGACTAAATCGCTATAATCGAGAATAAGATAGGACCCATTTATCACTTTCACAGGCTCTCTAGGCGACAAGAGCCGTTTAAAGCCAGACGCTTCCTCAGGCAGCTGCTCCGCATAGGTCCATTGCAAAAGCCTTTTTTCCTGTATGGCTACCCCTACCTGCTCCGGCACAAATGTCATGAACTCTTCCAAAGTCTTGTCTAAACGACTGCGCAACAAGGCTTCAAACTCACCTAACGATTGTGAAAAGTAGGAGATATCGTTAAATTCCAGCAAGCCAAGACCAATGCGCATAAAATAACTTTTTTTCGCAACATCATAATATGCCTTTGCCCAGCGAGCGCCATCTCGGCGATAATAAGAAAAGAAAAAATACTTTTCATTTTCCAATTTCTCATCTCGCACACATTGACACCCTTGCGTTTCTTCCGGCAATTCACGCAAAAAAGCCCATGCTTTAAATTGTTCTAGCAACTCTTCCATAACAAACCTCCACTCTACAGAGTAACGCCTCCCTGCCGCAAAAAGTAGGACATGAGCCTTGGCAAGGTTCCTCCAAACAACATGTTTTGTCCTTAAAAGTACTCAAAAACAAAAAATGACCCGGTCAAAAACCGCGTCATTACTAGATTGAGTGGCAGGGGCAGAAGGACTTGAACCCTCAACCAACGGTTTTGGAGACCGCTACTCTACCAATTGAGCTATACCCCTATATTAAAAACATGCACCACAGGCATTCCCCTTGGCACGTTTTGTATTATAACATAGGTCGACCGTCTTGTCCAAGAAAAAATTATAAAACAGCGCAATCTTTCAAGCAGGCTTTACGTCCTTTTTGAATAGTCCTTCCAACGAGTCCGTTTGTCCTTTTTAAGAAGGCTCAATCAGGGCGTAAAAAGTAAATTTGTTATATTTTTTCTTTAATCCCATTGACAAGGCTTTCATTGGTTGCGATAATGTATACATTCAACGAATGATGTTGCAGCTGCTTTTACATCTTTGTTAACTAAAATTCTATGATTTTCAAAAGCGATGATCGGAACAAAGCAAAATCTACTTTCTTGCAGAGAGCCGGTGTTTGGTGAAAACCGGCAGAAACGATTCTTGCGAAACTCATCCGGGAGCTCTGGGGCTGAATACACATTTATGTTTAGGCTTCAGCGATCGTCCACGTTACGGGCATCAGCCATTTACGGCTGAGTAATGAGCCACAAAATATAGGGTGGTACCGCGATCTTCTCGCCCCTATTGACACAATCGTGTCAATAGGGGCTTGTTTTATTCTGCGTACTTTTAAGGAGGATTTTTAGCATGAACAATCAAAAAACCGGCTCCCTTGGCGCAGCAGCAGCCATGGCCGCCGTCTGGTTTGCAACCCATTGTGGCGGCGGCTTCGCCACAGGCAATCAAGAAGTAAATTTCTTTGTAAAATACGGCTGGTATTCGGTATTTCTTCCTGTCATCGCCATGCTCATTCTAGGCTGGGGCCACCGTAACGCCCTAGTCTTGGCCAAAGATTATCAAACCTATGATTACAAAAGCTTTGGCGACGCTTTATTTCATCCCTACGAAAAATATTTCTCCCTTGTTTTTGAAATCGGCTATATTCTACTCTTCATCTGCGGCGTCAGCACCTCCATTGCCGGCTCTGGCTCCCTGCTGCAAAGCTCGCTGGGAATTCCTTATGGCATTGGCATTGTCGCCATTGGCGCCATCATCTTGTTGTTGACCATTTCCGGCACCGACCTCGTTATCAAAGCCTTGAGCTTTAAAACCTATTTCTTAATCGCAACACTGCTGACACTCTGTATCCTTGGTCTGCAAATGGGCGCCCTTAACTTTGAGCGCATTCTCACAACCCAAGAAACCTTTGGTCATAGCTTCGGTGACGCTGTCTGGTTCACCATGATCTACATAGGTTTTCAGGCCTTCACCGTCTTGCCGATTATTTCGGTCTCTCAGCACATTAAGACCACGAGAGACTGCAACTGGTTCATGGTGTTCGGCACGCTGTTAAACGGCTTGTTCCTGGTCGCCGTGTGTATTATGCTGCTGGGCTTCAGCCCGGAAGTGCTCAATCAAACATTGCCCGTATATTTCGTCTGCACACAGCTGGATTTACCTTGGTTGAAGATCCTTTATACCACCATTCTCTTCGTCGCCCTGCTGGGAACGGCCATCTCCTTGATTTTCTCGGCGGTAGCCCGTTTCGAACCGGAATTAAACCGCCGCAATATTTTCCAAACCGTACGGTTGCGCCGTGTTGCCATCTCGGTTGTCTCTATTATTCTCTGCACAAGCATCTCCGTCTTCGGATTAACGAACATCGTAGTCAAAGGCTACGGCTCTGTGGGCTACATCGGCCTGCTCTTCGTCCTGCTCCCGGAAATTGTAGTCGGCACAATCAAGATCCGCAATAACGAGCGTCGCCGCAAAGAACAGGAACAGCAGCGTCTCGGCGCTTAAACTTCTCACCCCCAAAAAAGAACATAACTCAGAGAAAAACCAGAGAAAGGCCAGAGAATTGAACAAGGGTCGCGAGAGTCACGGAGGGTTCGACTGAGGGTTACGAAATTTAACAGGAGCGATGGCCGTGACTGTATTTGAGACTTTTTGGAGCAAGACGATCCGGAGGACGCAAAAACAGGAGGCAACGGAAAAAAGTTCCGTATGTCTGAGCGCCAGCGAGTTCGCGGAACTGCCGTCGACTCCTATTTTTGCGAGTCGCGCGCAAATCTTGTCTCAAATACAGTTATGCCGCCGTTTCTACAGAAGGTCCTATCTCTTGAAAAGCACGAAATCAAAACTAATAAACTCTGGTATAGCAAAAAAAAAAGCTCAGTCGTTTAGACTGAGCTTTTAATTATACATCTGGAGCGGAAGACGAGATTCGAACTCGCGACCCTCGCCTTGGCAAGGCGATGCTCTACCACTGAGCCACTTCCGCAGATATCGATGCCGGAGCACCTCTTACGAATATGAATTATATCAACTTTATCCTCTTATGGCAAGAGGAGTTTTGTATTTTATACAGGATTTTTTATCTTTTTATGCTTTGAGATGTCGGCTGCCGCGCTTCGTCATAGGCTTGCCTTCTTGGCAAAGAGGACATTCTGCCGCCGCATAGGTCGGCACAGTTAAGTTAAGCAGCGCTTCCACCCGCAAACCGCCGAAATCCGCTTTACCGCCGCTGCGGTTTACCAGCAGGCCAACGCCTACAATATCCCCGCCTTGAGCGCGAACTACGTCAACGACTTCTTTTACAGAGCCGCCGGTAGTCACAATATCTTCTACAATCAGCACTTTCTCGCCAGGACGAATGAAAAAGCCCCGGCGCAAAGCCATAGCGCCATTCTCCCTTTCCGTAAAAATAGCCCTAGTTTCTAAGGCCTTTCCCACTTCATGGGCCAGCAAAATGCCGCCAGTCATCGGACCGATAACCACTTCTACCCCAGCGTCGGCAAACCGTTCCGCCAATTCCTTGCACAGACGTTCCGTCTGTTTGGGCCACTGCAGGAGATTGAATTTTTCTACATACAGCGGACTATGCAAGCCGGACGTCAGCAGAAAATGCCCTTCCAAAATAGCTTCTGTTTCTTGCAGCAATTGTTTTACTTCCTCTTCACGCATGCTTATGCTCCTTCCATTTCCGCCGCCAAACGCCGCAGCGCCGCCAACGGATCTTCCGCTTTCGTTACAGGACGTCCGATTACCAGATGACTGGCGCCTGCGGCTAAAGCGCTGGCGGGAGTCGCCACCCGCTGCTGATCGTCCACAGAGACGCCTGCCGGCCGAATGCCCGGCGTTACAATAGCAAAGCCCTTGCCGCAGGCTTGGCGAATAGCAGCGGCTTCCTGAGGGGAAGCTACCACGCCCTGCAAGCCTGCCTCCTGCGTCAGCTGCGCCAAACGCAGCGCCGCCTTATTTACGGGTTCTACCTGGCCCAGGCGCGCCCACTCATCGCCGCCTATGCTGGTAAGAACGGTAACTGCCAGAACAACAGGCGCCTGCATGCCGCAGCGCAACGCTTCTTCTGCAACCACCTCGCCGGCGCGACGCATCATCTCCAGTCCACCCGAAGCATGCACGTTCAGCATATCCGCTCCCAAACGAGTCAAGGCCCCTAGACCTTTCGCCGCCGTATTGGGGATGTCATGCAGCTTGAGATCCAAGAAGACCTTCTTACCGGCCGCTTTCAAATGCCGTACGATATCACCACCGCTGCTATAAAAAAGTTCCATACCTACTTTATAATAGGCGGCTTCTTCTCCTAAAACACCGACCAGCGCCAACGCTTCTTCCTGTGAGGAATAGTCCAGCGCAATAATCCGCTTCTCTTTTCCGTTCATCCTTTACACTCCATTGCTCACAGCCTTAAAACCGGACTTGCCCGATCATCTGCTGCACATTTTCAAGGCCCCGCTGCTGCACATACGTTTCTAATCCCTGCACTACCTCCAGCGCCGCTGTAGGATTGACAAATTGAGCCGTCCCCACAGCTACTGCGGTAGCGCCAGCTAAAAGAAATTCCGCCGCATCGTCGGCAGTCATAATACCGCCCATGCCGATAATTGGCACTTTTACCGCTTTCGCCACTTGATAGACCATGCGCACGGCCACGGGCTTCACCGCCGGCCCTGAAAGGCCGCCCACGCCGTTGCCCAGCTTAGGCTTCCAAGTATGAATATCAATCGCCATGCCGGTTAAAGTATTGATCAGAGAAATAGCGTCAGCTCCCGCCGCCTCTACAGCCTGCGCCATTTGTGCAATGTCCGTCACGTTAGGAGACAGCTTCACGATAACCGGTTTTTTCGTACATGCCTTCACTGCTTCTACAACACCGGAAGCCATGGCGCAATCCGTGCCAAACGCCAAGCCTCCTTGCTTGACATTCGGGCAGGAAATATTGACCTCAAGCGCCGCCACGCCGTCTACGTCCAATTTTTCCGCCAACAAAGCGTATTCTTCTTCGGTACGCCCGGAAATATTGACAATAATATGCGTATCCAAAGCTTTTAGTTTGTCCAGCGTCTGCGTCAAAAATACATCCACCCCTGGATTCTCAAGACCGATGGAATTAAGCATGCCTGCTGGAGTTTCCACAATGCGCTGGCCGCTGTTGCCAGGCCACGGCGTCAGCGTAGTGCCCTTAACTACAATGGCTCCCAGTTTGGACACATCAAAAAACTCGCCGTATTCCAGACCAAAGCCAAAGGTTCCCGAAGCCGTCATAACCGGATTTTTTAGTGTAAGACCGGTCAGCTTGACCGACATGGATGGATTAGGCATCGTAAAAAACCTCCTCCGCCTGGAAAACAGGTCCGTCTGTACAAACCTTGCGCCGTTTGCCTTCTTTATCCGCGCAGGTGCAAGACAAGCAGGCGCCTACGCCGCAAGCCATGTGTTTCTCTAAAGAAACCTGGCAAGACAATTTTTCTTGAGCCGCCCAGGCGGCCACCGCCTGCATCATGGGCTCCGGACCGCAGGTAAATACGCCGTCAACGCCTTGCGCCAACGCCTCCGGCAAACCGGCAACAACGGTCCCCTGCAAGCCGCAGGAACCGTCATCCGTGGTGGCGATAAGATGCGAACATACGCCGCGAAACAAATCCAGCCAGAATAAATCATCCTGACAGCGTCCGCCCAGTACAATTTTGACCGGCAGCGGACAAAGACGCTGCGCCAAAAAGAGCAGCGGCGCTAAGCCCACACCGCCCCCTACCAAGAGCGGCTGCTTACCTTCCAGCTTAAAGCCGTTCCCCAACGGCCCCATCAGATTTAACGTGGCTCCCGCCGCCAAAGCGGACAGCAGCTTCGTGCCTTCTCCCACAACGCGGTAAATCAAAATCAGCGTTCCATCCTCTTGAGCCCCGGCTATGCTGATCGGACGGCGCAAAAGAGGCGCCGCCGTTACGGCGACTCGTACATGTACAAACTGCCCCGGCTGCGCCTGTCTTGCAATTTGAGGCGCTTTTAGCGCCAGGCGGTATACGCCGGGCGCTAAAAGTTCCTGCTGCAGCACGGTGGCTTCTTCCACCAGCTTAGGCAAGAGCGTCTCCTCCTCCCACGTAATCCTGCAGTGCCAATACATACACCAAACGGCGGTCGCGCATAAAACGCATGACTTCCAGCACTTCCCTCACCGTATCCATTGACGTCAAGCAAGGAATGCCGTGCTCCACCGTAGCACGGCGGATGCGATAGCCGTCGCGCTCCATTTCCCGTCCTTGGGTCAGCGTGTTAACTACCAAGTGAATGCCGCCGGTTTTCACCAGGCGAATAATATCATCTTTACGCTGATGCACTTTTTGTACCAATTCCACGTCCAGCCCCAGCGAGCGCAGATGCTTCGCCGTTCCTTCCGTAGCCAGCAGCTTATAACCCAAAGCCGCAAATTTCAAAGCCATTTGTCCGGCTTCTTCCTTGTCTTTGTCCGCAACCGTAAAGAGCACCGAGCCATGGGCGGGAATGTTCATTCCTGCCGCTACCAACGCCTTGTAGAGCGCTCTGGCATAGTGATAGTCAATACCCATAACTTCGCCGGTTGATTTCATTTCAGGTCCTAAGGAAATGTCCACCTGCTGCATCTTGCCAAAGGAGAACACCGGCGCCTTGACGGCGATATACGGCTTAAAAGGAACCAGTCCCGGCGTATAACCCATCTCCTTTAGAGTATGCCCCAGAGCGCAACGGGTAGCCACATTAACCATCGGCACAGAAGTCACCTTGCTGAGGAAGGGAACCGTACGGCTGGAACGAGGATTGACCTCGATCACATATACTTCGCCTTCAAATACAACATACTGGATATTCAGAAGGCCTTTGACCTTTAGGCTTTTGGCCATACGCTGCGTATAGTCCACAATGGTGTCCATAGTACGCTGCTCCAGCGTCTGCGGCGGATAAACGGCGATGCTGTCGCCGGAATGCACGCCAGCGCGCTCCACATGCTCCATGATGCCGGGAATAACTACATCCACGCCGTCGGAAATGGCGTCTACTTCCACTTCCTTGCCCTGCATATAGCGGTCCACCAACACCGGATGCTCTGGCGACGCTTTCACAGCCCGCCCCATATAATCACGCAGCTCCGCTTCGTTATAGACAATTTCCATCGCCCGGCCGCCCAGTACATACGACGGACGCACCACTACAGGATAGCCCAAGGAGTTAGCAACAACAACTGCCTCTTCGCCATTGGTGACGGTTTCACCCTTCGGCCGAGGAATATTGAGTTCTTCCAATAAAGCATCAAAGCGTTCCCGATCTTCGGCGCGGTCGATGTCATCCACGGAGGTGCCCAGCACCTTCACGCCGGCCTTGGCCAGCGGCCCGGCCAGATTGATAGCCGTCTGCCCGCCAAACTGAACAATAATGCCCTCTGGTTTCTCTTTATCAATAATATTGAGCACGTCTTCCGGCGTCAGCGGCTCAAAATACAGCCGATCTGAGGTGTCAAAGTCTGTGCTTACCGTTTCCGGATTGTTGTTGACGATCAGGCTTTCAAGACCCATTTCCCGCAAGGCCCAAGAAGAATGCACCGAGCAGTAGTCAAATTCCACTCCTTGGCCGATACGAATCGGCCCGGAACCCAGCACCATCACTTTGCGGCGATCACTCGGAACCACTTCGTCCTCTTGGGCGTACGCCGAATAGTAGTAAGGCGTAGCCGCTTCAAACTCAGCAGCGCAGGTATCTACCATTTTATGCGTAGGCAGAATACCAAGGGTTTTACGTTCTTCTCTGATTGCAAGCTCTTCTTTGCCTGTCAGGCGACCAATGGTGCGATCCGTAAAGCCCCATTTTTTCGCCTGCAGCAAATTGGCTTCCGTTAAGCCGTCTGTGCGCAAACGCGCCTCCATGGAAACAATGTTGCGCATCTTTTCCAAAAAGAAAATATCAATCTTGGTAATGCCATGAATTTCTTGCACCGTTACGCCGCGGCGCAAAGCCTCGGCAATCACAAAGAGCCGCTCGTCGTCAATAGCATGCAGTTTTTTACGCAATACCGCGTCATCCAGCTTTGCTAAATCAGGCAGTTCCAAATGATTCAAACCGATTTCCAAGGAACGAACAGCCTTCAAGAGCGCGCCTTCTAGCGTCCGGTCAATGGACATGACTTCTCCGGTCGCCTTCATCTGTGTTCCTAGGGTGCGGTCAGCCAAAACAAATTTGTCAAAAGGCCAGCGGGGGAACTTGACTACCACATAGTCCAAGGATGGCTCGAAGCAAGCCTTGGTTTTACCGGTAACAGCGTTGGTGATTTCGTCCAGCGTATAGCCAATGGCTATTTTACTGGCCACCTTGGCGATCGGATAACCTGTCGCCTTGGAGGCCAGGGCGCTAGAGCGGCTGACGCGCGGATTTACTTCAATAACATAGTAGCGGCGGCTTTTGGGATCCAGGGCATACTGAGCGTTACAGCCGCCCTCAATGCCCAGCTCGCGGATAATATCCAAGGAAGCCGTACGCAGCATCTGGTATTCGGCGTCGGTCAGCGTTTGCGACGGCGCCACAACAATGCTGTCGCCGGTATGCACGCCTACAGGGTCAATGTTTTCCATATTACAAACGGTAATGCAATTGTCATTGGCATCCCGCATGACTTCGTATTCGACTTCTTTCCAGCCGGCCACGCTGCGCTCAATGAGCACCTGACCGATCAGACTGTACTTAATCCCTCTGACGACAACTTCATCCAACTCATCATCATTATTCACAATGCCGCCGCCGGTACCGCCCAGCGTATATGCCGGACGCACGATCAACGGATAACCGATCTCATTGGCGAATTCCCGCGCCGCATCTAAATCCTCTACTATCGTGCTCTCTGGAATGGGCTGGTTAAGAAACTGCATGGTTTCCTTGAACAGTTCCCGGTCCTCCGCCTTTTTAATGGCTTTCAGGGATGTTCCCAGCAACTCTACATTGAATTTTTCCAGCACCCCGGTTTCCGCCAGCTCAACCGCCAGATTGAGTCCAACCTGACCGCCAAGAGTAGGCAAAAGACCATCCGGGCGCTCTTTTTCAATGACTTCCGCTAAAAATTCAGCGGTCAGTGGTTCAATGTACACGCGGTCCGCCACATTGGCGTCCGTCATAATCGTCGCTGGATTGGAGTTGACCAAAACTACTTCCAACCCTTCCTCTTTTAACGCCCGGCAAGCCTGTGTGCCGGCATAGTCAAATTCGGCAGCCTGGCCGATAACAATGGGGCCCGAGCCAATGACCATGACCCTCTTGAGATATTCCTTTTTCGGCATGGTTACGCCCTCCCCATTAACTGCATAAATTCTTCAAATAAATAGGTATTATCATCCGGTCCAGGCGCGGCTTCCGGATGGTACTGCACGGAAAACAACGGCAGCGTATTGTGACGAATACCCTCGACTGTATCGTCATTTACAGCCCGGTGGCTGATGGTAACGTCCAGACCTTTCAAGGACTCTTCCTTGACGGAATAGCCATGATTCTGCGAAGTAATATGCACTTTGCCTGTCAATAGGTTTTTAACCGGTTGATTCGCGCCGCGATGACCAAACTTCAGCTTATACGTATCTGCTCCCAACGCCAGTGCCAGGATCTGATGACCCAGGCAAATGCCAAAGAGCGGTTTTTTCTCTAATAACTGCCGGACCATCTGGATAATATCCTGTAAGTCCTTGGGGTCTCCAGGTCCGTTCGATAAAAAGACGCCGTCCGGGTTGCTTGCCAGCACTTCTTCGGCGCTCACTGTCGCCGGATAAACCGTAATGTCGCAGCCGCGCTGATGCAAGGAATTAAGAATGTTTTGCTTAATGCCGAAGTCCAGCACCGCCACTTTCAGACCGCCTGGGTTGCTCATATGATAGGTTTCCTTGGCGGTTACGTCCATGACCTGGCAGCAGCTAAGCTCGCTCGCCAATAAAGCGTCCACATCAGCCTGCGCCGCTTCTTCGGATACAATGATCCCCTTCATCGTACCATGGTTGCGAATTTTCTTCGTAATGGCCCGAGTATCCACTCCATATAAGCAGGGAACATTGAAGCGCTGCAAATAAGAACCGAAGCTGCCTTCCATTTCCCAGTTGCTTGGAGTCTGACACAATTCGCCGATGATAAACCCTTTAACAAACGGCTGCCGCGACTGAGCAAAGGCTTCAGCTACGCCGTAATTGCCAATCAAAGGATAGGTCATCGTGACAATTTGACCGCAATAAGACGGATCCGTCAAAACCTCCTGATAGCCCGTCATGCCGGTATTAAAAACGACTTCCCCTACCGTTGCGCCTGCTGCCAGCAGTTCGCCATGAAATACAGTTCCGTCGCTTAAAATGAGTTTTCCTTTCATACAAGCACCTCTCCGTCTTGATACACCAAATTTCCGCCTACCATAGTGGCCGTCACGCGGCCTTTTAAGGACTTTCCTTCAAACGGAGTATGTTTACCCCGGCTGTAGAACCGGCGGCTGTCAACCGTCCATTCGGCCTCAGGATCAAAAACAACGATGTCCGCATCACTGCCTACGCGCAGCGTACCGCAATCAAGGCCCAGCACCTGCGCCGGACGCGAGGTCATGGCTGCGACAATCTCAGGAAGCTTCATGTTTCCTTCGTGATACAGCGTAGTCAGCACAACGCCCAATGCCGTCTCAAAACCAGTAAAACCACTGGGAGCATATTTGAATTCTCGATCTTTTTCTTCAAACGCATGGGGCGAATGATCAGTCGCAATGGCGTCAATAACGCCCTCTTGCAGAGCCTGCCGCAACACGGTCACATGGTCCATGGAGCGCAGCGGCGGGTTAACCTTGGTGGCCGAGTCAAAACCCATGACTGCTTCGTCAGTCAGCGCCAAATGATGCGGCGTCACTTCTGCCGTCACCTTGACGCCTTTGGCTTTAGCCTGGCGAATGATCTCCACCGCGCCTTTTGTGCTGACATGAGAGATATGCACATGGCCGCCTGTATATTCCGCCAGCAGCACATCACGAGCTACAGCGATATCTTCCGCCACCGAGGGACGCCCATGCATACCCAGCATGGTGGAGACTTTTCCTTCGTGCATATAGCCATCCTCTACCAAGGCTTGCTCTTCTGCATGGCTCATAATCGGTTTTTGATACATAGCCGTATAGTCAAGAGCATTCTGCATGACCTTGGCATTATGAACAAAATGTCCGTCATCAGATAAGGCTACGGCGCCATTGAGCAGCATGTCGCCGATTTCCGCCAATTCCTTGCCATCCTGCCCTTTACTGACAGCGCCAACAATCAGCATGTTGACAATCGCTACTTGGCGAGCCCGCTCTTTCAAGCCGTTAACAGCAATGCTGCTATCAACAGGCGGGCGTGTGTTCGGCATACAAGCCACGCTGGTAAAGCCGCCAGCCGCTGCGGCGCGGCTGCCGGTTTCAAAGTCTTCTTTTGCTTCCTGCCCCGGTTCGCGTAAATGGGCATGAAGGTCGACAAAACCAGGAGCTACGGTTTTCCCTTCGGCGTCCAAAATCTGAGCGTCTGCGGGTGTTGCCAAATTTTCACCGATAGCCGCAATACGGCTGTCTTCCACAATAATATCCATAACCCCGTCCAAACCTTGGCTGGGGCAAATAACATGTCCGTTTTTAATGATTGTCTTCAACATGCTTCCCTCCCGTCAGTACCAAAAAGAGCAGAGCCATCCGCACAGCCAAACCATTCTTCACCTGTTCCTGAATAGCAGACTGCGTATCGTACGCCACTTCCGGCGAAATCTCCAAGCCTCGGTTCATCGGCCCCGGATGCAAGAGCACAGCGTCTTCCTTAGCCAAAGACAAGCGGGCCCGATTGATGCCGAAAATGCGAGCATATTCTCGCGGCGAAGGGAACAAACCTTTTTTCTGCCGCTCTAGCTGTATACGCAGCACATTGACAACATCCGCTCCGTCCAGCGCATTTTCAATGCGCTCATGCACCACAGCCCCCATCTCTTCGATCCCAGGAGGAATTAAAGTTTTCGGCCCAGCTACATGGACAGTTGCGCCCATCTTTGTCAGGCCCCAAATATCGGAGCGCGCCACACGGCTATGCAGAATGTCGCCAATAATGGCTACTTTCAAACCTTCCAGACTTCCCTTGCGCTCCTCAATGGTAAACATGTCCAGCAAGCCCTGACTGGGATGCTCATGCGCTCCATCGCCGGCATTAATAATCACCGGTTTGGCAATTTTCGATGCGTATACCGCCGCCCCTTCCGCAGCATGACGCATAACAATGACATCTACGCCCATAGCCTCCACGGTCAGCAACGTATCCCGCAAGCTTTCTCCTTTAACAACGCTGCTGGAGCTGGTAGTAATGTTCACAACGTCGGCGCCTAAATATTTTCCCGCCAATTCAAAGGAGGTACGCGTACGCGTGCTGGGCTCAAAAAAAAGGTTAACTACCGATTTTCCTCGCAATGTCGGCACCTTCTTAATATCGCGCCCTACAATCGCCTTCATTTCCTTCGCCGTATCCAAAACCCGACGAATCTCCTCTGTCGAGAAGGTACGCAAGCCAAGGATGTCTTTCCCTCGGAGTGAAACCTGACCTTTCATAAGCAGCATTCTCCTTCCCCATTCTGTCAACCGAGAAAACAAAAGCTCCTTGCCGATAACGGCAAGGAGCTTAACACGCGCAGAAAGAGCCAGAAACGGTTAACCGTTCCTCTAGTCCTTCCGTTAGTTCTCCTTGCCGACCTCGCTGGATCTTCTTAAAGGATGACGGAATGGATACACATTTACATTGAAGATAGTGTAACAAATCTTCATCACCCTTGTCAAGGCGCTGCGCCGGAGCATGCCGCTGCAGCATCTTCTGTTTTTCCATGCGTATTGTACACAAAAAGCATTGTTGTTTAAATAATAGCATATTTATTCATTAATTGCCACTTTTTATGCATAAAATTTCATTGTCATTCTTACAGGATTCTCAAAAAAAATGCGGAATATCATTAAGAGCATTATTATACAGCAAATTTTTAAATATCATCGGTTCTTTGCATACTTCCGTGTCCAATACATAGGTTTTTATCTCTTTTTGACACGAAAGGAGTTGCTACCATGCGTCTTCTTCCAGTATTGCTTCTAACTCTCTTACTTGTCTGCAACACTTCCTCTTTTGCATCTCAAGCGCCCTGTAACTCTGGAGTTTCTCTGGAAGCACCAACAAGCCAGGAACAAGAGCTGGCCGCCTTGGTCAATCAGGAGCGAACCAAAGCCGGCCGCCAACCACTGCGCTTAGATGCGCGACTTTCCTGCTTGGCCCGTCAATATGCTCAAGACATGGCCGCACGAAAATTTTTTTCGCATTATGACCCGGAAGGAAATTCTCCTTTTGACCGCCTTCACAAAAGAAACATCACCTATCGCGCAGCGGCGGAAAATTTATTTAAAGGCTGGCGCGATCCAGAAGAAGAATCGATGAAAATAGCTCATTCATTCTTAATGCAAAGTCCAGGACACCGTCGTAATATCTTAGACTCCGACTTTACCGTTATCGGCGTAGGGGTAGTGCGCACCCCTGAAGAATGGACCTATGTCGTAGAGCTTTTCTTACTTCCTTCTCTGGCCGATGCACGTAAAGGTGTGATACAATAAGCAGTGGCCTGTATTCCACATAACACGGCCTATCTTTTTATCATTATGGACATGAGGTTTTTCATTCATGCGTATCATTACAGGTTCAGCCAAAGGCAAGCGGCTTAAAGCGCCGTCAGGCTTGAAAACTCGCCCTACAACTGATCGGGTTAAGGAGTCCTTGTTTTCTATTATCCAGGAATTTCTTTCCGGCGCACGCATTCTGGACTTATTTGCCGGAACCGGCAATTTAGGACTGGAAGCGCTTAGTCGCGGCGCCACTCATGCTATTTTCGTAGATCAAGCGCAAGAATGCAGTCGTTTGATTCGCGAAAATGCTGTTTCTACCAATTTATTAAATCGCTGCGAGGTCTGGCGCACACAAGCTTTAGAAGCTTTAGGGCGCTGCAAAAGAGAGCAGCTCGTTTTCGATATTGTTTTTTGCGACCCTCCCTATAACCAAGGACATCCGTTACAAATTCTTCATTTTATTGATGAAAACCCAGCGTTATTACCAAACGGAATTTTAATCCTCGAGCATTCAAGACATGAAGCGCTCCCTGAAGATTTGAACCATTTGGAATTGCGCCGTCAAGAACACTATGGAGAAACTATGCTTAGCTTTTATAAAATGCCAGCACACAAGGAGGACCTTTCGTGAAGATTGCAGTTTGTCCGGGCAGTTTTGATCCAGTTACTAACGGACATGTTGATATTTTCGAACGCGCCAGCAGTATGTACGACCGCTTGATTATCGCTGTTTTTCGCAATCCTGGCAAAAATCCTTTGTTCAACATGGACGAACGGGTTCGTCTCCTAAAACAAGCTACTCAACATATCCCCAACGTCGAAGTCGATTCTTTCTCTGGCTTGCTCACCGATTTCGTTCTGCAAAAAGACAGTCGCATCATTGTGCGCGGGTTGCGCGCTCTTAGTGATTTCGAATATGAGTTTCAACGCGCACTTCTCATCAAGTGTGTTCGTCCTGAAATTGAAACTGTTTTTATGATGACATCTAGTGAATATTCCTTTGTCAGCTCTAGCGGCATCAAGGAATTAGCTCAATTTGGCGGAGATATTTCCAAACTAGTCCCCCCTATGTTGTACGACGAAATCACCCAACGCTGCCGGGAGCTGGCTGCCCGGAAAACATTGTAAGGAGGCATCTTTAATATGACGATTGAAGAAATCTTTGATGAGCTGGAAACATTGTTAATGGAATCATCCCATGTTCCTTTTACCAACAAACGCATTGTTGAAGAAGATGAACTGGTACGTCTTTTGGATTATCTGCGGGAACTTATCCCTCAAGAAGTAATGGAAGCGCGGAAAGTATTGGCCGAGCGGACTCAAATTGTAGAAAACGCGCAGCGCGAAGCGCAGCGGGTAGTCGAACAGGCGAAAGTCTACGGCGCCAAAATGACCGACGATAACATTATTGCCAAACAAGCCCAAGAACAAGCGCAGCAAATCATGCAACAAGCGCAGGAGCAAGCCCGTGATCTGAACCGCCAGTCTCAAGAACAAGCTCGCCAACTCCAACAAGATTCCACGACGTATGCGGACGAGGTCTTCCGCCATCTCTCGGGAAATCTGGAAAAAGCCCTGGAAGTAGTTCGCCAAGGCCATGCTGAACTCCATCGCAGCCTGCGCGACAAGCAGGAATAAGTACATCTTCTTCCTATCGTCTGCATCACCCGGGAGCCATCTCCCGGGTTTTCTTTGTACAAAATTATCGATTTCCAAAAAGAACAGGAGTCATTGGCATCCATGAAAAGACATGTTTTTCGTTGGCTTCCTTTTATCGCCGCCTTGCTTGCTTTGCTCTTAGTTATGCCTGCAAAAGGAATAGCTCCATCGCCACAGCCAACAACAGTTCCCACTCCAAGCAGCACATTACCAGCGCGTATTCTGCTGCTCCCCCTCGACAGCAGGCCTCCTTGCACTGACTTTGTCGTCGAGTTGGCACAGTTGGCAGGCATGCAAGTCATCTTGCCTCCTCCTGAACTGCTTGATCATTATCGCCGTCCAGCATCGCCGGAAAAATTGGCAGCCTGGGCAGCCACCGTATTAAAAGAGGAAAAACCAGATGCGGTTATTCTTTCTACTGACATGCTGGTTCATGGCAGCCTTCTGGCCTCCCGCCAACGCATCGGCAAAAAAGAGCAAGAGCAGCAACTACTCAACTGGCTGACGCAATGGCACAAAGAGTATCCAGCAGTACCTCTATATGCCTTCAGCATCATTCCCAGGCTGCTATTAGCTGACAACAGCCCTTATCAGATCTACCAATATCATCTAAAAAAATATTCCATTTGGGCCGACGAAATCGGCTGGTTTGATAATCCTGACGACGTACAGCCTCTTCTGGCTATGGAAAAAAGACTGCCCGAAGAATTAAAAACCGAATATGCAGCTCTCTACGAGCAAAATTTAGCCTTCAACCGCTCACTCATTGATTTAGCCGCTTCCGGAACCTTGCAGATGCTGATCTTAGGCCAAGATGACGGCTTTCCTTTTGGGCTTCCAAATCAAGAAAAAGAGCAATTAGCTCAATACGCAGCGCAGAAGAAAGCCCATTCCGTCGAAATTACACGCGGCACCGACGAAGTGGCGCTCTCTCTCTTGGGGAAAATCATTTCCCAGCAGCGCACGCACGCCGCCCAGGCGGAAATCCGCTACTCTCGCCCGGACGTACCAGGCATGCTCATGCCGTACATGCCCCATTCGATCGCTTCCAACGCTAAAGAAAAACTGGCTCTTAGCGGCGTCCTCCCCGCTACCGAAGGCAATGCCGATTTCATCCTCTACATTCATGCCGGACGCAAAGGCGACTCTCCTTGGCAACAGCTAGCGCCGGCTCGAGAAATAGCTTCTTTACTGCAAGAAGGCAAAGCCGTCGCCTTGGTCGATCTCAGCGAAGATTTTTCCTCGTTAAATACAATCTATCCTTGGCTGGTGCTGCTGGATGTTCCCGTAAACCAATTAACCGCTTATGCCGGTTGGAATACTACCAGTAACTCTCTAGGAACGATTGTAACGCACGCCCTGGCCGTGTTGCAGGGGCACGCTTCTACAACGAAAAAAGCTTCTTTTTTGGGCGAACGCTTCCTGGATGACTGGTATTATCAAAAAACCATTCAAAGCCGCCTAAACCGCTGGCTGCTCGACAAACGCCAAGATCCTTATTCCTTAAAGCAAAACTACGCCGAAGCCAATTTCCGCCTGCAACGCCATTTGCAGAGCAGCGCTGTGCATCTAGAGCGTTACGACTTTCCCGCAACAAGCGCTACGCTGCCGCTGCGCAGGTATGACGCCACTGCCAAAACGCCCTGGGAACGAACCTTTGAAGCTTCTATCGAGCTAAAAGTCCAGTAGAAGGCTTGAACAGTCAATCATAAAACCCGTTTCGCGCCTTTCACGTATTTCGCGGTTCGTTTTATAAATTCTTGTGTAGTAAAGAAAAGAGCTATGGAATGCTTGTTTTGCAAGTATTCCATAGCTCTTTTTCGTTTTTTACCAGACCCGCCGCGCTCCTAAATAGCGTTCTTGATAGTAAGATTTACCCAATGGCGTAATCGTCACTTCCCCCGCAGCTGAACTGGCATGGATGAAACGGCCTCCGCCAAGATAAATTCCCACATGAGACGCTCCAGGCTCATAGGTAGTGAAGAAAATCAAATCGCCAGGCAAAAGATTATCGCCAGAAACTGCCCGACCTACTTCAAACTGCCCATCGCTCATACGCGGTAAGGAAATGCCGAACTGGCCATATATGTAATAGATAAAACCAGAACAGTCAAAGCCTCCAGGGCTGCTCCCTCCCCAAGCATAGGGAGTACCCATATACTGCTGAGCCATTTGCACAATCTGCGCGCCTCTGCGTCCAAAACCACGATTTACTTCAGCCGCTGCCTGACGTTGCTGCAGTGCGTAAAAAGTACCGGCTCCTACAACTCCGTCCGCGTCAAGGCCTCTGCTTAACTGAAATTGGACAATCGCCTGACGAGTTTCCTCGCCAAAAACACCGTCCGCTTCTCCCACTTCATACCCCAGGTCTTCTAAACGTTCTTGAATCCACTGCACCTGCTCGCCGCGATCTCCTTGACGCAAGGCGGCCGCTTCAGCATTAGGGACAAACAAAAGAGAAAATAAAAGAAAACCAAAGCATAACCATGTTTTTTTGTTACTACACTTCATCTATTTTACGTCGAACTCCTTTATGTAAAAATCTCACCTTATTCGGCTCATATTAGATTCAACGCCCGCCTAAAGATCCCTTTCTCCAAAAGTCCTTTCTCTCAGTCCTGAGTTTATAGTTTTATTGCTAGCCGAATTTGTCAAGTCCCAATTTTAAACCAAATGCAATTTTCAGGAACTCCTAACTATACCAGCTCTCTTTATGCGGCTTTCTTAATGCTTGCCGCAAATTAAAATAGCTGCTGCAAACAATAATGTAAGCAACAGCTATCTATTACCAAAGACCCATTACGCTTCATTCTAGAAAGTCTTGATAATTATTATATTGATAATAATTATCAATTGTGTTATCCTATAAAAAGATTGCGAGGTGTTGTATATGTGTGAAATTGGAGTTTCAACTTTGGAAGAAGCCCTTGTGAGAGCCGAAGAACTCTTTCAAAAAAAAGGCCAATGTAAAATAAAAACCAAAGTACATGCAAACAAAGAAACCGGCGAATACTATGTTCGCTATAATGTTTATTAAGATTTATGCTTGTTGGAGAAGTTAAACGTTAGAAGAATATTAGAAGATTCACCCTAATTAAAAGCAAAAATAGTCTTGCCAACTGGCAAGACTATTGACTGTATTGAATTTAAATGGTCGGGGCGACAGGATTCGAACCTGCGGCCTCTTAGTCCCGAACCAAGCGCGCTACCAAACTGCGCCACGCCCCGACATCACGTTATGTATTATATGTTACCCAAGCCTCTTTGTCAATAGTCTAGGATAAAGCACTTCAGATTATTACGCTACAGGTATTTTTCAACTAATGTCGAATTAAAATGTAGCTAGATAGTAAAGGAGGCGTTTCTTTTGGAAAACGAAAAAACTAAGGCTCCCGGCTTTATCGCCAATCGCATTGATGTGAAAGCCGTCACTATTAATTGTGCCGCTATGTCTTTAAACACGCTGAAAGAAGAGGATACTTCGGGCGAGCTCGAAGATACAAATATCATGCTCTTAACTAATTTCGGCACCATTGAAGGTGAAATTGTACTTGATAATAATAATTTTTTTAGCGACTGCAATGAACTGCGCAACACCCTTTTAGCCAACGCACCGCAAAAAGAAGGCATTATTATCAATAATTCCAGCAGCATCATTTTGAAAAACGCCAAAATCATCCCTTACGCCAACCCTTCTTACAGTATCCAGCTCCAGGACTTCAGTATTTTTTCCGATCAAATTGTCGGCTTTACATATGGTAAAAAAGAAATAAAAGAATAAGATAGGGGTAGTTTATATGTCTGCATCTCCTGCTATTTTTCTTTGTGAACCATTCACCAAGTCTTGTGGAGAACTGCAGCCGGAACCCTGCGGGTTAATTATTTTTGGAGCTTCCGGCGATTTGACGCGCCGGAAGCTTCTTCCCGCCTTATGGCGCCTCTACCGGCGTCGGCGCCTTCCGGCCCGCTTCTACATCCTGGGCTGCGCCCGCAGCGCCTATACGCCGGAAGAATTTCGCCTGAGCTTGCAAAAAGCGCTCCCTCTGGACTCAACTGTAAATGAGGCCGAGATCACTGCCTTCTTCAAACATATCGATTATCTGTCTGGCGATTATAGCAGCCTTGTATTTTATGAAGAATTGAAAGAAAAGCTAAAACATCTGGATGAATATCATCAGTTAAAAGGAAATCATCTTTTTTATTTGGCAACGCCCCCAAACCTAACGGAAGATATTGTTTCCGGTTTAGGCAGCTGCGGTCTTGCAGCACAACACACCTCTTCTTTGCCGCTGCGTTGGTCACGCCTAATTGTAGAAAAACCCTTTGGCACTTCCCTGTCTACAGCGCTGGCTCTCAACCATATTCTCTATCAGCATTGGACAGAAGATCAACTTTACCGCATTGACCACTACCTAGGTAAAGAAACCGTACAAAACATTCTGGTAACCCGTTTTGCCAACCTATTTTTCGCCCCCCTATGGAATCAACAATATATCGAGCACGTTCAAATTACCGTTTCCGAAGACTTAGGCGTAGAAAAAAGGGCTGGCTATTATGAGCAAGCCGGCGCTTTAAGGGACATGTTTCAAAATCACATGCTGCAGCTTTTAGCCATGGTCGCCATGGAACCGCCAGCTATCTTCAACGCAGATCGTTATCGAGACGAAAAAGTTAAGGTCTTGCGCGCCATCCGTTCTTTGAACGAAGAAGACATTGCCGCCTCGGTCATCCGCGGTCAATATACGGCTTCCGCGAAAGCTCCCGGTTATAAAGAGGAAGCCGGCGTCGCTGCAAGCTCTTCAACCGAAACATTTGTCGCTCTCAAATTGTATGTTGATAATTGGCGCTGGGCTGGCGTCCCGTTTTATTTACGCTCTGGAAAACGTCTAGCCGCTCGCTGTACGGAAATAGCCATTACCTTTAAAGAAGTCCCTCACAGCATTTTTTCTCCTCTTACGCCTCAAGATTTAACGCAAAACACCTTGGTCTTCACCATACAACCGGAAGAAGGAATTCATGTAAACCTCCAGGCCAAACGGCCTGGTCCCAAGCTTTGCATGAGCCAGTTAAAGCTGCATGTCCGTTATCAAGAACTCGATCATCAGCAAGACAGCATGGACGCTTACGAGCGTCTTTTACTCGACGCCATCTGTGGTGATCAAACCTTATTCGTACGTAATGATGATATCGAAGCAGCTTGGTCTGTTTTTCAGCCGGTTCTTGATTACTGGCAAGAGCAGCCTCAGCGCTCCCCTCTGCATGAGTATGCCTGCGGAAGCCAAGGTCCTGCGGCGGCATCCTCCTTGTTTTCTGCCGGCCATGCCGGCTGGCGGAACATTCCAGGAGGAGCTTTGTGAAGTGGCATTGCCTTCCAGAGGCATCGCTATTATTTCAAGAAGCGGTCCTGCAATTAGAAACAACAATCCGTTGCTTATTGCAAAAAGAAAACCGCCCGCTTACCCTCTTCTTATCCGGCGGTTCCACGCCGTTGTCTCTTTATCAGCAATGGCTGGCATCCTCGCAGCTTTCGCCGAAAGAATGGGAACAAATTCATTTTTTCTGGGGCGACGAGAGAATGGTGCCGTCCCAAGATTCACGTAGCAACGCAGGTTCAGCCACGCGCGTTTTCCTTGATCCCCTAGGAATTCCCCCCCAGAACATTCATTACTACCCCGCCACAGGCTCCGCCGCCAGCCGCTCCAAGCGGCATGAAGCATATCTTCGTTGCTTTTTAAACCGCCTGGATAGCAAGGGGCCTGATATTTTACTGCTCGGCATGGGCGCCGACGGTCACACTGCGTCTTTATTTCCCTACAGCCGCTCTCTACGCACGCAACGTTGGTGTGTTGATGCGCCATCCCCCATTGACGCCACAAGACGCTTAACCTTGACCTTGCCTTTTTTAAACCGCAGCAGTCACATTTTCCTCTTGGTCACAGGTTCCGCTAAACATCAGCTGTTGCGAAACTGGCCCCACCGCCCTCTGCCGCCTGCAGCCGTACCGGCATACGCTCTGCGGCAGCAGAATTTGCATATTTTTTGCGATTTGCCACCTCATGCTTGGGGTACGGGGATTGAACAAGAGTCGCGGCGAGAACCAGAAGGTTCGAATGAGGATTACGTCGGCAATGCTTGTATTTGAGACTTTTATTGGAGCAAGACGGTCCGCAGGACGAAAAACTGACGAAGGCAGATCACAGTTTCGCCTGTTTGAGCGCAGCGAGTTAAGAAACTGCCGACTTAGCCAGCTTTTTCGAGGCGCGCGCAAATCTTGTCTCAAATACAAGATGCCGTCCATTTTATTCAGAAATTCCTAACTCTTGATGCAGCTAGTAGTTTCCTCAACTATAAAAACTTATACTTACTGATATAGCAAAGAAAAGCAGCACACCCGGAGCGTATCAAGACGCTCCGGGTGTGCTTGTTTTTGCCTTTCATTTTCTTTCTTAAACCTCAGTCGTACACTCCTTTACTCCCTATACTCTTGTTCAAAACCCGTCGCTTCTGTGTGTTTAGGTGACTGGTTCTTCTTTTTTCGTGGAAGCAATCAACGTTTCCGCCAGCTTATTCGGAACCTCTTCATAATGCGAGAACTCCATATCAAAGGAGCCGCGTCCCTGGGTCATAGAACGCAAATCGATGGCATAACGGAAGAGTTCCGCTTGCGGCGCCTGCGCCTTAACTAGACTTTTTCCTTGCCCAATTGGCTCCATGCCAAGTACGCGCCCGCGTTTGCTGTTCAAATCCCCGATCACATCTCCCATGCAGTTCTCCGGCACCTTCACTTCTACATTGCAAATAGGTTCCAACAAAACCGGCTTAGCCTGCAATACGCCTTTTTTCAAAGCCATGCCGCTAGCTACCTTAAAAGCCATTTCCGAAGAATCCACTGTATGATACGAGCCATCATACAAAGTTACTTTTACATCCACAAGAGGAAAGCCAGCCAATACGCCGCCCATCATGGCGTCGCGCACGCCTTTTTCTACTGCGGGAACATACTGCCGGGGCACCGAGCCGCCAAAAATCGAATCAACGAATTCAAAATTCTGTCCCGGCGGCAAGGGATCTAATTGCAGCCACACATGACCATACTGCCCATGACCGCCGCTTTGTTTTTTATGTTTTCCTTCCACTTTTACGGTGCTGCGAATAGTCTCCCGATAAGGAATTTTCGGCGTTTTTACCACAACCTCTACGCCAAATTTCCGTTTCATCCGCTCGGCCATAATATCTAAATGCAATTCGCCAATACCGCTAAGAAGCAATTGACCGCCTTCGCCGGTTTTAGAGGTGCGCAAGGTAGGATCCTCGTCGCGCATCCTGGCTAACGCACCCCCCAGCTTATCTTCATCTCCTTTGTTCTTAGCCGCAATCGCTACCGTATACATAGCCTTGGGATATTCGATAGGCTCGAATAAAATAGGCTGTTCTTTACTGCACAGACTGTCCCCTGTAGCCGTTTCCTGCATCTTGGCCACCACTACGATATCGCCGGCATACGCCGTGGTCAGTTGCTCTTGCTGTTTGCCGCGCATGGTGAAAATATTGCCAATGCGTTCACTTTTTTCCTTGCTTGCATTATACAGAGTGCTGTCCGGTTTCAAAGAACCCGAAAAAACGCGCAGAAAACTTAAACGACCCACAAACGGATCGGCCGTCGTTTTAAAAACTAAGGCCGAAAACGGATCGTTCGCCACACGTTCTACCGGTTCCTCGTTGCGCGGATCGGTTCCCAAAACGCTGCGCTGCACTCCTGCAGGAACATACGTGGTGATACCGTCTAAAAGCTGCTGTACCCCCATGTTGCGCTGCGCGGAACCGCAAAAAATCGGAAACAACTCCGCTTTGGCGATGCCACGTTGCAACGCTCCATACAATTCTTCAGACGTCAACTCGGTACCTTCCAGGTATTTATTCAGTAAGGCGTCATCGGTCTCGGCAATCGTTTCCAGCGCCCCTTGCCGTACATCTTCAAGAACGCTTGCCAATGCGACAGGAACTGGCCCTTCTGTCAATTTGCCTTCTATAAGCAAATAAGCCTTGCCGCTCAACACATCGATGATGCCGGAAAATTCATCTTCAGCGCCTATAGGCCAAAATAAAGGTATAGCCCGTTGGCTAAGTTTTTCTTTAATCTCCGCAACCGCTCCTGCAAAATCTGCATTCTCGCGGTCCATTTTATTAACAAATAGCAATCTCGGCAACCCTTCGCTGCCAGCAAAACGCCAGACTTTTTCCGTGTCCACTTCCACGCCGGATGCCGCACAGAGAACTACTACCGCTGCATCCACCGCACGAAGAGCGCCTTTCACATCGGCAACAAAATCTGCATAACCAGGAGTGTCCAAAAAGGTAATTTTCCCGCCCTGCCACTCACAAGGCGCCAAGGCAGTGCTGATCGTAACTTTGCGCTTGATTTCCTCAGGTTCATAATCAGTGGTGGAATTCCCCTCATCTACGCGGCCCAGGCGAGTTACTGCACCAGCGGTGAATAGGATTGCTTCCGCCAGAGACGTCTTGCCTGCGCCGCCATGTGAGATGAGGCTAACACTCCTGAGCTTGTCGCTTTGATACTCTTTCACACAAATACCCCCTTGTTTTTTGCGTTATCGTAAAAACAGTACTAAACAAAGGATTTCATGGTACGAGCAATTACCTTATGTTCCAACAATCATACTCATAGAAGATATTTTTTAAATTCTCTGTTAAATGCAAATTTTCCTGCTGCGCTTTTCCGATTTTATGGAAAATAAAGACCCTGCTTGCAGAATTATTTTCTGCAAGCAGGGTCTTGCGTCCTTAACTAACTAAAGCTATTTTCCGGCTACTTCCGCTTCAAAGCGAGCCATCACAAAGCATAAATCAGAAATCCGGTTCAATACAATACCAATCGTTTCCGATGCAGCTTCGCTGCGCCGCAAACGCACAAACTGGCGCTCCGCCCGCCGCGTAACGGTCCGCGCCAAATCCAGCGCGGCGGCGGCTATCGTGTCGCCAGGAATAATAAAAGAACTCAACGGCGGCAGCTGCGCTTGAAAACGATCAATAGCCGCCTCCAGCTTACTGACTTCCTCCGGTTTCACATAGACAGCGCCATCGACGCTGGCCATTTCGGCCATCACTAACATGAGCAGCTTCTGCACCGCCAGCGTAGTTTCCTTCACTTCCTCCGCTACCGCCTGCGCCCGCGCCAAACCCAAAGCCGAGCTGATTTCGTCAACCGAGCCATAGGCCTCTACGCGCAAACAATCCTTATCCACCCGCTCGCCGCTCAAAAGCGCCGTCGTACCTTTGTCCCCAGTTTTCGTATATACGCTCATCGTACTATACCTCCTGTTTTTTATATTCTGGAAAAAAGCGCGCAATCTCTACACTAGCGCTGTTCGGACCATCAGAAGCATGCACCGCGTTTTCCGTTACATTTAACGCATAATCGCCGCGAATTGTCCCAGCTCCCGCTTGCAACGGATCGGTAGCGCCCACAAGGCGCCGCACTTGTTCTACGGCCCGCGGCCCCGCCAAAACAATAGCCACTACCGGCCCTGACAGAATGTATGCGGCAAGCTCTGGAAAAAACGCTTTTTCCACATGTTCCTGATAATGCTCCCGCACTAAAGCTTCGTCAAAGTTCAGCATGCGCAGAGCCGCTACTTGCAAACCCTTTTGCTCAAAGCGGCTCAAAATAGCGCCGCAGAGCCCGCGCCGCACCGCATCGGGTTTTAAAAGCACTAGTGTCTTTTCCATGCGCGCTTCACTCCTTGCTATGCATATATTTTGCCGCCAACTCTACATACGATTGAGCCGACGTCTGCAAAGCGGCAATATCTTCTTCTGTCAGAGAACGAACCACCTTAGCCGGTGAGCCCATTACCAATGAACCAGGAGGAATCACTTTTCGCTCCGGCACCAAGGAACCAGCAGCAACTATACAATTATCGCCAATCTCACAATAGCTCAACAAAATAGCGCCCATACCGATAAGACAATTATTCCCCACCTTGCAGCCATGCACAATCGCATTATGACCTACGGTAACATCCCGGCCAATAATGGCCGGATAATCATGCATAACATGCACGGTACTGTTATCTTGAATATTGGTATTGGCTCCAATAAAAATAGGGTGCACATCGCCTCGCAGCACGGCATTGTGCCAAATATTCACATTGTCTTCCAATGTTACATCCCCAATTACCCGCGCGCCATTCGCCACAAACACATTCTGGCCCAATTGAGGCGTCTTGCCTGCAAAGGCTTCCAGCGTATCGTTTTTACTCATCGTTCTAACAGCTCCTCATATTGTTTCTGGTCCAGCTTGCGCAGTGCGGCGCAAAGCAATTGCACCGCCGACTCATAGTCTTTGCGATGAATAATGCCATGGTGACTATGAATGTACCGCGTCGGTACGCTCAACACCAAACTAGGCACGCCGTCCCCATAGAGATGTACCTTGCCGGCATCAGTACCGCCCCCTTCGGAAAAGCCCAGCTGAAAGGGAATCTTCTCCTTTTCCGCCATCTCCATTACCCAGTTGCGCAATGGAGTGTGCGGGATCATGGAGGCGTCATAAAAAGTAACCGCCACGCCCTGCCCCAATTTAGTCGATGCTTGTTCCGGCGTTACCCCCGGCGTGTCTCCGGCTACGCAGGTATCAATGATAAACGCGAGATCCGGTTTAATAGCCGCAGCGCTCGTCTGGGCGCCACGCAAGCCCACTTCTTCCTGAACCGTACCAGCGCCATAAACTTCATTGGGATGCTTCTCTTTGCTCAGCTGCAAAAGCACTTCCGCCATAATAGCGCAGCCCACCCGATTATCCCAAGCCTTGCCTATTAAAAAATCCGGGTTAGCCATAATGGCAAATTCACCCTGCGGCACGACCGGATCTCCCGGACGAATGCCAAAGATTTCCTTGGCTTCTTTTTCATCAGCAGCGCCTACATCAATATACATATCCTTGCGATCTACAAGCTTTTTTCGTTCTTCAGGGCTTAAAATATGCGGCGGTTTACTGCCCACCACGCCGGGAATGCGAGCGCCTTTAGAGGACAGCACCATAACCCGCTGTCCCAGCATGACATGATCCCACCAACCTCCCAGATTGGTAAATTTCAAAAAGCCTTCTTTCGTAATATGCTTTACCAAAAAGCCAATTTCATCCATATGCGCCGCCAGCATAATCTTGGGACCGCCTTGACCTCCATGGGCTCGAAAAAGAACGCTCCCTGTTTTATCATAGGAAATCTCGCTGCATCCAGCCAATTTTTCCTTCAACAGTTCCTTTACTTCGCCTTCAAAACCAGATACGCCATCCGCCTCCGACAACTGTTTCAACCACTGCACTTTCTCTTCCATAACTGCTCCTCCTTAGAACTGCTCTGCGTATACATAGTATTTGAACATAGTCTCGCAAAAATCCTGCCATCTCACAGCTTCCGGCAGGAAAATTCCCTTTCGTAACCGAAATGGATAGTGTTAAAATTATTACGAAACCTTACTTTGTTCAATAATAGGAGATGTTTAGGTTTGAATATATATCGCTTCCAAGTCATTTGCTGCCTTATTCTCTATATTGCGGCGCTTGGTTTTGCCTATGCCTACTGCAGCTATGATATCCAACGTTATCAAAGCGCCTTAATGGCTCCTGCAGCGCAGCCGCCGCCAACGCCGCAGGAAGAAGAATACTGGCAAGCGGAGCAACTACGTCTGCAAGCGCAAGTTATCAGACTGCGCGGCGAATACGAACGAGTGAAAGGCACCGTAGATGTCAATCGAGACTTTATTGAATGGTCCTTAAAAAAAGCGGAACAACGGGAGCTGGAACACTTCTTTTCTCCCAATCCCAAGCACACTCCACCGTTGCGAGAGCTGCAGCAGCGGATCGCCGACGCCCAACGACAACGATTGGAGATATTGACAAAAACCGCACTCTGGGGCGGTTTGGCACTCATCCTCGCCTTGGCATGTATGTTTGAGCACTACCGCAAGAATCGGTTGCCTTAAAGAAAGCTCCCCCGGCGCATGCACCGGGGGAGCTTTCTTATTCTCTTATATCCCGTTCTATCTTACTGTTTCTCCTAAGGCATGTCCACTTTGCACCTCGTAGGAACCTCTCAGCATTCCACCACGTCACGGGGCCGTTCCGTACAAAGAGCCAACGCTTCTTCCATCGTCGTAATCTCCGGACGAAGCACCGGCTCTGAACCATTACGGAAGGAGTAGAAATGTCCATTTCTATGCAAAATCATCTCATCTGCATCCCACTCGCCCTCACAGGCATTCACAACTTTCCAAGAAACCGTTCCTACCAATTCCATATCTTTCATTGTACTTCCCCCTTTCTTTTCAGAGAACGTAAGTTAGCCTATTTCTAGTTCTTACTTACAATATGAACCAAATCAGCAAATAAGTCAATCTTTTAAAAACGGAAAAATCAGTTAGTTACCAGGTGTTTAAGTCGCTTGCCTTTTCCTGGTTCTTCTTGACTTGAAAAAATCTGCTTTTAGTCTTCCTTAGTATTAGTTCTGCTTCGCTGATATATTAGCAAATACAGCCTATTGACAGATACCTCCGCAAGAGTTATCCTTATATCGTAATAATCAGATATAGCGATGTGAAAGGAAAAACGGCAATGGACGCAAATACAAAAGCCTATCTCGATCTAGCCGAGCTGTTAAAAGCGCTGGCTCACCCCTTGCGCCTATGCATAGTCCGTGGTCTGCTTCGAAAAGGCGGCTGCAACGTCTCGCATATGCAAGAATGCTTAGGAGCGCCGCAATCTACAATCTCGCAGCATCTCCAGAAATTGCGCGCCGCCGGTATTATCACAGGCACTCGCAAGGGCCTGGAAGTTCAATACCAAGTCAGCGACCCTATAGTAGTACAGCTTATCCATGTTTTATTCCCCGATTCCAAATAAAATCGCCCACCAAGTGCGATTCTTAGTATGATAATTAACAAGGAGGTCTATTTTATGAGTAAAAAAGTTTTAATTGTTGGCGGCGTCGCCGGAGGCGCGTCCGCTGCCGCTCGTTTGCGCCGTTTAGACGAACAAGCGGAAATTATCCTTTTCGAACGGGATGAACATATTTCCTTCGCGAATTGCGGCCTGCCCTACTATATTGGCGAAACCATCCAGGAACGCGGCAATCTTTTGGTACAAACGCCGGCGGCTATGCAAGCCCGCTTCGCCATCGACGTTCGCGTTTATAGCGAAGTTACCGCCATTGACCCGGCCAAAAAGACAGTTACCGTCTCCAGCCGTGACAAAGGCGTCTATGAAGAAAACTATGACGCCCTCGTTCTTTCCCCCGGCGCCAAGCCGATACGCCCTAATCTCCCCGGTATCGACAGTCCTCGCATTTTCTCTTTGCGCAACATTCCAGACACGGATCGAATCAAAGAGTTCGTCGACCGCGAAGACAGCCGCCGCGTCGTCGTGATCGGCGGCGGGTTCATCGGCATCGAGATGGCGGAAAATTTACGCGAACGCGGCCTGGAAGTCAGCCTGGCGGAAGCAGCCCCGCACATTCTAGCGCCCTTCGACAGCGAAATGTCCATGCTGGCTGAAAAAGAGCTGCAGGAAAATGGCGTTCACCTGTATTTGAATGACGGCGTCGCCTCTTTTGAAACCACAGATGCAGGCATTATCGTGGCCCTGCAAAGCGGCACCCGTTTAGAAGCCGACTTGGTTATTTTGGCCATTGGCGTCACCCCGGATACAGCTTTTTTAAAAAGCAGCGGCATTCAACTAGGCTCGCGCGGACACATTATTGTCGATGAGCACCTGCGCACCAATCAACCTGACATTTACGCCGTCGGCGACGCCATCGAAGTCATTGATTTCGTCAACGGCAAGCCTACAGCCATTCCTTTGGCCGGTCCTGCTAATAAGCAAGGCCGCATCGCAGCCGACAATATCGCCGGCATCCCTAGCCGCTTTGCCGGCAGCCAGGGGACTTCCATCTTAAAAGTATTCAACCTCACTGCCGCCGCCACTGGCAATAACGAGCGCACTCTGCAGCGTACGGGCCAAAGCTATCGCACCGTGTATCTACACCCCAACTCGCATGCCTCCTACTACCCAGGCGCTCTGCCGTTGACGATGAAGCTGCTTTTTGACGACTCCGGCCGCATCTTGGGCGCCCAAGCCATAGGAATAGACGGCGTAGATAAACGCATCGACGTTATCGCCGCAGTGCTTCGCCTCAAAGGTACTGTAGCCGACCTGACCGAGCTGGAATTGGCTTATGCGCCACCTTATTCTTCCGCCAAAGACCCCGTCAACATGATTGGCTTTGCCGCAGAAAACATTCTCGCCGGTCTAACCGATGTCTTCACGTATGAGCAGCTTTCCTCCTTTGATCGCAGCCAATCCATCCTGCTCGACGTGCGCACCGAAGCGGAATTTGCCAATGGCCATCTTCCCGGCGCCTTGAATATTCCTGTTGACGACCTAAGGCAGCGTCTGGGAGAATTAAACAAGGACAAGCTGATCCTGGCCTATTGCCAAGTGGGTCTGCGCGGTTATATCGCTTCGCGCATTCTAGCCCAGCACGGCTTCCGCGTGAAAAACATGACAGGCGGCTATAAAACGGCCTCCGTACAGCTTCCTAATAAACCTGCCGCCCCTTGCGGCGTCGAAATTGATACGGAAACTCAAACCGTCCGCGAAGTAAAAGCGGAGCAAAAAAAAAACCATCGCTCCCTTAATGCCTGCGGACTCTCCTGCCCCGGCCCGCTGATGCAGGTCAAAACAACCTTGGACGGCATGGCCGAAGAAGAAATTTTAGAAATAACGGCTTCCGACCCTGGCTTTTCTGAAGATATCCGCGCCTGGTGCCACCGTACCGGCAATCGGCTCTTGGAATTAAAGAAAGAAAAAGGCATCATCACGGCAACCGTTCAAAAAGGCGGCGTGACCGCCTCCGCTTCTGCGCCTTCAGCAGCTGCCAAGGATAACAAAACCATCGTTGTCTTTAGCGGCGACCTGGATAAAGCCCTGGCCTCTTTCGTCATCGCCAACGGCGCGGCCGCCATGGGTAAAAAAGTGACCATGTTTTTCACCTTTTGGGGACTCAATATCTTGCGCAAGCCGGAAGACGTCCCTGTCGTTAAAGGCTTCATTGACCGCATGTTCGGCTGGATGATGCCTCGCGGCAGTACCAATTTGAAACTGTCCAACATGCACATGCTGGGCATGGGCACACAGCTTATGCGCAAAGTAATGAAAGATAAAAACATCGCCTCTTTGGAAGACTTAATGCACGCCGCCCAAAAAGCAGGTATTGAAATCGTCGCCTGCCAAATGTCTATGGACGTTATGGGCATCCAAAAAGAAGAATTGCTTGACGGCGTAAAAATCGGCGGCGTCGGCTACTACCTCAACGAAGCCGAAGATGCCAATGTCAATCTTTTCATCTAAATTTGGGGCACTATATATTAATGAAACAGGAGTTGTTGCACCTATGGAACGCTATATTCCCCAAGGAGTTTGCCCTAAAGAAATACAATTCAACATCGAAAACGGCACTGTAAAAGACGTCAATTTCATCGGCGGCTGCCCTGGAAATCTCAAAGCCATCAGTACTTTGATTGACGGCATGCCGATTGTGGATGTTATTGCGAAATTTAAAGGAAATATCTGCCGCAACCAAACCTCCTGCGCTGACCAATTGGCCAAAGCGCTAGAGGAACGAATGCTTCAAAACCCCTAAACCCTTAAATTTTGAACGCACCCTGTTCTTTCTAGGAACAACGGCGCAAAAAGAAGGAGGCTTCAACCGTTTCGCGGTCGAAGCCTCCTTCTTTTTGATTTTAGCGATATTCTGTTTTTACAAATTTGTCCAAAGCTACCAAGGCCCGTTCTACTTTTTCCGTATCAATGCAATAGGCCATACGGAAGAAGCCAGGACAGCCAAAGCTGTCACCGGGAACCAAAATCAAATCGTATTTTAGCGCTTTTTTGCAGAAAGCAGATGCATCCTCCTCCAAGGCTTTGGGGAAAATATAAAAGGTCCCGCCCGGACGGACGACAGTGAAGCCCAGTTCGACCAGTTTGTCATAAATCAAATTCATGTTTTTTTCATAGACAGCCATATCAGAAGTCATATCAATCACTTCGGCTACAGCCATTTGAATCAAAGACGCCGGACAATTATGCCCTGTTCCTCTGGATACTTGGCCGCAAAGCAGAGACATCAATGCCGCGTCCTTGCATGTAGGATTGACCGCTACATAGCCAATGCGTTCCCCAGGCAGCGAAAGGGACTTGGAAAAAGAATAGCAGGACAAGGTATTATCGTAGAATTTCGAAACATACGGCGCTTCTTTGCCGTCAAACACGATTTCACGATATGGTTCATCGGAAAGAATAAAAATCTCATGTCCGTATTCTTCCTGCTTAGCTTTCAAAATAGACGCCAATCGGCTAAGAGTCTCGGCCGAATAAGAAATTCCCGAGGGATTGTTAGGTGTATTAATCAAAATAGCCGATGTTTTCTCCGAAAGCACTTCCTCAAATTTTTCAAAATTAATCTGAAAGTCTTCCGTATTAGCCGGTACCACAAGGAGCTTAGAACCCATATGATTTATATAGGGAATATATTCCGGAAAAAAAGGAGCAAAGGTAATGATCTCGTCGCCTTCGCCGCTCACGCAGCGCGCCGCATGAGCCAGCGCGCCCGCAGCGCCGCTGGTGGGAAAAATATGTTCCGCCTTATACTCCATGCCAAAACGCTTATTCAAAGACTCGGCAACCGCCTTTTTAAACTGAGGATTTCCAAGAGTAGGACTGTAGCCATGCAATTTGCTTGCCGGTTCATTTTGCAACAGCCGGATCATCGCTTCCGTAAACTCTTTCGGCGCCGGCACCGACGGATTGCCCAGACTAAAATCAAATACATTCTCATAGCCGATCTCAGCGCCACGCTTTCCCGCATACTCTGCAAATTCACGAATAACGGAACGCGCATTCAACATATCTTTATACATCTTAGAAATCAAAGCAGCTACCTCCTAAATTCCATTGTGCTAAACAAAGGCGCTCTTTCCCTGGGCATTACTGGCGCAATGTATTTCAGCAGAACCTCGAGAAATACACCTATGTACATTTTATGCACTATGTATATAGTTTAGCACGTCCTGCATAGCCTTCACAACGCCTTGAAGAGCCTTTTCCTGAAAATTTATAGGGGCAATGGGATAATTGAGCAGGAGTAGAGTGAGGGCACGAAAAAATATTGAACAAGAGAACCGACATCCACTGAGGGTATGCAGGAGAAGGGCAGAATAACAGCGTTAATTTTTTGTTAATAATTGTCTTTTTTTATAACAAAAGTCATCAAACAGAGTATACTATAAGTAGGAAATGATTTTATCCAAAGGAGGTGCACACCATGAAAAGATTATTTCGCATGATCTGGGAAAGCTACAAAAAGTATGCCGAACTCTTTGGCATGGTGCTCAAACATGTTGAATAGCTCTTACTGTCCCTAAAATGCCCTCTAGTGAAGGTTAACTAGAGGGCATTTTTATTTTTCATGTTTTCTAATTTCACTGCAATTCCTTCATAATCTCTTCTGTCGCAACTCCATTCTGTTTGGCAATGTCCGCAATCGTCTGATTGCCTCGCGCCTTCCAACCCTTACGCGCCAGCTTTTCCACCAGGCCTCTTACATCCTTATGATTTTCCGTGGCAAATGCCGCTAAGGTCATGGTTACATTTATATCATGTCCGCCTCTTTCTCTTACACCTCCGCCTCCTGGCCCGCCCCAACTCTCCTTCACGGTTTGCCCAAAATCCATAACCGCAGAAACTGGCCACACATTCGCCACCGTTCCCGCCATAAGCAAAACAACCATACCTGCCGCCAGCAACGGCTCGCTTCTCCATTTCTCCTTGCTTTGCGGCAGTAAATATTCTTTTAAAGCCTCCCAATTGAACCATATGTGCCAAATTCCCACCATCAAAAAGCAAAACGAGGCGATCGTATGCACCCGCACATACTCTCCCTTACTAAATCCCAAGAAAGTCCAAGCTAAGGCATTCGCTACCCGCGTTGGCGGTACTATATAAAGCACAATCCCTGTCAACACCGCGAAAACAAACAAAAACAACGATAGTAAAGATGCTACTCGACGCCAAGCTATCTCCTTCATGCCGAATTCTCCTTTCTATCACCTATATTGATTGTCTCCTCTTTAATCGGTTTATCCAAACAACTCAAAATACAGCAGCGGCACAACTACCAAGGTTAACGCCGTCGCCGCCACAGCTCCAAACATCATGGCAATGGCTAAGCCTTGGAAGATGGGATCAAAGAGCATGACAAAAGAGCCAACAACCACCGCGGCGGCAGTCAGAACAATGGGCCGAAAACGGACTGAGCCCGCCTCAACCAGTGCTTGCCGCAGTTCCTTGCCCTCACTGCCTTCTTCCTGCACAAAGTCAATCAATAAAATAGAGTTTCTGACGACAATCCCGGACAGGGCAATAAAACCAATCATAGAGGTAGCGGTGAAAAAAGCGCCAAACAGCCAGTGTCCCGGCAAAATACCAACAAGTGTCAACGGAATCGGCGCCATGATCACCAAGGGCGTCCAGAAATTTTTGAACCAGGCCACCACTAAAACATAGATAAGCACCAGCACCGCCGCAAAGGCCACTCCCAAATCCCGAAAGACTTCATAGGTAATATGCCATTCTCCGTCCCATTTCATGGCGTAGCTGTCTTCCAGCCAAGGCTGAATCGCCGAGTACTGCTGCAGCTTCGGTCCTGAAGGCACTTGAATATCGCCGACTTTCTCCTTCATCCCCAAGATGGCATACACAGGGCTTTCTATGCTGCCAGCAACATCGCCCACCACATAGGTTACAGGCTTTAAATTTTTGTGGTAGATGGTTTTGTCCTCAATACCGGTTTTCTGTACCACCAGTTCCGACAAAGGAACCGCCCTGCCATCCTTCCTGGGCAGAGTCAACTGCGCCAGATGCCCTGTTTCCAAATAAGACCGCTCCGCATACGGAAGCCGCAAAAGCAGTTCTACCGGCTCCTTTTCTTTTTCCAAATGAGCTTGGCCCACAACGCTGCCGCTAATAGCCATTTGCAGCAGCTGCGCCACGCTTTGCGGACTAAGGCCATGATAGGCCGCTTTTTCCTGATTCACCTCAAAAAAGGTTTTATGTTGGTCTTCTTCCACATACCAATCGACATCCACCACTCCGTCCGTGCGCTTAAAGATGTCGCGAATTTCAGCAGCTACCTGTTTTCTTCCCTCCGGAGCTGGTCCATACACTTCCGCCACAAGCGTACTAAGCACCGGCGGTCCGGGAGGAACCTCGGCCACTTTCAAACGCGCCCCATAAGGCAAACCGATCTCCTCTAAGCGCGGTCGCAGCTTCTTCGCTAACTCATGGCTTTGCTCGCTCCGTTCTCCTTTGCTTACAAAGTTAACCTGAATATCCGCGCTGCTGCTGCCGGAGCGCTGGAAATAATGCCGCACCAAACCGTTAAAATTATACGGCGAAGCCGTCCCTACATAGCTTTGAAAATTCGTAACTTCCGGCACCGTACGCAGATACGCGCCAAGTTCCCTTGTCAAGGCGGCCGTCTTCTCGAGGGAGCTGTTTTCCGGCATGTCAATAATAACCTGCAGCTCGCTTTTATTGTCAAAAGGAAGCATTTTCACTTCTACGCCTTTTAAGGGAACTAGGGCCACCGCCAGTACCAAGAGTAGTCCAATAGCGCCTATCGCTTTCCGCCGCTGCACTTTCTCCTGCAAAAGCCGCTCCAACAACGCCTCATAGCCCTGCTGCAAACGCCCTTTACTCCCAGCCGCTCCATGCGAGACTCCCCTTAAAAGGCGATACCCCAACCAAGGACTTACAATAAACGCCACTAACAAGGAAAAAAGCATGGCCGCCGACGCTCCTACCGGAATGGGCTTCATGTACGGCCCCATTAGGCCGGAGACAAAGGCCATAGGCAGCAGCGCCGCGATAACCGCCAAAGTCGCCAAAATGGTCGGATTGCCAACCTCGTCAACTGCGGCGGAGGCAATCTCCTCGTCTGCTTTGCCCGCCAGTACGAAACGCCTGTGAATGTTTTCCACCACGACAATGGCGTCATCCACCAAAATACCGATCGAAAAAATCAACGCAAACAAGGTGACCCGGTTCAGGGTATACCCCAGCAGATAGGTTACCAAAAGCGTCAAAGCCAGCGTCGTAGGCACCGCCACGCCGACAACCCCAGCTTCTCGCCAGCCTAGGGTAAAGCCGATCAGCAGCACTACGGATACCGTCGCAATCAGCATATGCTGCAGCAACTCATTGGACTTTTCCTTCGCCGTCTCTCCATAATCGCGAGTAACCGTCCACTGCACATCAAGCGGCAGCACCTTGCCGTGGAGAGCTTCCAATTTCGCCAGGGCCCTTTCGGCAATCACTGTCGCATTGGCGCCTTTCTTCTTGGCTACCGACAAAGTCACCGCCTCATAGGGTCCATTAGCTGCCTGCAGCTTGGCGGCGCTCCCAGCGGCCTGATCCATAAATACGTATTGCTCCGGTTCAGCCGGGCCATCTGCAATCGAAGCGACTTGCTTTAGATAAATTGGCCGCTGCTGCGTCACGGCAACCACGATATTGCCAACATCTTCCGCGCTTTTTAAAAAATGGCCGCCTTCCAGGCGCTGCTCTTGATTTCCTGATTGCACATTGCCGCTTTGCAGCTGAACATTAGCCTGCTGCAGCTTGTCCGCTAATTGGGCAAGAGGAAGCTGAAACGCACGCAATTTAGCCGGATCCGGTTCCACGCGAATTTGCCGCTTTTGGCCGCCGATAATGGCTATTTCCGATACGTCCTCATCTTTTTTCAGCTCTTCGGCAACCTCCGCCGCTACTCGCCGCAGCTCGTACCCGGAATAGCCGGGACGAGCGCTCCAAAAAGTAAGGGTTAAAATGGGTACATCATCAATCGAGCGCACTTTCACCATGGGCTGCGATACGCCCGGAGGAATCCGGTCATAATTGGACATCAATTTGTTATATACCCGCACCAGGCTGTCTTCCGCATTTTCCCCTACACGAAAGCGCAAAATAGTCAGATTGTTCCCCGGCTTTGCCATGGAATAAACGTATTCAATGCCCGGAACCTCCCACAACAGCTGTTCCATCGGTTTGGTAACCCGGTTTTCCACTTCCTCCGCCGAAGCTCCTGGATAGGTTACGGCCACATCAATCATCGGCACGACAATCTGCGGTTCTTCTTCGCGCGGCGTCAACGACGTGGCAAAGCCGCCCAGCAACAACGAAGCAAGCACCAGCAGCGGCGTCAATTTAGACAGAATAAAAGCCTGAGCCAGCTTGCCGGCAAATCCTAATTTTTTCATAGGCCGGTCACCTCGCCGGCCATCGCTCCGTCACTCACCGCTTCCACGCCGCGAACTACAACGTATTCTCCCGGCTGCACGCCGGAGACAATCTCCACGCGGCCATTTTCTTTGCGTCCAGTACGCACCAGCCGATACCAAAGCTTCTTATTCGCATCCATAACATACACCCCGGTCAGTTGACCTTTAGCAACCAGGCTTTCCTGGGACAGCAAAACCGCCTGCCGCTCTCCAAGGGGAAAGCGAATTTTACTATACATGCCTGTTTTAAGCGCCACTCTCGGCAGCGCAACCTTCACTAAAAAAGAACGGCTGGCCGCATCCACAGCCGGGGTCAGTTCTATAATTTCCCCCTGCAAGCTTTCTCCAAGGCCTTCAACTTCGATCAGCGCAGCACCGCCTACTTGCAACTGCGAGTTTAAGGCTCCGTCCACATAACACTCCACTAAAAACGATTGATCATCCTCTACTACCAACGCCCAGACTCCCGGAAGGGCCATCGAACCAAGCTCCAAATTTTTCTCTGTCACAATCCCGCTTACAGGAGCCACTAATTTGCTATACGCCCGCGCTTCTTTCTCACTGGCCATGGCTCGTTCCATCGCCGCCTGCGCCTGCTCGCTCATTAACGAGGCCACATCGTTTTGCGTGCGAACTTCATCCACTTGCTGTTGAGAGATAGCCCCTTGACGATATAACTCTTCATAGCGCTCGCTTGTATTTTTTTGCAAAGACCGATTCCGCACCGCCACTTGCAGCCCTTTTTGCGCTTCCCGTACGCCTGCTTCGGCAGCCGATATCTTTTGCAAAATTTCTTCGTCCTGTAATTCTGCCAGAACCTGCCCGGCTCTAACACGGTCCCCGGCCTTGACGTACAGCGCAGTGACCTGCCCCATGGCTTTCGGCGCTACTTTACTTACCACGTTGGCCTTCACCGTTCCCGAGGTTTCATAGTATTGAACCGCATTGCTGAGCTGTACGCGTTCTACCGCCAACGCCTGCTGAACTATCTGCTCCCGCTGTTCTATTGGCTTCTTTGTTTCTGGCCTGTTCCAAACAATCAAGATAACCGCCGCAACCGCAACTAAGGCAATTATACCTGCAAGCTTTTTCTGTGTTTTCAGCAATGCGATCATCCTTTCTTTAAGCCGCCAAGACACTCATTCTCTATTTTGAATAATTCTTATAAAAGACATTCATTTCCTCTATTTTGCTGACATTAAAAATAAATAAAAGCCTTAATTCACCAAGATTATTGACGAAATTAAGGCTTCTATCGTAAGCATGTCAACTTATCTAGATTTTGAAATTACCAAATCATAATAAATCAAACACAGAAATATCTTAGGTACACATAAACATGAGAAATCAAAATAGAGCCGATCATAAGCGGGAAAGCAATTTTCAAATAGTGCTTAAATGAAAGCAAAATGCCATTTTTTTCAGCAATCCCTGCCACAACAACATTAGCAGTAGCCCCTATCAACGTTCCATTTCCTCCCAAGCAAGCTCCCAAAGCTAAAGACCACCATACAGGTTCTAAATTCCCTCCCGATAATTGAGCCATTTCTTGCAACATCGGAATCATCGTTGCCACAAAAGGAATATTATCAATAAAAGCCGAGGCAATCGCTGACAACCACAACATTAACAATGCAGTTTCCATGACTTGCCCCTGTGTCACTGACAACCCCCATTGCGCAAGCGCTCCAACAACCCCGCTTGCTTTTAGGCCTCCAACGAGAACAAACAAACCGATAAAGAAAAAAATAGTTGGCCATTCTACATTCAGCAGTATCTCTTCGGGCTCTTCCTTACTAATCAGCATCAAAAATATGGCGCCTGACATCGCTACCGTTGCGGAGTCCAAATGCAAAACACTATGGAAAACAAAGCCGCTTAACGTTAGCCCCAAGACCAGCAATGACTTTTTTAAAAGCGCGCTATCTTTAATCTCGTCTTTATAGTTCAACTTCAACACTTGAAGCCGATCTTTTTCTTCTACTTGCAAATCATTTCGATATAGAAAGAGTAAAAACAGCAGAGTTACCAATAAAATGATAATACTCACAGGCGCTAAGTTACTGGCAAAGGCATTAAAGCTTAATCCAGTAGCACTGCCAATCATAATATTCGGCGGATCTCCAATAAGTGTAGCTGTTCCTCCAATATTGGACGCAATAATTTCCGAAATCAAAAAGGGAAGCGGGTTAATATTAAGCTTGTCCGTTAGGGTAATGGTAACCGGCACAATTAACAAAACCGTAGTCACATTATCAAGTAGAGCCGATGCGCCAGCTGTGATTGCAGACAAAAGAGCCAACAGACGAAGTGGGTAGGCTTCAGTCACGGTTGCGGCCCATATGGCTACGGCTTCAAACACGCCCGTCCTCCGAGTAATGGTTACCAAAATCATCATGCCAATCAGCAATCCCAGCGTATTGAAGTCTATTGCCTCTTTGATTGCAGTATCCTGATTTAGGAAACCAAATAGCAGCATAATACTCCCGCCGCTCATAGCTACAACCATTCGATGATATTTTTCCCAAATAATCAAGCCATACGTAACGACAAAAATCAAGATCGACCCATAAAATAAAACCTCTTGCAAAAACAACGCCTCCTCATAATACCTATAAAAAAATAGGAGAAGCCCTTGGTGACAGGCTCCTCCTAACAATACCCATATTAAATTTATTCTTAGTATATCCGCCCCTGTTGAATTCGTCAAACAAATTAGCAAATGCCTATTTTACATTTCCATATCATAATCTCTTTATTTAACGCTTTCTGCCGCCATTTTTTTCAAGGCTTCCACTTGCTCGTTTTTCACTGCCACGTATAAATAATCTCCAGCTTCTATCCTTGTTTCACCTTTAGGCACAATTTCGGATTCTCCGCGACGAATAGTAAATAACAAGCACGAAGACGGCCAGGAAATTTGTTTCACCTGCTTGCCTGCCAGCTTTGAATTCACACAGACAAGCACTTCCACAATACTGCGCAAAGCTTGGACGCTTTCGGCTTTTCTTTTACCCTGCTTAAGTAATGCTTTTTCTAAAAGAACTTCATATATAGGCTGTACACGCAGCAGATCCGCCGTTAAATACGCAATCACAGACACAAAAACCAATGGCAGCATATGGTGAAAAGCCCCAGACATTTCCATAATCAAAATACTTCCGGTAATAGGAGATTTTACAACTGCTGCAAAACATGCCGCCATAGAGAAAATTATTATATTGGCGCTATAAAACGAATCAAGAAGTCCAAACTGAACAAACCCATAGCTAAATAAGCTTCCTCCTAGCGCTCCAATAACCAGCATGGGCAAAAAGATGCCCCCTGGAACACCAGAACCATAGCTAATAAGCGTAAAGAAAAATTTAGCCGCTAACAAAGACAGCAAATACAAGAACCCAAAATTCGTTACTGTCAATTCATTTACCAGACCGTTGCCGCCTCCCAAAATCTCCGGCAACAGCAGCGCAAATACTCCGGCAAAAGCCAAGGGCAGCAACGCTTTGGAAAAGGCGGACACCGGCAACAGCTTTTCGAAAAGACTTCCCGCCACCAGCAACCCTTTATTAAATGCCGCGCCGAGAATACCCATCCCCACGCCTAGCACCAGCAGAATCCCAAAGCTAGCCACTGGAAACACTGGAACTCCAGTAAATGTAAAAACAGGGTTCTCACCATAAAAATATTGCGACAACACTGTCGCTGTCAATGACGCCGTAATCGCGGATACAAGCACCGCCGGTGAGAAATTCTTATGTAGCTCTTCTAAAGAAAATACAACCCCTGCCAGGGGCGCATTAAATGCCGCTGCCAAACCGGCGCTAGCCCCGCTGGTCAACAAATAACGCTCCTCCATGCGACTTCTTCCCCATAGACGGCTAATACCTTGTCCAACCACCGCGCCCAACTGAATGGATGGCCCCTCTCGGCCTAAAGAAAGCCCTGCCCCAATAGCCGTCACGCCGCCTGCAAGCTTAGCAACCAGTACGCGCAGCCACGGCATGCGCATAACACCGCCCAATACTCCTTTCACCTGTGGAATACCACTGCCTGACGCCATCGGCTCCCAAGCAACTAGGGCATGAAGAATCCCTGCGACCAAAAGGGATAAGCTAATCCAGCCGCATATCGCTAGCCAAGATGTGTCTTTTATCGCCATCTGATATAAAAAACTTCTCAGGACTTCCGCGTTTTCTAAGGCGTATCGAAAGAAGACTACAACTCCGCCTGCCGCCGCACCAACCAAAACGCTCTCCGCAAACAGCTTAAAACGAAAATTACGCCACTGTAACAGTGCTCCATAGGCGCTACTCACTCGATACTTGCGCATAAACTAATCTCTCCCTAGTTTTCTATTTTCTTATTGTACCACGCCTCTCCTCCCGCTCCCGTTTATTTTTAATTTTCTTTTCAAAATTAATTCTCCATTGACAAATTTGACTAAAGAACAACTATTGTGTTATCATGATTACAAATGGTATATGTGTTTTTTAGGAGGAGCCTGTCACCAAGGGCTCTTTTTGTTTTCTTCGCTGTATTCCCGCAAGTCGGGTAATGCATATAAGAAGCGCCTAATTCCAAAATTGGAAGCGGGGGACCCATTCTCGGGGTGAATCCTGAACATTCAGGTAGGGCGTATCTCTTTTCGCCCGAATCCGTCAGCTAACCTCGCCGGCGTAAAAAAAGGAGGACTTCCATTGAAACCAATCCAAGTAGGACTCTGGGGCTTTGGCAAAACCGGCCGCCTGGTGGCCAACGAATTTTTAAACGACAAGCGCTTTGACTTGTCCTGGGTAGTGCGCAAAAGCACCGCCGATCACCATAAGTATGCCAGCCGCTTGTTAGGACAGGAATGCGACGCTGGTGAAATTATTTCTATTGAAGACATCGGACCTTCTTTCTTTCGCGAGCATCCTGTCGATGTTCTTGTTGATTTCTCCAGTTCGCGCGGCGTTCACGCCTATCAACACGCCGCTGAAGAAAGCATTCCTATTGTCTCGGCTATCTCTCAATATGAAAAAGAAGACCTTGCTTTATTAGAGTCTTTAGCCCAAAAAACGCCAGTTCTCTACTCTCCTAACATCACCCTGGGGATCAACGTTTTATTGATTGCAGCCCAAATTTTGCAAAAGATCGCACCTCACGCCGATATTGAAGTCGTAGAAGAACATTTCAAAAAAAAACCCGAAATATCAGGCACCGCCAAAAAGATCGCCAAACTCTTGCAGCTAGATGACGAACATGTTAACTCGATTCGCGTAGGAGGCATCGTAGGACGCCATGAAATTATTTTTGGCATGCCGAACCAAACCATTCGCCTCAGCCACGAAAGCATCAGCCGCGCTTCCTTCGGACAAGGTGCTATTTTCGCAGCCAACTTCCTGGTAAAACAGCCTCCTGGTCTGTATTCCATGGAAGGGATCATCGCTGACATGTTCCGCGACAATATCCCAGTATATTAGGGATGTAAAATCAACCAAATAAAGAGAACCCGGCATCCCATCAGGGGAGTCCGGGTTCTCTTCGTCTTATGGCGCTTGCTGCGGAGCTTTTTCTAGCTCTGCTGCCGACTTAGGAGATGCTTTTATACGCAGTTGGACTTCTACTCTTCGCTTCAAACGCTCCTCTAGTACCGCCTGCAGCGATTTACGTACACTTTCTTCCAGCGGTTTCGCACTCACGACAAAGGCTTCGATCTGATAGGTGCTGCTTCCTCGCCGGTAAGAGAAGCGATAATCCTCCAATTCCACAGCAGGCAGCAACGACAGCTTTTCCCTTAACGCCTGTTCGATGATTTCTTCAGGCGTCCCGCTGCGCACAACCTCCACTATTTCTTTTTCTTTTATCTTAGGAAGCAGTGCTTGAAAGGAATCAATATTTTTCTCATCGTTCACTTTTTGCACCAATACAACATCAGCGCTTACCTTCACCGCTTTTCCCAGACGCAGCTCCAGCAAATTCTCCATTTGCCGTATATTTTCAGGGCTAATCACCTTCGTGGTCCGAAACGCCGCCTCGACATCATAGCGTCTGTCCGCTTCGTTAAAGGTGGCAGACAACAAAGTAGACTGCGGCGCAATCATATCCAGCGACTCTTCAAGAGAGGTTTGAATGATCTGCTCCGTATGCGCTTTAGCATATGTCTTATACATAATGAAGGCCAACGGCACAGAGATTAGCACCAGCAGCAACACGGGATAGAAAAGACGTCGAACCGCTGATTGAGCCCCCGCTTCCTTTTCACGTCCGTGCCCGTTCGCAAAACCTGCTAATTCAAAGACAAGTACAGCGGCAACAACGATAGCTACCATATTAGCAAGAAAAAGCAGAAATGCGCCACCAGCAACGCTCATATTCTGCTGGGCCAAACCAATGCCTACGGTACATAATGGCGGCATCAGCGCCGTAGCAATCGCCACCCCCGGAAGGGTCGCACTTTGCGGCTTCATGCAAATCGCATAGGTCCCCGCCGCGCCGGAGGCTAGTGCAATCACCAAATCTAAAATAGTAGGCGTAGTTCGCGCCATCACCTCGCCAGTCAACTCCGCCCGCGGCAACAGAAGGGTCAACACCATCGCCAATAGAACCGCAGCCACCCCGCCAAGAGCCTCCGCTTTCAACGCCAATAAAAGCAGCGACCGGCTGTTTGCAGCCACCGCCAGCGCGCACCCTAAAATTGGACCCATCAACGGCGCAATCAGCATCGCCCCAATTACGACAGCCGTGCTGTTCGACAATAGCCCGTATGTTGCTACCGTACAAGAAAGTACGACCATGATCAAATAGTAGCGACTCATGCTTGCATCAGTAAAAACATTATTAAAAATAGCGGTTCTTTCTTCTTGATTCGGCCACGCAGCCATAGCCAGTTCACTCCTTTTTACCAAAGTGTCAAAACGATCCTTTGAAAATGCGATGTTTTTCTATGGATATTTTTTTACTCACACGAGCTTAAGTATCTTCTAAGGCTAGTATCTTTATATACGGTTATTTAAGTAGCTTTTCAGTGCATTACCTTTTTCAGCTACCGCGCTCTCGCCATTATTGCACATTTTCCAAATACGAGCATTATCTTCACTTCGTTTCTTCACTCTGAAAAAGGCAAGCCTTCCCCCTGTTCCTCATAGGCGATGCCGTCTCGCAAGCGATACAATCGCTTAAAGTGGGGAATGATGATATCGTCATGCGTAACCACAATAATCGCTGTCTGGTATTGCTCCGCCAGCTTGGTTAAAAGACGCATGACGATCAAGGAACGGGCGCTATCGAGCGGCGCTGTCGGCTCGTCAGCCAGAATAAACGGCGGCTTGTTCGCCAAAGCGCGGGCAATCGCGACTCGTTGCTGTTCGCCGCCGGAAAGCTGAGACGGTTTGGCATGCGCCCGGTGCTCCACTTCCAGGACGGTCAACAATTCCATAGCCCGCGCGCGCGCCTGCTCATTCGGCTGTCCGGTCAACATTGGCAAAATCGCCACATTGTCCAACACCGAAAGAAAGGGGATCAGATAGGCGGCTTGAAAGACAAAGCCAATTTTATCCCGGCGCAACGCACGCAAATCATCAACCAGCCAGCCGTTGTCATAAATGGCCTCGCCACCCAGTTCGATTTTCCCGCCAGTTGGTTCAATCACCGCGCCAAGGCACTGCAACAGCGTTGTTTTCCCTGAACCGCTTGCCCCCATCAAGCCGACCACTTCGCCAGGAAAAACTTCAAGATTGACTCCTTTGATAGCGTGTACGGCCATCGCTCCGGAACCGTACGTTTTTACCACATTTTTCATACGAATAGCCAAAGGTAGCTTCTTGTTATTCTGCATCCTCTTATCCTCCGATCGCTGAAGCCGGTTCTACTTTCAGCGCGGCGCGTATGCCGATCAAACTGGCCAACGTACAAATCAACAAAGTGATAATGAACGTAATAAAGCTGTCGAACAACAGCAATTCAACGTGCTTCGGAAACAACGGCGCTAATAAAGTGGCGGTTATTTTACCCACAACGAAACCAATAATGCCTAACCCCCAAGCCTCCTGTAATATCATTCCCGCGATCACTTTATTTTTGGCCCCAATCAGTTTTAAAACAGCAATTTCTTTAATTTTCCCCATCGTCATGGTATAGATAATAAGCGCAATAATCGCCGTGCTGACAATGGCAAGAATAATCATAAACATCCCTAATTGCCTAAGTGCGTTTGAAATCACCTTGACGAGCAAAATTTGCTCCATCTGAGCCAAGGTATATACTTCAAAATGTTTCCAGCGTCTGATCGTATCTGCCACAATATCTGGATCATATCCAGGCAATACTCTGACCAACACCGCATTCACTTTGTGATTTGACTGCTGAGCTTTGGTTACTGCATCCAAAAGCCCTGGCACTCCCGGACGATTCAGCTGTGGATCAGCAGCCAGACGGTTCCGGTCATTGTAGATGGAGGTATTGTCTTTTTGAAACTGCACTTCCTGTGCATCCTGCATGGTAACAAAAACCACGGGATCGCCGCCAGAAGATACCATGCGATCGGTAAGGCCCACAACCGTATATTCATTGCGGCGAATGCTAATCTTATCGCCAACTTTAAAGCCTGTTTTCATGTCGGCAATAGCCTCGTAACGTGATTTGCTGATGGGTCTGCCAGCCACCAGATATGGCGGTTCACCGGGTTTGTCATGTTCAAATCCAGCGACCATAGCACGTACGTCTTTGTCACCATACCGAACCTGCACGGTCAGATAAGCCACATTGCTAGCTTCGGCCACTCCCGGAAGCCCGGCTATACTGCGGTACACATCGTCGTACAGCGTGGATGATTCAGCATACGGCCCCATAGTGTCATCTTGTACCACCCACAAATCGGCATGGGTGCCGTGCGCAAGAGAAAGCGCGTCATCCATCATACCGCGCACCAAACCGGTCATAATCATAGTCACGCCAATCAATAGGCCAAGGCCAAAACCGGTTAACACGTAGCGGACCCAGCCATGAGAAATTTCTTTTATTGCCAAGTTAATCATGGCTTTTTCTCCACCCTAACGTTCATTCCCTCTGTGGGTTGTTTAGGACTGTAGACCACAACCGCATCGCCTGGATTTAAGCCATCAATGATTTGTGTGCTGCCGTCCGGCGTCTGCGCGCCAATTGTCACTGGTTGGAAATGAAGCTGCCCGTTATCCACTAGCCAAACACCATTTTGCTTATTAAGGCGTTTGACGGCCGCCGTCGGTACTACAAGCGCATTGTCAATCGCTGGCAAATCAATCGTAACTTCGGCCAGCTCTCCAAGCGGTACCAGCTCGCCCAAATCGTCAAAGGCCACATTCACAAACCGCTCTTCCGTCACGCTGTCCCCCTGCACCTCCAGACGCGCGACTTTGCCCGCCAAAGGGGCATCCTGTCTGGAGCGAAGCACAATACTAGCCGCCTGCCCGACGGATATCCCATAAAAACGCGACTGGTCAATGCGTGTCTTCACCCACAAAGTACTTTGATCGATCAAGTGAAATACGGACTGCCCGGCAACAACCGTCGCTCCCGGTTCAGCATCACGCGAGACAATCAGGCCGTTAACCGGGCTAACCAATTGCAAATTAGCAAGTTGTTTTTCCACTGCGCCTTGCTCCGCTGCGGCTTTCGCCACCTCTTTTCTCGCCGCCGCTAACGAGGCCTGCGCCGCTTCATAATTGGCTTGAGCCACGTTAGCTTCATTTTGCTTAACCTCCACTAATTCAGCACTGACAGCCTGTGCCTCAAACAGAGTCTGATAACGCTTAGCACTTATTGTCGCCAACGAATTCCGGCTATACGCCTCTCGAACCTGCGCTTCACTAAAGGTCAAGGCACTTTGCGCCTTGGCCGTGGCAGCCGAAGCTGACTGCAGCTTGGCCTTCATATCAACCGGGTCAATCTCACCCAGCACCTGTCCCGCCTGCACAAAATCTCCATGGTCCACGGCAGCCAAAAGCAGGCGCCCAGCCTGTACGGGTCCGACGGTATAGGACAAGCGCGCTTCCACCGTGCCGATCCCAAATACCGCTGGCTTCAGATTTTCCTTGCTGACCTTGGCTACCGTGACTTTAGTCGGCCCCAACGGTCCTCTCGCGTACAAAAACCAACCTGCTCCCAAAATTACCGCCAATATACTGAATCCCGCTAGCAGCCGACGCCATTTCTTCAACCAGGCTATCATAAGGCAGCCTCCCGTTCTTAATTAGCCAAAACATTCATTTCACTAATATTATTGGTGCATGGAACATTCCTGCTTTGTCAAAATCATACAACACCATGGGGATGCTATCCTAAATCATCACCGGCATAAGTAATAGCTCCTTGGGGACATTTATTCCCACATCCATGGCATCCATGACAACACATTTCCGGATTAACCACAAAAGGCTTAGGCATTCGCTCCTTATCATAGACTTGATTGCGACACATTTCCACGCAAACACCGCACTCCCTGCATTTTTCATAATTGATTATCGGATACCATTCCTTAGACATGACAATCCCCCTTAAAATACATCGTTTTACTATTTATGATCACTTTGGGAAGCATCGTAGCCTAAAATAACATCGAACATTTCTGCATCAATTTGATTTTGTCGTTCACTATAATAGTTTCGCGTTAATTCTTCCAACAGTTCTTCAATGTTTTTAGAAGCGCGTTGCATAACTGCAAGTCTGCTGGTGTTTTCACTAATGATGGAACGGGAGCAGGCCCAACACATCGTGATAAACAAATACTCCCTCATAAAATAAGCTACCGCACTCTCGTCATTGCTAATAATTTGTGGTATTGCTTTTGTCGGCCACGGCTGCTTGCTAAGATGCAAAAGCCAATTCATATCCACGGGCAGTAATTGCTGCACAATAGGCTCGTAGCTCATGTTTTGGTTCGCTTTATTATAAAAGATCAGCAATTTCCCTAACTTACCAGATTCTTGCCGCTCGACGATTTCAGGTAAAATCCTGCCAATAAGCGCAGCAATACTTCGAGGCGAATCTGGTACTCTTTCTATTTTCTGAATTTTTACTTCATTTTCTAGTTTTTGCGCTAATCGTTCTCCAACACACCATATATAAATTTCACCGCAAAAAAGCTGCACGTTCTCCAAAATAATTTTAGCCAGCACATCATTAAAACGCCCAACCATTCCCTGGTCAGAACCAAAAACCACTACGCCGATACCAGCCGGACACTTATTGATTGATCTAATAACGGCTTGCGGTTGATAATGCTGTAAAATCGCACAAAACCCATTCTCAATAATCTGCGTATACGCTTTTAACGATTGATCTGTTTTTTCATACAAGCTCATATTGGTTGCCGCCATGGTCTTCATCGTGTCAACAACATCTTGCAGCTTTTGAACTACCTGTATTTTACGGTGTAAGCCCCCCATTGACTGCACCATCATGTACCTCCAAGGAAGCAACTTCGTTTCGCAACAATAGCAAAAAAGACTCATACTCTGATTCATTCAGACTCTTTCCCGCATAGATTTTTTCACATAACGCAGGCTCCATCTGCGCAGCAGCGGCAATCACTCTTTGCTGTGCTTCCGGCATTACCGCAAGAGGAATCGCTCCAAACACCTGGGCAGTAAGAGCTACTAATACTGCTATTTGTTCATGCACCTGAAGACATTCATTTTTCCCCTGAAGCAAACACATTCTAATACGCTCTCCATAGGCAAGCGTATTAAGGGTATGCTCATCTAGTTTAGTGCCAAAGCGAGAAAACATTTCCAATTCTTCAAATTGGGAATAGGCAAGTTTTAATGCCCCTGCAATCGTTCGGTACGCAGCTAGCTGAGCCTTCCCCCCCACGCGAGAAACTGACTTTCCTATATCTACCGCTGGCAAGAGCCCTTTTCGGAATAATTCTGGCGAAAGATACAGTTGGCCGTCTGTGATCGAAATTAAATTAGTAGGAATGTAGGCAGCTAAATTCTGCGCTTCAGTCTGCAAAATAGGCAATGCAGTCAGCGAACCTCCGCCATATTCTTCTTTTAGTCTTGTAGCTCGCTCCAACATCCGAGAATGAATATAAAAAATATCTCCTGGGAAGGCTTCTCTTCCAGGTGGCCTACGCAATAGCAAAGAAATTTCACGATAGGTGTTGGCATGATTGGTTAAGTCATCATAAACTACTAGAACATCTTTTCCTTGCTCCATAAAGTATTCTCCAATTGCAGTGGCCGCATAGGGGGCGATATAGCGCACTCCCGGAGGGGCTCCTCCTTCGGCCACAACAACGACCGTATAAGCAAGAGCGTCCGCTTTTACCAATTCATCAATTACTTTTGCTAAAGAAGCTCCTCTTTGGCCGATGGCGCAATACACACAAATAACGTGACTATCACGTTGATTAATAATTGTATCAATAGCAATCGTAGTTTTACCTGTTTGTCGATCTCCAATAATGAGTTGGCGCTGCCCTCTTCCAATAGGAATCAACGCATCAATAACCTTCATCCCGGTTTGCAGAGGAACTTTTACCGGCTGACGCTGTAAAATAGCGGGCGCTTCTCTTTCGATCGGAAAGCGTCGTTGCTCTTGAAGCGGCCCTTGGTTATCTAAAGGACGACCTCCTGGGTCAATCACTCTTCCCAATAACCCCTCTCCTACAGGAACATCCGCAACACGCCCTGTTCGCCGCACCTCCGCCCCTGCCGCCAGGCTAGCTGATTGATCTAATAAAATAACCCCAACTTGCTCTTCCCCAATATCCAAGACAATACCGCGCACCTCACCGGGAAAAAGCACTAGTTCTTCCATTTCAACCGATGCCAGCCCCGTAACCCAAGCAATGCCATTACCAAAAGAACGCACGCACCCCACTTGTTCCAGCGTCAAAACAGGTTGATAAGTTTCTCGAACACGCTCAAATTCCGAGATGGATTTCTCCAAAGCCAACAGCAATGAGCGGTTCTGGCTCATACCTCATACGCTTCCTTTCCGAAAAAGCTTTTGGCTTGTTGCTGCATCGCATCTAAGTAAGATGCCATCGACCACGAGACCTTGGCCTCACCGTTGACAACTTCTATGCCGCAAAGAAGTTCTTCTTGGATTTCAAATACAAAACTCTCTTCTGTTTTTCCCGATTTTTGAATTACCTCTTTTATTTTTATACGAGTCGCCTCGGTTAGAGAAAAAGCGCTCCTTACAACAATAGGTCCCCACGTTTCGGTCTGCAGAAATTTCTTTCCAGCTTCACTTTCTTGCAGCCGCCTGAGAAATACGTTCACTATCTGCTCCTCCAGATTGACTTCCGCTAAATCAGCCAAGATTTTTTTCACCAGTACCAACATTTCCCGTTGCACCGCTTCTTGGAGACGTTCGTAAAACACTTCTTCCTCCGCCTTCAACGCTTGTCCCCATTGCTGTTGTTGTTTGTCCGCATGCTCCCTCGCCATCTTTAGTAAGCGCTGGTACTCCCGCTCCGCTTCCTCTTTAGCAAATTGCAACTGTTCGCTCCGCCGTTGTAACAGTTCTTGCGTTCTCATTTGAAATACGTTTTTTTCTGTCTCCGCCTCTTCTTTGGCTAATTCAGCTTGGCGCAAATTGTCGGCTAGGGATCTTTCCCGCTGCTCAATCGCAGCCAGCAACGGCTTGTACAAAAAACGTTGCAATAGCCACATCAGAAGCAAAAAATTGACCAGCTGCGCCCCTATGGTAAACTCGTCGATTAACATAGCTTAGCCTCCAACATTTGCTATGACATAGTTCCAAAAAGGGTTCGCAAAAATAAGAATCAAGGAAATAACAAAGCAGTAAATCGCCGTCGACTCCACCATCGCCAGCCCCACAAACAGGGTTCGCGTAATAGTTCCCGCTTCATCCGGTTGCTGCGCAATGGACGCCAGGGCGGTTGAAAGCGCCTTGGCTTCCCCCAAAGCAGGTCCAATACTACCAATAGCAGTAGTCAATCCTGCCACCACAATAGATATAACAGCAATCCAAACAACACTATCCACTCATACCGCCCCCTTATTTTTCTTGACTACTCACGGCTGCCGCAATGTAGACCAATGCCAGCATAGAAAATATATATGCTTGAACCACTCCCGTCAAAAGACCCAGCACTTGCAAGATCACTGGAAATAAGAGCGGAGCAAGAGCTAACAGCATCGCCACCAGCATAGCGCCGCTTGCCATGTTGCCGAATAGCCGAACTGCCAACGCCACGGTTCTTGATACTTCTGTAATCAAGTTAAAGGGCAGCAGCAGCACATTAGGCTGACTATATTGTTTTAGATACCGCCAAATCCCTTTTTCATAAATCCCAAAAATAGGAACGGCAAAAAACACAAGTAAAGCCAAGGCAGAGGTTGTCGATAAGGACGATGTAGGGGATTCATAACCAGGAATTAGGCCCCCAAGAGCCGACGCGAGATTGAACAAAAACAACGTCGTGAGAAAGGCCAAATACCGCTCCGCTTTCAAAATACCCATTTCTCGAATTTGCTCACGCACAAATAGTACAATTGCTTCTAACGCGCCTTGCCACCGTGACGGTGTTTTTTGCAAAGCCGTTTGGCGCGTTATTACCCAAGAGGTAAAAACCAAAACGGTCATCGTTACCCAGGTCATCACGATAGTCAGGTTCAATTTTACAAAACCATATTGCCAAAAGACCAACGCGTCCGGCGTAAGACTCATATTCTCCCCTCCCTCCGCCTTTCATCTCTTGGAACCGCCAAAGCGGCGTAAAAGAATGGTTCGAACTAACAGCGCTCCTGCTGCAAATATTCCTATACGAAAAATATCGTCCCCACACAAATAAACTCCGAGCCCTAGAAAAACGACTGTTCGCAAAATAAAGCTCCCCAGCAAAACCCTAACTGGGTACTTTACAAATACAACCCTTCGAACGGTCCACCATAACCCACCAAAAAAAATTCCACCAGCTGCCAGACCTCCTGCAAAAGCAATCGCGAATGGCTCCATCTCAAGCCTCATCCTTTGTATTATTAATTTTGCACCGCTCTTTTCCCAGCCAATACCAAACATTTATACAGCCAACAACCAGACCTGCCAACAATAATGTCAATGTCCATGAATACTGTCGCGGATATTGTTCGTCAAGCCATAAACCTAAGGCCACGCCGCCAAGAGCCGGAAGCGCCACCGACCACCCTACTAGCCCAAACATGCCAAACCCAAACCAAACCAAGCGTTTTTCACACTTAGACCGCGCCTTTCGCTCTGCTTTTTTCCCTACAGAAAGCTGCCACTTTTTATTGCTATTTCCTTGTTCTCCTGTATGCTTAGCCATATCGTTTTAACTCCAAAAAATTCCTTGCAAATGCCATCTCGAGTTTTGCCAAGGCAGTACGAACCTCTTTTTGCAGTTCTTCTTCTTTTAGGAATTGCACATAAGCCATCTGCTTTACCGTCTTTAAGTCATAACTATGCATCGCATGACTCACCGCAACCGATACGTGGTCACCCACTTTGGTCAATACGCCTGGACCTATGGCTACATACTGCTCTCCCTGTTCAATTTCAAATACAAGAATCCCCGACGACAAAGGCATTGCACAATCCAGGCGTAGTGGCAATAAGCCAAACGAACCATGCCGACTCTCTACCACAATCCTTCGCACATCCTTTTGAGACAAAAGAATTTGATGCGGTAGAACAATGTTAAGAAACATCTTCGTCCCTCCCCGAATTCTCCTTCATTTCTTAAAATGACCATTTTGAAGATCAGCGAGGCTGCCTATCATGTAATACGCAGCTTCTGGCAAGTCTCTCCGCGTGTCACGCAAAATTTCTTCACAACCGCCAAGAGAGTCCTCTAGAGATACTACTTTCCCAGAAATGCCGGAAAACGCTTCTGTCGTAACAAAAGGCTGCGTCAAAAATCGTTCTAATCGTCTTGCCAAATATACAATTCGTTGGTTTTGTTTTGAAAGTTCTTCGATGCCTAGCATAGCAATAATATCTTTTAACTCTTCATATTCCGCTAAAATCTTTCGAACTTCCCGCGCCACTTGATAGTGCCGTTTCCCAACAATATCAGCCGCCAGCATTTGCGAAGACGACTGTAAGGGATCAATGGCCGGGTATAAACCTTCACTGGCTTTTTTTCTAGATAAAACAATCGAAGAAGACAAATGTGAAAACACCCCCACCACTGCCGGATCCGTAAAGTCATCTGCCGGTACATATACCGCCTGAATCGAGGTTATCGCCCCGGCATCAGTAGTGGAAATCCGTTCTTCGAACTGATATAGTTCGGTACTCATAGTAGGCTGATACCCTAGTCGTGAAGGCATCTGCCCCAAAAGACCCGATATTTCCGCCCCGGCTTGCACAAAGCGAAAAATATTATCAATCAAGAGCAGGACATCCCGCCGCTCTATATCGCGAAAATACTCCGCCATCGTCAGCGCGACGTTTCCTACTCGAAACCGGCAAGCGGGAGGTTCATTCATTTGGCCAAAAACCATAACCGTACTCGGCAGTACTCCTGCGTCACACATGTCACGATATAATTCTTCCCCCTCACGGCAGCGTTCGCCAATTCCGCAAAATATGCTTACACCTTGATATTGACTTCGCATATTGCGGATCATTTCCGTCAACAAAACGGTCTTGCCGACACCTGCCCCGCCAAACAATCCCGCTTTGCCGCCTCTTTCGAGGGGAACCAAAACATCAATAGCCTTGATACCGGTTTCAAAAACAGCCGTATTAGTAGCTCGTTTTTGCAGTACTGGCGGCGGACCATAAATGGATTTCCAGGAAACGTCGCCTAGTTCACCTTTCCCGTCTATGGTCTGACCTAAAACATTGAGCATACGCGATAACACAGCTCGTCCCACCGGAGCTTGCAGCGACGTTCCATCCGCATATATTTTCATCCCTCGCGCCAAGCCACTCGTCGAAGCCAAGGCAATGCCGCGAATTTTACCCATACCAATGTGCGCAAGTACTTCTACCAATACGCGCCCATTAGCACCCGTTTTAAGTAAAGCATGAATAGGGGGAGATTTTTCCGGAAATATGGCATCAACAATAGTACCTTGAATGGTCACTATATGGCCAGCAAACCGAGCTTTCGCAGCACTCCCCATCTCATCGCCTCCTATTGTCATTATTTTCTAATTTTCTAGAATGCTACATCCATTCCTCTTTTATAATTAGTAAGTTGCTTTTATTGGTAATAAAAAAAGCGACAAGGTCAATTCTGACAGCTTGCCGCTTTCGACTTGTTTCTTATTTTTGCAGCAACGCCGCTATTTTATCCGCTTCCAATACTTTACCGTTAGATACTAATTGACCGTCTACCGCAATGGCAGGGGTCCTCACCAAGCCAAATTCCGCAATTTCATTCATATCCGTGATTTTTACCACTTCCGCTTCCATACCAAGAGAAGCCAACGCTTCTCGCGTATTCGCTTCAAGCTTCTTACAATTTGCACACCCAGGACCCAAAATAGCAATTTTCTTCATAATTGAATTCCTCCCAGATATTTTATTTGTTTCATGATTTACATCATGCCAAACACATACCCGACAATTGTCGAAAGAGCAACTACTATACTCACATAGGTCACCATCATTTTCGTACCCATAATCTGGCGCAACACGATCATAGATGGCAAGCTAAGGGCCGGTCCGGCCAAAAGAAGGGATAGCGCAGGCCCCTTGCCCATGCCTGAACCAAGCAAGCCTTGCAGAATTGGCACTTCCGTCAGCGTAGCAAAATACATAAACGCGCCGGAAATTGCCGCGAAGAAATTCGCTCCCAGACTATTGCCGCCAACAAGATCCGCCACATAATGATCTGGAATAATCCCTGCGTCAAGGCCGGGACGCCCCAGTAAAAATCCAGCTAGCAACACGCCTCCCAACAGAAGGGGAATAATTTGCTTAGTGAAGGTCCAGGTGCTTTCCAGCCAATCTTTCCGTTCTTCCGTGGAAAACCAGGCAAACGAAGTATACAAGGTAAGCGCCAAGAAACCGCCAGACAACCACCACTTAACTTGATACACGGACATCGCAAAGCCCATATCGCCCATGGGCTTTGCCCAGTTGGCAAAAATCAAAAAGCCAATCATCGCCCCAAAATAGACGATTTCCTGCCACAGCTGCCGCGGCAACTCTCCCACTTCCGCATCGGCAAATACTTCCTGCCGTTTTTCTTCTGAACTGCGAAAAATCATCGCCATCAAAAGTCCAGCAATCAAGGAAAATGAGATAGCGCCAACCGCCCTGGCTACACCCAAATCAGGGCCTAATACTCGAGCTGTCATGGAAATCGCCAAAATGTTAATCCCCGGGCCGGAATACAAGAAAGCAACAGCAGGCCCAAGGCCAGCCCCGCGTTTAAAAATGCCCGCAAATAAAGGCAGTACCGTGCAAGAGCAGACCGCCAAAATCGCCCCGGACACCGACGCGACTCCATAGGCCATCGGTTTCGGCGCGCCCGCCCCCAAATAACGCATAACCGCATCCTGGCGCACAAAGACGGACACCGCTCCAGCAATAAAGAGAGCTGGCACTAAACACAAAAGCACGTGTTCTCTAGCATAGTCGCCTAACATGGCAAATCCTTCTACTACGGCCCCTTGCACACGGGGATGATCCATTGGCAGCCAATAGGCAAATAAAAACGCCCCTACTAATAATAGCAACTTTTGTTTTTCCGACATAAATACCACCTCAAATTTCCTTAAATTACTTCAGCAATGTCAATAGCCTCTGACGATGCTGAATTTGCTCTCTAAGCGTTTTTTCCGCCGAACCAAGCACTTCTAATATCTCTGGAAACAACACTCGATATTATATTCTTGTTTTCAAATATTATTATATTTATTTTTATTGGTTTTGTAAATATATGTTTTTAGAGCTATTTACACGATACATTTTTTCTTTTACTAAAACAGCACTGACTTTAACAGACTGCCAAAATTGTTCGGGATCAACGCGAAATGGATCCTTGGATAAAACCACTACATCGGCTAGCTTCTTTTCTTCAATAGTGCCTTTTTCATTTTCTTCAAATCCACTATAGGCCGCACAAATTGTAAACATCCTCAAAACTTCCTGCACAGACAGCCGCTCTTCCTTTACAGGATGGTTTAAGGCACAATGCATTCCCCATAACGGATCATAGGGTGTCACCGGACTATCGGACCCGCCCACTAGTTTAACACCAAGATCCCGAACGCTTCGCATCGGATTAAAAAAACGCATACGCCTTTCACCATACTGTTCAGTAAGTTTCTCAAATTCTTCTTGCGCAATATTAGCAAAAGCAGGCTGCATAGAAGCCAGAACATCAAGCTTTGCCATGCGCTTCATTTGTGTTAGTGTGGGTAATTCCATATGCTCAATTCGATGCCGACTGTTCGGTCGTTTATATACTTTTTGTGCCCGTTCCATCGCACTTAACACCGCTTCAATTCCGGCTTCTCCCTCAGCGTGAGCTGCAAATTGAAGATGGTTCTTATGCGCTTCAAAAATCAGGCGGTCCCAATGTTCCTGAGAATAATTTAATAAGCCTCTGTGCACTAACCGCTCTGGATTACCTTCAAATATAGCTGCAGTATTACTGCCAACCTCCCCGTCTGCTTGCATAGAACCACAGCCGCCAATTCGTAGCAACTTATTCTTTATGGCACTTTCAACGTCATCAGATTGCTCCCAAAACAACAAGTGAACAGGCAATTTCTCTTGCAAGCGAACCATCATTTCGGTTAACTGATCTAGGCCCATTGCTCCTTGCATGGTATGAATCGTTGTAATACCATGTTGCAATGCCTCATTCACCACTTGAATAATTCCTTTTTTAATTCTCTCTTCTGGAATTTGTCGAATAACCGCACTATTGATCTCAAATGCCAAAGGATCTTCTAAAATCCCTGTCAAAACTCCATCATAAGTAATAGCACCTTGTTTCTCAGAAGTAATTTGAAATAGCTCAATGGCTCTTGAATTAATAAATGTTTGATGCCAAGTATAATGCAATAAAACAATCGGATGCTTCGTTGACCCTTGATCTAAATCGTCTCTAGTTGGAACTCGTCTTTCTTTGAGTTTCGTTTCGTCTAAGCCAAAAAAGAGGATACTCTCTCCTTCCGGCGCGGTAGCCGCTATAGTTTGAATCATTGTTATTAGTTCCTTCATTGTCGAAACATGAGAAACCTGATACCCAGTATGCATAATTCCAGTAAGGTCCAAATGACTATGACAGTCTATAAAGCCCGGAACAACTGTTTTTCCTCCTAAATCACAGTACGCCCATCCTTGTTCGAGAAAAAAATCCATATCCGTTGAAGAGCCAACGCGAACTATTCGGCCTCTATTTACCGCAATTGCCTGCGCTTTGGGATTGCTATCATCCATGGTAATAAAATTTCCATGAAGCAACACATACTTTTGGGGTAATTTTTCCTCTAAAAGCATATTAAGCATCCTTTCTAAGATTAAATCCTATGCAAAACTACGTGTATTAGCTACTTCGTATGCTCATATTCAATTTTAATCATATTTTCTTTCTTCTGATTTGTCAATTAAAAACAAGCTTACTCTAACTTCAGATATTCTCTGTATTAAAGATGCAGTGTATGAAACTCTGCCATATTTATCAAACATTTCTATATACTTATGTTGGCAAACATCTCAAAAAGAAAAATCCACGAAGGCTAAACTCTTCGGAGTTCATAATCCTTCGCGGATTCCTTTGTAAAAAAACAAATGCTTATAACGGCATTTATACCTGCCCCTCCGGCAGTATGCCCAGCTTCCTGCGCCAATACCTTGAATAAATAGCGCCCAAGGGATTATGGGCCATAACGCGATCCTTAGCCGCTAAGCATGATACAGGCGCTGCAGACGCAGAAGTAAACAGCATATCATGCCCTACGCAAAGGCCCACGGTAAAGTTCAATTCTGTCGCTTCTTTATTCAATACCGCAGCCTGCACTTTAGGATTACACATAACCTCTTTAGTACCGGCTTTTATCGGCTCTAAGTCCAGTTTATTTTTTTCAATAGCGCAAACCTTGCAGCAAACCGAATGAACTTCAAAAAACTTGGCAAAATACGCTTCGATCAACTTAGCTTCTTCAGCTAAACCGATGCAAAAAGCCAACCCAATTTTCTTGGTTCCTAAAAGCTTGGCAAATTCTACACTTTCTTCCAGACGGGTCAGCTTCAGATAATAGCGGCCTTCCGTGCAGGCTGCAGCCTGCATCATTTCCAAATCTCTTCCGTGGTACTGTTCTTTCACGTCCTCTACGGACCAGCCTAAACAGTTTTGTCCGATTTTATAGCAATTTTTATGTCCGCATTGCGCACATTTCATAAACCTTCACACTTCTTTCAAAAGGTCTTTACTCTTGCATCAATTTAGCAATAACTTGCTCCCATGCTTCTTCACAAGCTGGAGAACCGGCCTGATCCGGAAGACCTTGATCGCCTCCCAGCATAACCAAAGGATCTAAAGGCAAGGCGCCTAAAAAGGAAATATTTCTCTCCGCCGCCAAGTTCTCTCCGCCCCCTTGACCAAAAGGATAATGGCAATGCCCGCAATCAGGGCAAATAAATCCACTCATATTTTCAATCAACCCTCGCAAAGGCAGCTTAACAGCCGCCGCAAAATTCAGCGATTTTCGCACATCCGCCAATGAAACCTCTTGCGGGGTTGTCACTACGATTCCTTCACATTGCGGCACATCTTGAACCAAGGTTAAAGGCTCATCACCGGTGCCAGGAGGGCTGTCCATTAAGAGCACATCCAGGTTTCCCCAATCGGTATCGCCAAGAAGCTGCTGTATCAGGCCAATCTTCAAAGGCCCGCGCCAAATCAATGCTTCGTCAGGTGTATTGAGCAATCCCTGCATTGTAACCACTTTGACGTTCGGTCCATGAGTAAAGGGCTGAATTCTATCCCCTACAGCTGTATGCTGTTGCCCCCGCATGCCAAAAATGCCGCTTTGGCTCGGTCCGTGCAAGTCCGCGTCCAACACGCCCACTTTCCAGCCTTTAGCCGCCAGACGGACTGCTAACTGCGCGGTTACCGTGCTTTTACCCACGCCTCCTTTACCGCTCATAACCAGCCAGCGGCGTTTAATGCCTGCAAGATTTTTCTCGATCTTCGTCATTTCACTCATAGTTCCTACTCCTTCAATTTTTCTATAATATTTTCTTTATCACAAGCCGTGCTTGCTGCTATAACGCTTTTTGCACGTTCTGCCATAATAGTTGGATTGCTGTCTGCAGCTCTTTGCCGCCGCTTTCCCAAATGCTGCAGCCTTCGGAAGACGCCTTGCGAAAGGCTTCATGATAAGGAAGTTCGCCTACCGGCACAAGCCCCGAATCCGCAATCCATTTTCTAGCAATGGCTGTTTGCCCCTCATGCAAGGTCGCCTTATTAATACATGCCAGCACCGGAACTTCAAAGTGTTTTGCCAGCGCCACTAAGCGTTTCGCATCAGCCAAGCCGCTTCCTGTCGGTTCTAATACCAACAGCACAGCATCAGCCCCGGTTAAAGAAGCAATCGTAGGACAGCCTACACCGGGAGGACCGTCGACCAAAAGCCATTCCGCCCCCTGCAGCAGAGCCCGTTCTTTAGCCTCCCGACGCACCTGAGAAACTAACTTCCCCGAATTTTCAATTGCAATGCCCAATTCCGCATGTACCAAAGTCCCAAAGGGACTTTCCGATACCAGCCAACAGCCTGCCTGCCGTTCCCTCATATCCACCGCTTTTTGCGGACATACCAATGCACAGGCGCCGCAGCCTTCACAAGCAAGCTCGTCTACTACTCCGGCGCTAGTAATAGCACCAAAGCGACACACTTCTTCACATTTCCCGCAGCTCGTACAAAGAGCTTGATCGACAAACGCTTCCAGCCCCGCAAAAAAAGGTTGCCTTTCAATTTCTTTCGCGTTCAGCGTCAGATAAAAATTAGCGGCATCAACATCGCAATCCACCAAAACCTTTTTTTCTAAAATGCGCGCCAACGCAGCACTCACCGAAGTTTTGCCACTGCCGCCTTTGCCGCTTAGCACAACAATTTCTTTCATGCTTTATCCCCCTTGGCCAACGCTCTCACTTGCAGCCAAAAATTCGGCCAATCCACCGAAATCTGCGTATCGATATTCCCAGCAGCATATTTTTGGGCAAATTCCCTAGAATAAGGAATCCGCAAAAGGAGCGGCACGTTCATAGTCTGGCATAGTTTTTCTACTTCTTTTTCCAGATGACTTCCATCGCTTTTATTGAGCACAACTCCCGCCGGAATGCCAATCCTGGCTGCGACAGAAAGAGCGCCTCTCAAATCATGAATGCCAAACAAGCTTGGTTCCGTAACCAAAATGCAGCAATCGCTCCCTTTGACAGCCGCTACCATGGAACAGGTAGTTCCAGGAGGACAATCAACAAGGGTCAACTCCGGCTTTCCTGCAGCTGCCGCTTTTTTAGCCGCATCAATTACGACTGTGCTTGCTACGCTGCCAATTTTGAGCAGTCCTTGAATATATACATGTTCCTGCCCGTCTTTTCGCCAAACACCACAGCGCACCTGCCCCACTTCTTCTGGCCGCTCCCGCAATACCTGCGCCGGACAATGTCGGACACAAACACCGCAAGAATGGCATAATTCCGGAAATACCATTGGTTTTCCCCCAGCCATAGCCAGGGCTTGAAAACGACATAGATCCGCACAAGTACCACATCCAATACACTCGCCGAACAATTCAGGAACTTGCCTCGTCACTACTTGTTCCTGACGCCACTCTACCTCGCCAAAAACATCGCCATCAGGCGCTTCTACATCACAATCAACCCAAATAATACTATCTGTTGGCGCTTTCTGCATCATCAATGTCGTCAGAGTAGTCTTTCCAGTACCGCCTTTGCCGCTGGCAATGCTAATACGCATAAGTTCACTCCTCATCCTAAAAGTCTCGTTGGGAAATATATTTTTTATGGTTCATGCAGTACGTTCTTGGCTTTTTTGCCATTCCTCCAATGCTTGCGCCAACTGATCCGTGCAGGAAGTACCATTGCGGCAAAGATTACCGCTAAATTTATCAATCACGTCTTGCACGTCCATTCCTTCCAATAAAATGCTAATGGCCCGTAAATTACCGGGACAGCCTCCTTTAAAGAAGACTTGACTCAATTTGCCATCATGAATTTCAAAGGATATTTCTTTTGCACAAGATCCGACGGTTTTATATTTCATAAAAGCCACCTCTTTAAGCAAATAATAGGATAAAAGCGCCAGAGCTCTCGCTCTAACGCTCTGTTTTAAAACTCTTCTGGTATAAACTTAGGATACGGACTGCCGCAACGGCAAGTTTTTTCCGCAAACCGTCCTACCCAGCCGGTTCGCATGCGAATCGCCGGAGAACTTCGCCGCCTCAGCGCGGTCAGCACTAGCTCGCCTGCCACACCAGGCGCCGTCAACTCTTGCGTCTGCGGATCAATGAGTTCCGGCCAAAACGAATCAATAGGCAAGTGGAACCCGCCCCCTTGCGGGCACTCCCAGGCGACAAGAGACGCCTGCAGCCCAGGCAAGCCCCACTGAAGATACACAGGATAGCCTAAGTACTTTTGCCAAGCTTGCCGTTGTTCCTCGGACACTCCCGCAGTCAAACAAAAAAATGTCCGGCACGTTCCCGGTCCTTCGCCGCTTTTCACCCAGCCATCCAGCAGCTCTGCCGTTAAAGCGCACGCACTGGCGCCGCATTCGCTGACGGTTTCCCACGGACGCGCACTTAAGGAAACAACAGTAGTCTGCATAGTTTTAGCGCCTTCCAGCACGCCCCAACCAGGACCTTCACCATCCATTCCATCGGCAATTAACAAAATGGAAGCTAGCGTCATGCCGCAAGAACGAAGCCAAAAAGCGCTTTTCTGCGCCCAATCGTCCACTTCCTCTACCAAATACGGCGTTGAATTCATTAACCGTGCAACACCGCTTAAAGGCAGAGTCAAACGCGAAAAAGGAGACGCAGAGGGTTCGGGTTTAGGCTGTAAAGGCAAAGCCGCTAACTCTTTTAGAGGCAGCTTCTCTGAATTCACGCCCGCAACGCGGCAACGTTCTTTAAAATCATTGTCTTTTTCCCGAGCCCAAAGCAGACAATCTTGCCAAAGCTCTTCGGGCGAATCTTTCTTAACTTCTTCGCTCAAAGCTCCACCTCTTTTTTACTTATGACCAGTGCAGGGCTGTCCCTCTTCATGAGAGCAAGGATTATCACCTTGCACCAGTTGTCCGGCCAAATACAAGCGCACTAGTTCTCGCGGCTCTTGCGCCGATGCACCGCAGACTACTTCAATGCCATGGGTAGCGAAAATCATCTGAGCCTTAACCCCCATGCCTCCGGCAATCACTTTATGCACGCCCTGCTGCGCCAGCCAGTTAGGAATAACTCCTGGTTCATGCGGCGGCGGCGTCAGCATTTCCAGCCCCTGTACCTGGCCATTCTCTACGGCTACAATAGCAAACTGCTCGCAATGACCAAAATGAGCGCACAACATTCCCTGATAGGTTGGTACTCCATACTTTTCCATTAAAATTTCCTCCTCCAAATTATACCGTTATTATTTATCGCAATAGAATTTACCAATGACCTTCTACATCCGCTTGAAGCTGACGCTGCAGTTTGCCTGCTTTCCAGGCTTCCATGGCGGCTTCTACTGTTAACCCTTCTTGAGCCAAATACACTTCAGCCTGATTGGCTTCCAATACCCGAAACGCCTTTGGACCGACGTGGCCTGTAATAACCACTTTGGCCCCCAAACGTTCTACAGCTTGCGCCGCTTGAATCCCAGCGCCTTGAGCCGCATTCATATTGGTGGTGTTATTTACACTTTCCCATTTACCGCTTTCTGTGTCATATACACAGAAAAAAGGCGCCCTGCCAAAGCGCAATTCCATCACTTGTCCCGGTTGCTCATTTTGAGCGGTAATTACTACTTTCATATTCAGCCTCCTTTTGTAAAACATGTTTCAAAATCATTTTCAAAAAAAGACATTCGAAAATGTCTTTTGAAATCTGTTTCACTATGCTAATTGTATCGCAAGCACGAAAAGCCGTCAAGCACTCAATCATCTAAGCGCACTTGATCTCCTCCGCACTTAGGGCAATGGCTCTCTCCACCGCAACGCCCTCTTGCACAACGGCCTCGCCACTGATGACCACAAGACTCGCATCTCCACAGACTTTTTCCGCGGGGACATCCTTTTTCCAAGCGAAAATTTCCGCCTTCGACTTGCAGACATTTTGCCTGCCAAAGAGCGCGAGCCACCTTTTGCCGTGCCTGCATGAGCACCCGGCAAAAAGTCGGTTTGGACACATCCATGCATTGCGAAGCTTGGTCCTGATCCATTCCTTCCAAATCAGCCAGCCGCAAAGCTTCCATCTCTTCAACCGTAATATTCTCGTCATCCAATTCTTCTATCGGTATTCCTGCCGGTTTGAACCGTGCCCAAGGCGGTATCATCCCAACTGCGCGTTCTTTTGTCGGTCTTGGCATCTAGGCTCCTCTTTTCCGCATATGATTTCTTTTTCAGCATACTGTTTTATTTTTCATCCGTCAATCCAATGATTCATCATACCTTCCATGTCTTCGGCGATGACATCTGCCGCACTGCATAACCGGCTCTTCTTCTTCACAAAGCCGGTACTCACCGCCCTCTATACGAAGCGTCCTCCCTTTTACTAAAGCCAGACCTAACTTGCGCCGAGCGTCGTTATATATTTTTTGCACCGTTGTCCGAGCTACATTCATACGAACTGCGCATTCTTCCTGCAGCAAACCTTCTACATCAATCCAACGAATGGTTTCATATTCGTCAACTGTCATAATAACGACTTCTTGCTGAGAGGCCGCAGGCACAAGCGGTCCAAACGAATCTATTTGTGGAAGTTCACAGATACGACGCCATTTTCTGGGTCTTGGCACACTCTTCACCTCTTGTTCGTATTCACCAAAGCAGACGGCGGGAAATTTCTTCCCGCCGTCTGCTTTATTTTACACTTTTTCCAAGTCCTTGTTAATCATTTCTAGCCTTTGTTGGAGCATCTTTTTTTCTTGCAGCAGTTCTTCTTTCGCTAAGAGCTCACTGCCTTGCGTACTAATCGCTCCGCGATTTCCCTGTGCCATTCCTTGCCCAAATCCCTGACCAGCTCCACGCCCCATACCTTTTCCCATGCCGCCTGCGCCTTGCCCCTTTCCTTGTCCACCACACGCCCCCGTCTTGCGACCACTAAGCGGCCCTTGGCCCATTGGCCCCGTTCCATCTCTTCTTGGCATTGTTGCTTCCCCCTTTTTGTTTTGGTATATGTTTCATATCTCTATCTTAGCACTTTTCCGACATATGTCAATAACCCCCTCGCGTAATTTTTGTTTTTTACCCCTATTCCACAAAAACGAAAAGACGCTCGGCTTTTTAAAACCAAGCGCCTTTTCGTTTTTATTCTCCTTTAATCCACTCAAACAAGCTCAAAGCGATCCGCATTCATCACCTTGTTCCAGGCCGCCACAAAATCATGCAGGAACTTGTCTTGCGAATCCACGCAACCATACACTTCTGCAATCGCTCGCAGTTGTGAATTAGAACCAAATACAAGATCTACACGCGTACCGGTCCACTTAAGCTCGCCGCTGCTGCGGCTGCGTCCTTCAAATACATTAGCGTCGCCGTCTTTCGGATTCCAGACCGTCCCCATATCGAGCAGGTTCACAAAGAAATCATTGGTGAGCTGCCCTGGTCTCTTAGTAAAAACGCCATGCTGAGACTTGCCAAAATTGATGTCCAACACACGCAGGCCGCCCAAAAGCACCGTCATCTCCGGCGCAGTGAGAGTCAGCAGTTGCGCCCGATCCACCAGCATTTCCTCCGCAAGTACAGAGTATTTTCCTTGCAGATAGTTGCGGAACCCATCCGCCTTAGGCTCCAGCACCGCAAAGGAGTGAATTTCCGTCTGCTCTTGAGAAGCATCGGTACGCCCTGGTCTGAAAGGAACTACGATCTGGCTGCCCGCATTCTTTGCAGCTTCTTCAAGGCCAGCGCAACCGCCAAGAACAATCAAATCCGCCAAGGAAACCTTCTTATTCCCCTTTTGCCCTTGATTGAAGTCTGCCTGAATTTTTCCCAAGGTCTGCAGCACATGGCCGAGCTCTGCAGGTTGATTGACTTCCCAGTCTTTCTGGGGCGCCAAGCGGATACGAGCGCCGTTCGCGCCGCCGCGCTTATCCGAACCCCGGAAGGTAGAGGCAGACGCCCAAGCCGTAGAAACCAACTGAAAAATCGACAGCCCAGAGGAAAGAAGCTTATCTTTAAGCGCAGCAATATCACTTCCCTCAATTAACTCATGTTCCATCAGCGGTACCGGATCTTGCCAAATAAGCTCTTCTGCTGGCACTTCCGGTCCCAGATACCGAGCGCGCGGCCCCATGTCGCGGTGTGTCAGTTTAAACCAGGCCCGGGCAAAAGCGTCTTCAAACTCCGCCGGACGGGCCAGAAAATGCCGGGCAATGGGTTCATAAATGGGATCATAACGTAAGGAGAGGTCCGCCGTCGTCATCATGGGACGATGCTTCTTCGACGGGTCATGGGCATCCACGATCATGTCTTCATCATCTACGTCTTTAGCCAGCCACTGATTCGCTCCCGCGGGGCTCTTAACTAGTTCCCATTCATATTTAAAGAGCACCTCTAAATAACCCATATCCCATTTGATCGGATTAGGCTTCCACGCTCCTTCGATACCGCTGCCAATGGCGTCGCCGCCTTTGCCGCTCTTATAGCTGCTTTTCCAGCCCAGCCCCTGTTCTTCGAGTCCAGCAGCTTCCGGCTCCGGGCCGACAAAGGTCGCCGGTCCCGCCCCATGGCATTTGCCAAAGGTATGTCCTCCGGCGACAAGAGCCACCGTCTCCTCGTCATTCATCGCCATCCGGGCAAAGGTATCTCGCACATCCTTGCCGGAAGCAACCGGGTCCGGATTGCCGTTCGGACCTTCAGGGTTCACATAAATTAGGCCCATCTGCACTGCGGCCAGGGGGTTTTCCAGGTCCCGTTCCCCGGAATACCGTTTATCGCCCAACCATTCGCCTTCAGAACCCCAGTAAATATCCTCTTCCGGCTCCCATGCATCTTCACGCCCACCGGCAAAGCCAAAGGTTTTAAAGCCCATGGATTCGAGAGCGCAGTTACCAGCCAAAATCATCAAATCAGCCCAGGAAAGCTTCTGACCATATTTCTTCTTTATCGGCCACAACAACCGACGCGCTTTATCCAGGTTCACATTATCCGGCCAACTGTTTAAGGGAGCTAAGCGCTGCGTACCGCTCCCCGCGCCGCCGCGGCCGTCTCCCAGACGATAGGTTCCGGCACTGTGCCAAGCCATGCGAATAAACAAAGGCCCGTAATGACCATAATCAGCAGGCCACCAGTCCTGCGAGTCGGTCATCAAGGCATACAGGTCTTTCTTTACCGCATCCAGATCCAGAGTCTTAAATTCTTCCGCATAGTTAAAAGACGCACCCATTGGATTGGAAAGAGAGGAGTTTTGATGCAAAATCTTAAGGTTTACCTGGTTTGGCCACCAATCACGGTTAGAGGTTCCACCTCCTGCCACTGCTTTACGGGTCATACCAGTCACCGGGCATTTGCTTTCTTCGCTCATGAATTTCTCCCCTTTCGCTCAATAACGTTCTCCTTTACTCTGCCAGAATCAAAGCTGCTTTAGTTGTTTTCTGACAATTCTTGTTATTCTCCAACCTGTGCTAAATTCCTTTTGCTCACCTGGCTTCTAATAAATTATTATCATCCTTTCATAGACCTTTTCCACTTTAAGCTAGTTTCAAGATTGACAATATCAATAAAACATCTTATGATGAAATTATAGTGTTGTGAAAATTCTAACTATATTGTATCGCATTCTACAATTCGGTTGAAGGAGGGTATCTTATGGCTAAGAATTTGGGGATTTACCGTTGTGCCGCTTGTGGTTATACCCTGGAAGTAGTTGAGCTGGGACAAAAGAAATTCACTTGTGGCGAAGCTTCCTATGCGCGGACTTGCTTCATTGCCGATGCCATTGTCACTTGCTGCGACAAACCCATGGAGCTATTGGAACCAAACACAGTAGAAGCTTCTACCGAAAAGCACTTGCCTGTAGCTACATTTACGGATGACGGCAAACTAAACGTTAAAGTAGGCAGCGTTGCCCATCCTATGTTGACAGAGCATTTCATCCAATGGATTACCATTGTCTATAACGACACAGTACAGCGCATTACTCTGGAGGCTGGTCAAGCGCCGGAAGCAACTTTCTGCGTCTGTAACGCCGCCGAAGTTGACGTCTATGCCTATTGCAATCTCCATGGACTTTGGAAAAGCACTGTGAAAAAATAAGTTTCCAGGGCTAGTCTTCAAAAGCCAACTTATAAAACACAAATAAAAATCCCGTGAAAAGCCACTACGGTTTTTCACGGGATTTTTATTTATCCCATGCTATATCAGAGTATGCTGATCATACTAACAGCGCACTCATCAACTCCGCAAATTTCGTTATAGCAGCGGCAAGCCACTTGTCTTTATGATAAATAAGCCGAATAAAAGGTTCTTCTATCTTTTCAGCAACATCTAATTTTACCAGCTTTCCTTCTTTAATTTCCGACTGGACCGCAACCTCCGGTAGTAACGCAATGCCTATGTTGTTCTCTACAAATTTTTTAATAATCTCTGTATTTCCTGTTTCAAAATAAATAGCAGGCGTTAATCGTCTCGCCTCGAACATCTGCTCAAATTTCTTGCGATACCGACATTCTTTTTCTGTAACCAGAAAGGGTTCTTTTTCGATATCCTTGAGTGTGAGATTTGTTTTATAGCGAAGCGGATTATCAGGTCCGCACAAAAAGCAGAGCGGATTTCTTTTCTCAAAGGCGACAAGCACATCTTTAGGCGCTTCTGCAAAGTCCATATATAAAGCCACGTCAACGTTGCCTATTTTCACCTTCTCAAGTACGTCTCCAATCGTTCCTGTTACAATTTCAAGTTTTACATTTGGATACTTTTCTTTGTATTCTTTTACAAGACCAGGCATGATACTGGCGCATAATGAATGAATCCCTGCTATTTTTAATACTCCACAAGGCTGGCTGGCATGCTTCAAATTTTCTTTCGCACGATCCATGGTAAAAAGAATTTGCTCCGTATATTCTAAGAAGGTTCTTCCCGCTTCCGTCAGACAAATTCGATTACCCAAACGTTCAAACAGTTTCACCTCTAGCTCGTTTTCCACTTGTTGAATCTGGGTTGTAATAGTTGATTGCGCATACCCCAATGCTGTTGCAGCATGACTTATATTCTCAAGTTCCGCAACAATCTTAAAACTACGCAGCAATTTGAAGTCCATACATTTCCTCCTCTTTACCATTTTTAAACAACAAACTATCATTGTATTCGATTGTTTCTATTACTAAAATCAATTTTACGGATACTTTTCTTTATGATACCTTTAATTTGACAATATTTCAAATTCCGAGGAGGAAATCAACATGAGAAAAGTATTGGTTCTATATTGCAGCGCTAGAAAAACTGGCAATTCCGCAACACTGGCTGTTTCATTCATTAAAGGCGCCCTCACGAAAGGTCACCAGGTTACAGAATATTTTATTCCCGATAAAACCATCGCGCCTTGCTTAGGCTGCAACTATTGCCAAACACATCAAGGAGAATGCATCCAAAAAGATGACATGCAAGAAGTTTCTCGCTTATTGCAAGAACACGATACGCTCGTCATTGCGTCACCTGTGTATTATCTCGGTTTCCCTGGCAGTTTCAAGCTTCTGTTGGATCGGACCTATAACGAAAGCGTCATCGGCCGAAAAATCACTGCCAGCATCCTATTAACAACCGCTTGCAAACAAGAGGCTTTTGTTACAAACACCCTAGTGCAATACTATCGGTCCCTTGCTGACTATCTAGGCTGGAAAAACCTTGGCGTTATCAGTGCGCAGGGAGTTGAATCTCCTGGTGAAATCGCTGGCCTTCCTTGCCTTGATGCTGCATTTCAGCTAGGTTTGGAACTATAAGCTAGAAAACCAGTTACCTAAACAAAACGGTACGTTTCCTCTAAAGGATCCGTACCGTTTTGCACTCAAATTTCATTATTTTATATACCGCACCTTACCTTCAGCCTTCTCCCTCTTCAGGTACAATGCAAATGAAGCGAAATACGTCTTCGCCTCGATTGATCATCTTATGCAGCGCATTAGAAGGGATATAAGCAAAAGAACCGGCTTTCACCTCATGAGCCGTTCCGTCCAAATAAACGGTCCCTTCTCCTTGCAGAAAATAATTGATATGCGGCCACGGATGCGTATGCTCCGGCGTGTTCCCGCCTGGTTCCAGTTCAAACACTCGCATTACATAGCCTTCCCAACCTTCTTGCGGGGAAATACATACTTTTTTCCATGCTTTTTCCGCCCCGGGAATCTTCATGGCCACTGCGTTCACGTTGTCAATATGAGAAATCATGCTTGCTCACTCCTACTCTTTTTTGTTGCTCCTGCTAAGCAATTTAGCTTATATTTTCTCTCTTTCTACACCCATTGCCTTTGTACGCCTGCATGAATTTTATTATAAATAAACTATTTTTTAGGCCAATATGCACAATAGCAGCATTGAATTTGATCACAAAGTTAAAACTATCATTCAAATTCAGGCCACGAAATACAAAATCGTCATAAAGAAACCTAGCTAGTGTTTCTCTAGATCTCCTTATGGCGATTTGCCCTGCAGTCAAAATGCGGATTTAGCCCTTAAACCGTCCGTCATCTTTTACCTCATGCATTTTATGTATGGATTTTTGAAACCAGCCGATTTTTTCAGTTATTCTATGATCAAATTCACCTATATAAGGCTTTATATCCAATACAGGAGTTTGATCCAAAATATCAACATCTTCAACATAAAGAAGGTTTTCGTCAACCATCTTGAGACGAACAACCGAAAAGCCGATAGGATTCGGTCTCGCGGGCGAACGCGTAGCAAAAATCCCGTGCGTATGATCATCTAAAAACGGCTTTACAGTTAATTTCGCCTTCTTTATTTGATGAAAGTGATATAGCAAAATCAAATGAGAAAAGCCGTCTATATCTTTTAACCCTTCCATATACTCATCATATACTTCGATAATAGCCTTGCTGCCAATGGAGGCTGCCGCTTGAATGGGCGTTCCTTCGGGCTCACAAAAAGTAGAATGGACAATGCCGATTGGGCTTACTTGCATCGTTTCAGCTCCCTCTCTTCCTATACTTCTTATTGCTCGATATTCACCTTTTCAATATCCTCTTCTCTTCGTAAAGCGTCCCAGCCGTCCTTCAAGACAAAAACCTTCTCAAAATTGCAGTCTGCCAAGACCTGGGCAATGCGTATGCTGTATTTATCTTCCGGGCAAGAACAAAAGATAACATAGGCTTTTTCCGTATCAGCCGTCTTCAAAAACGATTCCAAAGCTTCCTCGTTTTTCGGATTGAGCCAAGTTTCGCCTGGTATTTCTTGCCGGCTCAGGCTTCGGCTTTTTACGGAACGTACGTCAAGAAGCATTACATTGTCCTTAGCCGCCAAATACTGATCAACATCAATAAACCGCACCTCGTCTTCTTGTGCAGCAGCGGAAACCGTAAAAAGGAAGAACGCCAAAAAGCAAATAATATGTTTCTTCACAGCACATTTCACTTACCTTTTTGAAATTTATTTCTTATTATATCATATTACTGCACTGTTCTCCCTATGACCACCAGCCTATATTCTCCCATAATCGTTCCATCATCCAATTGCAGGGGCGCTTCCACGGCAGCTGCAAAGCGTCCATCCTTGCTAATTGCCGCTCCTGCGCAAGGCCCTTCCAAAGCCAAGCGATCAAGCACGCTTCCGTCGCGAAGAGAAAGCAAGGTTAAGCCATGCACAGCCGCATTTTTCGTGCGGCTATTTCGTCCCACCGCCACCGCCGCAGCCCCTTCGGATAACGCCAATTGCTCCGCCATGCCGCCCAGCTCTTTTTTTTCGATCAGCCGTCCTTGATAATCAAACAAAAAGACGCAATTAGAGCTAGGATGCTCCATGGGCGTAGTCATCTGCCAATTAGCCCGGTTATAGGTATTGCCAGTTGTAAATACCAAGCGGTCTGCCGTTGCCTGCGCATACAGCCCTGTCGCGTTAACATAGATCCCATTTACAAGCTCCGGTCGACTCAGCGTTCTTTGCCAAACAAGCATTCCGTCTTCACCTCGATGCAAAAAAGCCCTGCCGTCACTGGCAAACGAAACTACCCACTTTCCATCCTCGGTCACTTCCGGACTGGAGCGCAGCGTAGTTCTTTCGTAAGGAGGAACCGGCGCCATAGCCACGCTCCACAATACTTGTCGCAGACCCTCGTCCAATTTATAGATGGATTGATTATCCCGGCACTGCAGCTTAGCATCCCAATTGGCCGTCCCGAAAAACACCTGTCCCTGCGCAGAAACGCTCATCCAGCCTACCCAAGCGTCCAAATTACGCTCTTGCGGAAATTTTCCCGCCAAAGCGCCCTCCGGCGTGTACGCATATAAACGCCCTCGATACTCATACCTTTCCGCAGAACGTATCGTTCGCTGCCCCGCCGCATATACAATCCCGGCGTCTGACTCCCGAATGCAGACAATTCCAGGGTAGGTTTTGTCGTTCAATCCAGAACCCAGTTCTTTAACAGAACCACGACGCCAAAGCTCCTCACCTGTTTGCGCGTCCAAGCAAATCAAATCTGCTTGAGGACCGTTTTCTCCGACATATAGGCGTCGCCCATCCCGACTAAAAGCGAGGGCGCTGACCTTTCCGTTGCCACTGCGCTTGCGCCACTTTAGCTTTCCCACCTCACTCTCCAGCACAAGAAGCTCGCTGTTTTCCGTACCAACCGCCAAAGCGGCCCCGTCCGGAGAAAAGCATAAAAATCCTTTTGTAAAGCCCATGCGCTGGTAATTGTACACTTCCACCTGCCCCAAGGGAACTTCCGCCACTACCTGATATAAGCCAGTGCTTGTCTTAAGAAAGCTGTCCTTATTAGTTCCGTCGCCTGCTTGCTGAAAGATGTATCGTCCCAAAAAGAATACGGTTATAAACAGCAGCGCAATGATCACCGCTGCTTTAACTTTTTCGCGCCACCTGTCATTCATACCGTTATAGCCATCCTTTCATGCCATCATACAACGGCTGGCACCAGGAACAATAGTAAACCCCATAGAAAGCCAGCAAGGACAGTGTTTTGAAAGCAACCAACAGAACCATCAAAAAGAGCAGTAACAAGCAAAACCGCTTTTGCCATTTGGGAAGCGGCAGCGTTACCTTAAGACGCTGTTTGCGCCCGAAGCCCCGGCTTTCTGCCGAAGCAGCCAGCGTAGCCGCTCGCCGCAGGGTTCTCGCCAAAATCGGAAACAGCGTTTTTCTGGCTAACGGCACTATTTCATCAGGCCGCCACCAGCGCAGCACGCCTTCTCCCTGCAGCCGCTGCGCCGTTAAAACAATCGCCGTTTCCTGAAACAAAACCGGCAGAAAACGCAAGCCCGTTGTCAGCATAAACGAAAGCTCATAAGGAAGCTTCCAGGCCATTAAACTGCGCAAAAGGCTGCGGGAATCTGAAGTCCAAACCAAAAGAAGCCCTGCCGCCATCATGCTGCCGGACCGCAACGCTTGCACAGCGCCATATTCAAGGCCTTCCCGATATACAAACACGCCTCCCGTAAGGGCGCCAACAAGTGGAGTCAATGGCGGCACAAGGCAAGCTAAGATGGTGCGCGGTTCTTGATTGTAAAACAAAGCTTGGCTCATCATCGTCCCCCACATGCCCAAAAGGACAAAGAGAGATAAAAGCTTCCACCTTTCTAAGGACATGCGTGCCATTCCGTGAAGACATAGAATAAAAGAAAACAAGCAAAACAAAGATTTGCCGCTTTCCACAACAATCACAAAAAGAGCGCAGCAGCCTAAGAAACAGAGTTTAACTCTGGCATCTAGTCGGTGCAGCAGCGTTTGCCCCGGCGTCGCTTCCCATATTTGACTGTCGTACATGCGCCACCACCTCCTCTACCGTCACATGCTTGCCGCCATACAATTCCTGCGCCAAAAGCAGCGCCGCCGGAGCGCGCAGACCGGCAGACGCAATCAGAGGCTGACTAAAAACAGCAGCAGGCGTACCATCTAAAAACACTTTTCCTTCATTCAGCACCACTACGCGCTGCGCAAAACAAGCGGCCGCTTCCGTGTCATGGGTGCATAGAATAACCGTACCGCCGCCGGCCGCATACTCTTGAAGCAGTAAAACAATATCCCGAATATGGGCAATATCCTGCCCGGTTGTTGGCTCATCCAAAAGCAGCACCGCCGGTTCACGCCCCAGCACTGCCGCCAGAGCTACCCGCAGACGCTGCCCTTTGCTCAAGGCCAAAGGAAATTCTTCTTCCAGCCCCGTCAAGCCCAGTCTAGCAAGCATTCGCTGCTGCCATGTCGAAAGCTTCCCGGAAGGCCCCGCCACTTCCGCTCGCACCGTTTCTTCGAGCAGCATAAAATCCGGATTTTGCAGCACCATCCCTACAAGGCCTTCGCCTACCCGCGGTGCCTTGCGTTGAATCAGAATCCCCCCCTCAGCGGGAGCCTGCAAACCGGCTATCAGGTGCAGCAGCGTCGACTTTCCCGCTCCATTGCAGCCCATAAGCGCCACAAATTCACCCTTGTCAATTTGCAGATTCAAATCCTGTAATACAAAGCTTTGACGACGGCTATAACGGTAAGAAAGGGCTTTGGCTTCTACTGCCGGCAAAGTCTCTTTTTCCGCAGGCGCTGGCGGTGGAAAGGTCTCCCCCCCAGCTTTCAGGGGGTATGCTTCTTGAATGCATCGCACCGCTTCTTCTACTTCCAGCACAGCCGAAACGCCTAAATTGCGGCAAACATCCACCGTTTGGGGCAAGCGCAGTCCATAGCGGTCAAAACGTTCCGCCTCCAACAGCGCTTCCTCCCTCGTGCCTTGCCAAACGATTCTTCCCTCTTGCATCATGGCAATATGAGTACATAAAGGCAAGGCTTCATGCAGACGATGCTCCACCAGCACCATCGCGGTATTGCGGCGTCGCAAAAGCGCCTGTAGTACCTCCAGCAGCTCCGTCGCTCCCTGCGGGTCAAGCTGACTGATTGGTTCATCCAAGGCCAAAATTCGCGGCTGCGCCGCCAGTACGGAAGCCACAGCCAAACGCTGCTTTTGACCGCCGGACAAAGCATGTACGCTGCGCTTTTCTAGTCCCTCCAACCCCACCTGCAGCAATGCTTTTGACGCTTCTAAAGCCGCCGCCTCAAAACCAACGCCCAGGTTTTCCAGGAAAAATGCCGCTTCTTCCTGTACTGACGAAGAAATCAGCTGATCATCGGGAGACTGAAACACCATGCCTACGAGCTGGCTTCGTTCGCCTACGCTCCATTCGCTTACCTCTTGTCCATCCAAGAATACCTTGCCCTGCAGCCTGCCGCCGCTCTCTTGCGGCACGAGGCCATTAAGCACTTGGAGCAGCGTACTTTTGCCGCAGCCGGTTTCTCCGGCTAACAGCAGCAGCTCCCCTGCGTGAACTTCCAGATTAATGTCCTCTAGGCTGGGCTTATTGCGCCGCGGGTAGGTATAAGTAACATGCTCTAAGCGAAGCAACGGCTTCATCGTTTAATCTCCTCCCACGCGAATCAATTTCCGTCCTAAACGAATACCGCTCCAGGCGCCAATCGCCGTATACAGTAAACCATTTACGCCAACCAGCAGCGCAATATACCATTCAGCATAAAACAAGCGATATAAAAGACACATGGCCTGCAAACTTACATACGTCGCTGCGCCATCGGCTACAGCGCAGGCGACAGCAATTTCCACCGCCTTTCTGACCTGGAAAGGCGCTCCGCCTTTCACTTGTTCCAGATAGCGATACAATCCAGCGCCGTAAAAGAAGGTTTCCAGCAAGAGCGCATGCATACCAAAAGATAAAAAGCTGATAGGCGACATCTGGCCAAACGCCAACATGCCTAAAAGCATCCGCACCAATAGCGCCAGCGCCAAAACGCCTGGTCTTGGAATCAGCGCCGCCAAGGCCGCCAGCAGCATATACAAGACAATACCGGAAAACAAACCGGTTACCAAGAAAGAAAAGGGTCCCAGCAATACATGCAGCACTTCACCGAACAAAATAGTAGGCACGCTGACCACCGCAAAAGCGGCCGCTCCAAAAAGAGCCACCGTCGCCAGCCAACGCGTTTTCATCGACGCCAGCAGGGGGCGGAGACGAAAAGCGCCCCAAATAAAGGCCGCCATGACCAGCAACGCCGCTGCCAAAGTGACCCAGGCGGCTCTGGCGTCCTGTTTCACCATTTCCACCGGTCCACTCCACACGATGGTCTCACTGTCTGGCATAGTAATCTGCGCCTGCAGCAAATACGCGCCATTGCGCAGCTTTCTTTCGTCTGCATAGATTGGCAGCAATAGGGTCTGATGCCCCGAACCGTCTAAGGCAATCATGGCATGCAGTCCATCTTCATCCCCTGCCATAGCGCCGCCTTCCTTCTCTTCGCCAGAGGTTCCCGGCGTGAAAAAGCCGGGCAGCGGATTACCTGTGTGAACATCCGCCAGTTGCAGCGTAACAAGCCCCAGACCTTGAACACCGCGGGGATTGGAGATCGTCAGCGCTGCATGAGTCACAGGATGAATGGCTTCCACTTCCTGATTGGACGCGCCTTTTCCTTGCAATAAATTTTTCCAATAATCCCATTCCCGATCCCGAAGAACAACGGCGCGGGATTTCTTGCGCGCATCCCGGTGTCCATCCCGATCTAACGGCAAATTCACGTCGGTTATTTCTAACGAAGCCCCTGCTCCCTCGCCGGAAGCAATCGCAATCTGCCTGGACAGCCTATTCCCGTCCGCCTCCAGGTAAATTGCGGCCGGTCCCTGCGGCGCGTCAGCCGCTGCCTTTACCCCCAGCCAGAAGAATTTTTGGTCAAAGCCCTCTTCCAGAGGAACTTCCGTGCGCCAGACATTTCCCTGCTGCTGCCATGGCCCCTCCCATTCGTCAGGCTGTAAACAGGAAGGCAGCTCCACCTGTAACGGAGTCGTCACCTTCGCACTTTCAAGATTTTCCACAGACAACAGCAAATAAGCGCGTTCCCCTGGCTGCAAGGTTTCCTTCGCTTTTCCCGCTCCCAGCACATAGGGAAATTGGCAGTTCAAACGCACCTGCGCCTGAACTGCCATTGTACTGAAAGCAAATAAAAGCAGCCCTGTTAAAATACCTATACTAAGCCTCGTTCTGCTTCGTTTCCATTTACATTTCATCATTCACCTATTCACGTTAGAAAGTAGCCGTCAAGCCCAGACGGAACGAGCGTTCCGGCATATAGTAGGCGCTGCTGTTCGTCGTAACATCACGCCGGTTGAGCAGATTGTCCACATCAAAGGTCAGGGTACGATTTTCTTTCAATTTATAGCCTACATGCAGAGAAACAGGAATCATCGCACTACGATCCACTCCATCACTATCTACACGATCGCCATAATACATCGCGCTCAAATCCGCCGTCCAAGGGCCGCTCATATAGTGTAATGCGCCATTAAAGGTCATGCGTCCCAGCGTCCTGGTCCAAGCGCCGCCATCGCTTTCCTGCTGTTCCGGATTACCAAAACTGCTTCCAAAAGAATAACTCCAATGCTTACTCAATTTATGATCATAGCTAGCTTCGATACCGCTATTACGAAACTTTGAGACATTTTGCGCTACATAATAGGTAGAGCCCCCTGAAACTATTTTTTTCCAAGTGATTTGATCGTCAACTTCCAAGCGAAACGCCGCAACCTTCCACTTTACGTCTCCTTTTTCGTATTTATACCCTACTTCCTGGTTGAGTCCTGTTTCCGGTTTCAAATCCGGATTGGAAATAAAATTGTCGCTGCTAGTTTTATATAAGGCGGTAAAATTAGGCATGCGGAAAGATTTGCTGGCATTTAAATACAGTGAGCGATTTTCATCTAAGCGGTGTAAAAACTGAAGTTGCGGCGAAAGAGCATCAAAACGTTGTCCTTCGCCTGTTTTAACAACATCCTCGCGAGCGCCGATAATCAGGCGGTTTTTACTGCCCAGTTCTTTATCCCATTGCATATACAGCGCGTAATGATTACGGTCATGCGGCCCGTTGGTATAGGGCGCTTTTAACGTTCTAGCCGCTTTATTGCCAGACAAGGTTTGCCCAAAATCATTGTACGATTCCCGCTGCACCGTCGTTCCTGCAAGCCATGTTGCCCCCCCGGCCTGCCAGGTTTTTTGCGTGTCGATGCCATATACGGTATTCGTGGTATCTGTCCAATCATGCTTATTCGCTAAAGCCGGTTCGGTGCCTCGCTGATCCACATGTTGACGATTAAAGAACGCCTTGCTGCTCCAGCCGTTCTTATCATACGCCAACTGCAGGCGATGCGATTCATCAATATAGTCGCTGGAACGCAGTAACGAATCATCGCCAACTTTTTTATATAGTACAGAATAGTCATCTTTCCCATAGGAGTAATTAGCGGAAAAATGATCATCAAATTTATAATGCCAGTTCACATTGTTTTTGGTAGCGTCCCCAAAAGCAGTGTAATAGCTGCCGCCGGTAGCCCCATAGGTAGCATTAGCCTTGGGATCTGTCATCACACCGCTTTCATTGGTTTTGCCGAAGGAAACATTAAAGCTAGACTTACCGGCTTGCAAGGACATACTATGGCTTTGACCGTCATTGCCTCCAGAAATAGTAACGCTGTTTTGCACTTTTTCGCGCGTAATAATATTAATAATGCCCCCAAGCGCCTCACTTCCATAAAGAACGGAGCCGCCGCCCTTCAGCACCTCTACGCGCTCCACCTGTTCAACCGGAATGCTCTCTAAATGATAATACCCATTCATGTTGATGGGAACGCCGTTCATCATAACCAAGGTGCCGCTTTCTACGCCTCGAATAATGATTTTACTGGTCATATTTCCCCAAGACTGCCCATGAGGCCCCATGGAGCTATAAATCAGTCCGGTGGAATACTTCAAAGCATCCGCCAAATTGGTCGCTCCAGTGGCTTTAAGCTGCTCCCGGCTGTAGCTGCTGACATCGGCTGGCGTTTCCAAGTTTTTGGACTTATAACGCAACGCCGTGACGGTCACCTCTTCCAGGGCAAACTCCTCGGTCTCCACCGCAGCTTTCGGCTCCGAACCCGGTTTAGACGCTTCCGCCGCCCAAGCCGACTGCGCCGCACTGCCCACCAACAGCGAACTCAGCAGTAAACACGCCCACAACCGCTTCTTATGCCTTGCTAAATTTTCTTTTTTCACTACACACAGCTCCTCTATGTACTTCTTATTATTTTTTTACGCAGCTTTCGCCACAATAACAACAACAATTTCCATGAAAAGGCTAATCAATCCCTATCATCTTGCGCCGCCGGCTTCGCGCTGCGCCCGCCAGCCGCGAAGTATACGCACTAAGCCGTCGCTTTCGATGGACCGCAGCGGACGATAGGTTCCCTGCAGCCGCAAAGCGATTTCTTTAGCAATGCCCATGCGGACAAAATCCTCTTCCGTATCAATCACCAAGGCGGGAATGTCCTGATTTCCCAGTTTTTCCGCAGCGTCCCGCGCTTCTTGCACAGGGTCTGCGCCGCCGCTGTTAGCGCGCCCGTCTGTAACCAAAACAACAACAGGCCTGGATTCTTTTTCCCGCAAACGCAAACACTCAATCTCCCGGGCCGTTGTCTCCAGCGCCGCAGCTAATGGCGTACGGCCTCCTGTAGGCAGCTGCTGCAAGCATTTTCGCGCCAAATCCAAACTGCGTGTTACCGGCAAAAGCACTTCCGCCTCATGACGGCGAAAGGCGACAAGAGCAACACGGTCCCGTTTTTGATAGGCATCCTGTAAAAATGATAAAATCGCCCCTTTGACCGCCGCCATTCTCTTTTTGGCCCCCATCGAACCGCTGGCGTCAACTACAAAAAAGAAAACGCCTCCCACGCGTGTTTCCCGCACCTTTTGGCGTAAATCCTCCGTTTTTATCACCAGCTTTACGCCTTGAGACGCTCTTTTTTTCTGCCAAGGCGCAGCCGCACGCAAGGTTGCGTCAAAAGCCAGATCGCTGACCTTGCCGTTAGGAAAAATGGCCCGCACATACCGTCCCTGCTTCAAGGAGGAACGGGTACGGCTACGCTTGCCATTACCAGCCCGTTCGCGGCGATCCATGGTCTCTTCCAATTTCATCTGCATTAAACCCTTAGGCAGCGGCAAGTCCACTTTTTCCTGAGGAGTCGGCTCCGAGTCCGGCTCCGGCGGTTTTTCTTGCTCCTTTTGCTCGTTTTCCGGCGTTTCGTCTTGCTGGTTTTCATTTTCCGCCGGCTTTTCTGCGTCTATTTCCGGCTCTTGCGGCTGCTGCAGATCATCCTGCTCGCTTTTCTCGTTTTCCGGCGGTTCTTCCTCCTGCTGCGAATCCTCCTGGTTTTCTTCCGACATAGGCGGTTCTTGCTGCTGCCGCACTCGATGCGGCAATACGTAGAGAGCCGCTTTTTCCATGTCTTTAGGCAGTACGTATAAACGCTCATCTAATGCAGCGGCGCTCTTAGCCGCTTCCAGTAAAAACAACTCACCCCGATGTCCTGCGCAATGTCCTTGCGAGCACCACGCCGCCGCCAATTCCATCATTGCCGCGGAAACTTCGACCTGACACACGCATTCTCTAGCTTGCAATATTTTATCTCGCAAGTGTCTTTCCTCAGCTTCCCACGTCTTAGCTACTTGCTCCGGTTCCCGCTCCCAGCGCAGCACTTGTTTGACGATTTGCGCGCGCAAAGGGGCCTCCTTTTCCGCACTTATGGATACCATAAGTCCAAAACGATCCAAAAGAGCGTCAGGCAAGGTTCCTTCTTCCGGATTCATCGTACCTACCACGCAGAACGAAGTTTTACTCACCTGGGACAAGCCTTCACGCTCAATGCGTACGCAGCCGGACAAAGCAGCGTCCAGCAACGGCCCAATCACTTCGCTGCGCAGCAAGTTTACTTCATCTACATAAAGCACACATCCGTCCGCTTCCGTTAACAGGCCTTTTTGCAACCGTTCTTTCCCTGTCTCCAGCGCTGTTTCCCAATCGAGACTGCCAAAAAGACGGTCCTCTGTAATATGCAAAGGTAGCGTACGCAAGCCTAGTTCCGGCGCCAGATTTCCTAAAGAGCGAACCAAAGTCGACTTCGCACTGCCCTTATCCCCGGAAAGCAAAATTCCTCCGGCTGCGGGATTGACCACAGCCAAAAGCAGCGCTTCTTTAGCCTGCTCCTGCCCCACAATGGCCGAAAAAGGCATTACTCCGCCGCTGCGCATGTTCCATTCTCCTCTGCTGCGCCAAACAGTTCATCTAGTACCTGAACTGAAAGGCTCGCTTCTTCAAAAGGCCGCCGCCGCATGCGGTGCGGCAAAGCCAAAGACGCCGCGCGGCGCACATCCAGCAGCGTGGCTTCCTTACGCTCCTCCAGGGCCGCCAAAGTTAAAGCCGTTTTAATGACCGTAATATCCGCCCGATGTCCGTCCACGCCCAACTTTAAGGAAGCCTCGGCTACCCGCAAGAGCAATTCATCCTCAATCGCTACCTGGGGCAGCAGCTTCCTCGCGGCGGTAATTTTCCGCGCCAATTCCTCTTCCGCCGCCTCCCAAGCGCCGCGAAATTCCCTTGGCCCCGCTTCATAAGCCATGCGCCGTTTAATGACCTCCACCCGAGAAGAAGCTTCATTTTCGCCAGCCACTTCCACAGACAGCGCAAAACGGTCCAATAACTGCGGGCGAATATCCCCCTCTTCCGGGTTCATCGTACCAACCAGCACAAACCGGGCCGGATGCGAATAAGAAACGCCTTCGCGTTCTACCGTATTGACGCCCATCGCCGCGGCGTCCAGCAAAACATCCACTACATGATCGTCAAGCAAATTGATTTCATCAACATACAAAATATTGCGATTGGCTTCCGCCAAAATGCCGGGTTCAAATTTCTTTTCCCCTTCTTTAATGGCGTACTCCATATCCAAGGTCCCCACTACCCGGTCTTCCGTAGCGCTCACAGGCAGTTCCACGACGCGCATAAAGCCTGAAACGCCGCTAAGGGCGCCATTCTTCGCCAGTTTGGCGGCACAAGCGTCACATAAGCGTCCCGCATCCGTCGGGTCGCAATGAAAGGGACAGCCAGCCGCCATTTCAACAGCCGGCAAGAGCGCCGCCAAGGCCCGTACGGCCGTTGACTTTGCAGTTCCCTTTTCCCCTTTAACCAATACGCCCCCTAATGCCGGATTCACCACATTTAAAAGCAGAGCCAGCTTCATGTCCTCCTGCCCGACAATAGCGCTAAAAGGATATACTTGGGTTCGTTTCATAGTTAACTCCTCCATCTATCTTTATTGCTTATGCTCTTGCAGCCACCAGCGCGCCGCCGTGCGTTTCAACGCACATTCCCCTTCGACGTTCTGCGGCGCTCCTTGTGCATCGTACCATCTGGAAAAACAGCCGCCGCCGCAATGCGGCAGCCATTGGCAGTTGCGACACATAGCCATACCGTCGCAGATTCGTTCCGCCGCGCGCTTGCGTAAAAGCGGCTCCGGTCCTTCCTCTACGCGCCCCAGGTAAAAATGCGCATCCCCTGACAACGACGCGCAAGCGTATAGCGAGCCGTCTGCAGCCACATACAAGGCTTCGCCAGTCATCGCATGACAGTGTCCAAAGCAGGCTAGCTTGCTTTGCTGCAATTTATCGACTCTGGCGACTTGGGCCATCTCCAGAGCCCCCCCGTTAGCCTTGCGCCAAAACTCATTTCTCTCCAGCGCCTGCCAAAAGCCCTGCTCCACTTGCGCCGCTTGCGGCGCTTGCACCTGATCGCCTCTGCCTCTTGGACGCAGCAGATCAAAGCCTAACGAGCGCGCGCACCCTAAGTAGCACGCCATATCAACCGTCTCCGACAGCTTAAGAACATTTTCCGCCGTAACCACGCAAGTAACTCCTGCGCCGCATTTTTCTTCCGCCAAATTCTTCATACCCAAAGCCACGGATTGCATAGTTCCTTTGCCGTCCGGAAAGCAGCGCATTTGATCGTGAACCGCAGGCCTGCCGTCCACACTAACCCCCACGCCGACTCCGTATTGACGCAGCTGTTTCGCTAGCTCCGCCGTAAGAAGCGAGCCATTTGTCTGCATCTGCAGCACAGCCGGCCATTTTCGTTCCCGAATCCAGGCCGCCGTCTTGAGCAGCGCCTCCGCCGCCAGCAGCGGCTCTCCTCCTGTAAACTGCACTAAAAATGGCTCTTGTGATTCTTGTGATGCCGCTACGGAGGCTATCGCCTGCTTAGCGACCGCCAGCGGCATGGACAACGGCTTTTTTCCGGCGGCATAACAGTAGCGGCAGGCAAAATTACATTGCCCTGTCAATTCCAAAATCAAAACGCGGCAGCCTTGCCAGCTATGCATCGCTTCGTTCCTCCAGGTCTCCTTCAATATCCAACTGCAACCGGCGCAACTGCTGCAGCATGGCTTCGTCTGTCTGCCACAACTGCCGCTGTGACGCTTCCAAGAGTTTCTCCGTAATGCGCTCCAACGCCCACGGATTGACCTCTTTCATCCACTCCTGCATAGTCGCGTCAAGAGCATATTTTTCCGCCAAAGTTTGATACATCCAGTCTTCCATGACCGCGCTGGTGGCATCCCAGCCCAAGCAGCGAGAAACCAAGCCGGCTAAATCTGCTGCGCCTTTATAACCGTGATGTTTCATACCTTCAATAAATTTAGGATTCGCCATCTCGCCGCGAAAAAGACGCTTCACTTCCTCCTGGAGCGACCGCACCTTCACCTGGCCGCGATCCGAGGTGTCGCCGCAATAAGAGCGGGGAGCTTCCCCTTTCAGCGACCTAACAGCGGCAATCATGCCGCCATGATAGGAGTTGAAATCATCCGAATTGAACATGTTGACTTCCCGATTGTCTTCGTTTTTCACCGTTACATCCAGCATCTGCAAGCGCTGCGCAAACAAGGCAGGCACAAAATCCCCCTGAGCTTTTGCGCCATAAGCATGAGCGCCCCAGCGCACATAGGCTTTCGCTAAATCGTCTACCGACTCCCAGTTGCGCTCTTCAATGACGCTTCCCACACCGGCGCCATAGGCGCCCGGCGGACAGCCAAAAATACGAAAGCTCGCCTGACGCCAAGCGTCGCTTGGCGCAGCACCGTTTACCGCCAGCTGCGCGGCATCCTGCTGCACATGCTTGCGCACATAGTTATCCTCGGCGTCTTCTTCCAAGGCAGCCACCATGGAAACGGCTTCATCCATCCATTGAACCACTACCGGCATGGCATCGCGAAACATGCCGCTGATGCGGGCGGTTACGTCCAGGCGCGGACGTTTCAATTCCGCCAGTGGGATCACTTCCAAGGCAATGACCCGCTGACTTCCTTTTTGCCAAACCGGCCGCACTCCTAAAAAGTAAAGAAATTCCGCAATGCATTGCCCTCGGCTGCGCATATTGGCGCCGCTCCAAAAAATCATGCCAATATTTTCCGGATACCGCCCTTCTTCCGCAATGTAACGGGCAATCACGCCATCACCTAGTTGGCAGCCCAGCTCCCACGCCGCCGGGGAGGGCAGCAGCTTTGGATCGACGCCATAAAAATTGCGCCCTGTGGGCAGTACGTCAGTCATACCGCTGGTAGGCGAGCCAGCAGGGCCCGGCTCTACATAACAGCCGGATAAAGCGTCCAGCAAATGGCCCATTTCCTGACTTGTCGCCTGCAATGCCGGAACCAGCACTTCGCAAATATGCTCCGCTAACCCTGCCAGCTGTTCCCGCAACAAAGCATCACAATCACCAATACTAGCCACCGCGCTTCGCCGCGCCGCTTCATTAAAATTCCCGGCTTGCAAAATGCCGATAAAACGCCTGGCCGCTTCTTCCACTTCATCCAAAATCCGCCCCTGCGTTTGCAGGCCGTCTGGCGTCAGCACGCCGCTTGCCGCCAGCAAAGCCTCATACTCATAGCCGCGGATGTTAACCAGCAGTTTCGGCAAAGAAGGCTGCTCCGCCTGCTCGACGCGAGTCAGCGCCAGCAAGTAGCCAAGAAGAGTCTCCTGCTGCGGCGCCTGCCCGAGTATATGCAAACCTGTACGAATGGACATGTTTTTAATATCTGAAATATAGGCGTGCAGCTTTAAAGCATAAGCTGAAAAGTCCGCCTCCGGCGGCACTTCCTTTTCCATGGATGCAGTCGCCGCTTTTTCCCGAATTCGTCCAGCCGCTACCTCCGCCTGTTCCGGTTGAAAGGTTAGGAAATGCTGGTACTCTTCGAGCATTTTTTCTAATTCTTCCAGTTCTTCATACGCTTCCGCCCTAGCCATGGGCGTCGGCAAATGCCCGATTAGGCAGGCGGCGCTGCGCCGTTTAGCCTGTACGCCTTCGCCAATAACCGTAATCAAGTACGGATATACGTTCGGCAAGTCCGCCAATGCCAAATCCGGATAGCACGCTTCGCTCAGTCCCGCGCCCTTGCCTGGCAGCCATTCCAACGAGCCATGAGTGCCAATATGTACCACCGCATCCGCTTGAAAATCCTCTTTCAGCCAACGATAACAGGCCAAGTAATGATAGGTGGGCGCACAATCCGGCGAATGATACAGTTTCCCCGGATCTCCTTCAAAGCCTCGCGGCGGCTGAACCGTAACCACCACATTACCCAGGCGTAAACCAGGCACCAGCAAGCCTTCTTCATAACAAAAGGCTTCTCCCGGAGCCTCTCCCCAGCTTTCCTTCATATGCGTCCGCACTTTTGGGGGCCACTGTTTCGCCCATTCTTGAACCCGTTTTGACTCAACCCAGCCCAAAGCAGTCTTCTTTTGTTTGTCTGTCAAAAAACGTCCGTCATTGGTCGCTTGGGCCAGCATGGCTTCCAGCAGCTCCGCCCCATTCGCGGGCAGCTCGCCAACTAGATAGCCGGCTGCCTCCATTCTCTCCAGCAGCCGCTGTACGCTTGCGGGAGAATCAAGACCTTCCGCCGTACCGATATTGAAATTGCGGGGCGGATAATTATGAAAAATGATAGCAATTTTCTTTTCGCTATTCTTCTTCTGACGCAGCCTAGCCCACTTTGCCGCCCTGGCAGCCATAGCCTTGCACCGTTCCGCGATCGGTTCAAAATGACTTGCCCCGTCTTCAGCTGGATTTTTCGCTGCCAGAGGCGCTCCATGAATCACACCGTCAAACTCTGGAAGCACAACACAGCAAGAAAGTTCTACAGGGTTTAGACCGGTTACGCTTGTCTCCCAGCTCTCCTCTGTTTGCAGCAAGGTAACGCCTTGTAAAATCGGCACATTCAATTTCTGTAAAAACAAAGGATCCACAGGACGGCCAACAGTAAGGGAAAACTTGAAGCAATTAATAACAACATCCACTAAGCAGCGTCCTGTTGCATCAAAGAAAAAACGCCGTACCGCCTCATCTACGCCCGGCGCCCCTAAAGCCTCGTTCTTGGCCCAATGGCTAAAAACCGGAATGACCTGCAGCCCCTGCGCCTCCAACTCTCGAATCAAGCTTTCCTGATGCCGCAAATCGCGCCAAACCCACTCATCGCGTGGAAACAAGACGCCCGCAACTAATTTAGCCCCGTGTAAAAATTGCTCTTTGTAAATTGCAATATCTTGTATTGTTCCTTCCTGACCAGGACGAAAGATTCCTTGCCAGGACTGAGGCACAGGTTCCTTCCATAACTCGCCGTTACCTTCAGCGACATTGCGAAGCCAGAGCCAAAGATTGCAATAATTTTCTTTTCCTCCATAAGTCAAATATCGCCGCAAACGAGTTTGCTCTTCTTCTTCAAACCCTTGTTTTTCTCCACCTTCCGCCAAAGGATTCGCCGGCAGAACTATGTACTTTTTTCCTCGATACTTTAAATAGTCTATTGTTTTTTTTAGAAAATCCCATTCTTTACCATGTCCCATCCAGGAACAGATAAAGCAGCCGCAGTTATCTAACTGCCGCTGCCATTCTATATTCCATCGTAAATTTTCATGTAAATCCACGACACGACCTAGGTTTATTGTCTCATCACCGCTGCGCAATTCCTGTAACGCTTGTTGCATTTGGCGATACTGACGATCAATATTACTGCTGAAGATTATGGGCTTCACAATCATTCTCCTTTTGGCAAGATCCTATATAAAAAACCACTGGCGACAGCGCAGCCGGAGAGTCTTCTCGATCCGCAGAGTTACATTGCCGTTGCGGCTTTTCCAGCGCCTTTTCAATACTTTGTATTTGCTGTGCTTCACTAGTAAATAAAGGCAGCAACAACCAAGGAATTCCATATTCACGCTGCAAATAACGAGCCATTGGCGCTCCCAATTCTTTATGCACAACTACATTCAAGGAAACTTGTACAGACTCGGCAATTTCTTCTAAAGAGCTTCCCATTCCCGGTATCGCTTTTACAACAATACTTTTTTGACGCAATAACTCGCGAAGACGCACTATACGCACCAAATCACCTGCATACGCAGGTGAACCGCCAAGTAAAACAACCCTTGCTTCCTTGCTCTGCTTTCTCTTTGGTATCGGTAAAAGCTGGAATAAAGTAGCCATAGCACTGCGATATCCTCTAGCAAAAGCATCTTGCCCTTGGATATCTCCCCAAAAATAATTTTGGTTTTGAAAAACCATTTTCTTCCTAGCATCAGTTTCTTTTAAAGCGTTGCTACGCAAAAATCCTTTTTGCGTACAACTTCTTTCAACTCCCTGGCGCTCCAGCAAAGAACATGCTTGCAAATAACACTGAAGCGGGGCATTTTCGGTAGAGTTTACGTCTGGTATTCCAGCAAAAAAAGCTGCCGCACCTTGCATTAATGCTTTTTTCTCTTCCCATTCTTGACAAGAACGCTCTACCGCCATTTCCCTCGCTCCCTTCTGTACAGCACCAACAGTTCTATCAAATCAGGCTTCTAAGCGTTTGCTCTTTTACCTGGATTAGAAAAAAGAAGCCCCTACCCCTGGGGCTCGTCTCTATGCGAGACTTATAGTGAGCAATGAAATAAATCTATCTTAAAACTCCCATCACACTCCAGACGGAAGATTCAAGATCCACTTTTTCTTCTGTCTAAGACAAAAGAAAACATCCCACCTACAACGATGGAATGTTTTGAATTACAACCAAATAAAAACTCTATTTGGCGAATCCCCTTCCCATCGTTCGTAGGTCTAGCGGTGATTGTCAAACAGGCAGTTCTCCTGGCTCTGGATCTTCGCTCTTCCAAACCTTCCCAAGGCTTTCGCCCCAGTGGCATCTCTTGGATTCGCTCCCCATTACAGTGGCGGGACCGCGCCGGTTTTTCACCGGTCTTTTCTATTAAGCCCTTCCGGGCGCCTGTTTCTTTTATTCAATTTTAAGCTATCCCTAGGATGTAGAAGTGGAATCAAAGAAAAGTTTCATCGCTTCTGCTGTTGGTATGTGCAGAAAAGAAAATCCCGGCCATAGGCCGGGATCGAAATACAAACAAAACTGTCTGAATCTCCATCCCTATCCTTCGTAGGTCTAGCGGTGATTGTCAAACAGGCAGTTCTCCTGGCTCTGGATCTTCGCTCCTCCAAACCTTCCCAAGGCTTTCGCCCCAGTGGCATTTCTTGGATTTGCTCCCCATTACAGTGGCGGGACCGCGCCGGCATTACACCGGTCTTCCCTATTAAGCCCTTCCGGGCACCTGCTCCATAAATATTCACTTGTTAGTATTGACTTTACCAAAATAAGTTGAAAAAGTCAACACAGTTCCATGGATTATTCCCACTTTTCAATACTTAGGCAATAATCCATCACACATCACATTTTTTTACTATAATTGCAATGTTTTAAGTCAACTCAGCGTAACCGAAAACTAACAGACAAGGTTGTCCGGCAACGCACAGCGCCGCCGCCTTCATGCCTTGCCGGCACAAATTGCCATTGTCGAACCGCATCTAATGCGGCCGCATCCATTTCTCCATACCCTGAAGAAGATACCACGTCGGCATCTCCGACACTTCCATCTTCCAGTACCAGCATGCGTACCGCCACGCGGCCCTCAATACGTTGCTGACGCAGAGATTCCGGATAGGAAGGTTCTGTTTGGCGTAAAATGCGTGGTGGCAAGACTCTACTGGAAGCAGGTGCTGTCCCGCCTCCTCCGCCAGCACCAGTTCCTGCGCTTTGTCCGTCCGACGGGCTGCCTCCCTCTAACGAACCTCCGCCAGCAGCTGCGCCCTCACTGGCAGGACCAGCCGCAGCTGCGTTCCCCATAGCCTGAGGCGCCGCTTGGGCATTGGTCGGCGCCGCAGCAGCCGCGCTGACGGCGGCCTGGGCTTGCTGCTGTCTAGCAGCCGGCGCGCTTGGCGCCGCTATCGCCGGTATAGCCGAGGCTGCTGCATTATTCCCTGGCAAAGGCGCAGCCGTCAGGGAAAGCTCCAAATACTCTTCCGCAGCTTGCACTGGCAACGGAAAAATGCCGACATATCCCAACACTAGCAAAATCAAAAGATGTGCGCCTACCGCTACAAGCAGCGCTTTTTTTGAATGATTTCTCATGGCTGAGCAGCCCCTGCTTCCGTAGCTACGCTAAGGCGCTGCACCCCGGCAGCTTTCAAGGCATCCATGACAGCCACTACACGGCCATACTCCACGCGCTTATCAGCGCGCAAGACAAAAAACACTTCCTGCTGCCTAGACATCTCTAACTGAACACGTTTTCCCAAAAGCTGCAGCGGTACGTTTTCTTCGTCCACATAAGTCTGTCCCTCAGCCGTCACCGTAACGGCCACCTGTTTTTTCATATCCGCCTGCGCCGCCTGCGCCGCCGGCAACTGCACTGGCAGCGTTTTCTGCTCTACCATATATAAGGTGCTCAGCATGAAAAAGACCAGGAGGAAAAAAATAATGTCAATCATGGGAATAATCATCAGCCGAGGCTGACGATTCACCCTCCAGTCACGCAGTTTCACGGCTGCGCCTCCCCGCGGCAAAAGAAGATCCTGTCAAAAGAGCGGCCCCGCATTCTTCCAAGTCTCCTGCCAAACGATCCAGGCGCTGACAAAGCCAGGAGTGGCACAACAAAGCCAGCACAGCCACGCACAGGCCAGTAGCTGTAGCAACCAACGCTTCTCCTACCCCGCCAGTAATAGCCTGCATTTGCCCTGTTTTCACCGCCAACACCTTAAAGGACTGAATCATTCCTACTACCGTTCCCAGAAGGCCCAAAAGCGGCGCCAAGGTTACAATGGTCTCCAAATAGCTAATACGCTCCCGAAAACGCCCCATAATGGAAGCCGCAGTATTCTCAAACATTTGCAGTTGCACGGACGTTTCCAGGCCGCGCCAGCTATAGGCATCTTTCAGCAGTTTGGCAATCGGCCCTGACGCCCCTTGCGGCTCAAGCCAGCGACCCTCCAGCAAAGCTCGCACAAACTCATCCTTACCTTTCCGAAACTGTTCCGCCTCTTTATAGCTCCAATGCCGCTCTAAAGTCACCGCCAATACTAAAATCGAGCAAAAAACCAAAGGGTACATTACGATCCCTCCAGCTTGAAACAACTGCCAAATCCGTTCCAAATCCATTTTTTAACTCCTTTCCCGGCTAGTGCCGCACCTCAACCTTATCATTTCAAAATGTTATTTATGAACCGCAAGTTATCTGCAAGAAGCTTTATGACTGCAACGAATATTTTTTGGGAAATAATATTGAGCCTGTTCCTTTAATCCTTCTTCCTTAAACAAAGCTGTTTTAACCCCTGACTTTACTGCATCTGCTATCATTTCTCCTAATTTAGACTGCGTCCCTACATCCCGACAAGCCGTTCCAGCCATGTGACTTACCAAGATGATCCCATCGGTTCCAGTACCAGTTGCCGGAAGCAAACTATGCGGACTGCGCACTTCTAAATCTTGCAAGGCTGCGCTTTTCGCTTCCGTAGCCGTAATCAATGCTTTAGCCAAAGCGCCCGGGGATAAATTCGCTTCTACAAGAAGCAAAATGTTAATGGTTCCTGAAACAGGAATATATTCTCCATGATGTTCCCAATAAAGCGCATCCTCTCCGGCTCGAGCAGCATTATGCTCCACTCCGGCAGTCACAATGGCTTCCACTGTAATCCCCTCATAAAAACGTCGCTGGTAGGACATACACTCCATGTGCGCCGTCGTTAAAAGACCGCTAGTTTCATCTTTGGGTAGTCCCTCGCGTTCGGCAATAGAAGCCAAATACCCGTCCAAGCTGCCGCCAGGCAATGTTGCTTCACTCTCGGCAAAAAAGGTCAAACGATGGTTGAATACGGCGGACAACTCTTGGATACCGCCGTTATATTGAGAGGTGCTCAAAGCGATACGCCGCTGTGGAAAGCGGCAAAGCAGCAAATCCGCTTTAACCTGCAAAACACCTCCTGCCGCCAGCAGGCGATTTTGCTCCATGCCAACCCAACCTTTCTCCTCCTTGACGTTTATCGTCAAGTCTTATCTCTATTATTCACAAAACACGGCCGCTGTTACTACGGTTGATACAACCCTCGAATCGCATCGCGAGCATGTTTCATATAGAGGGAACGATATGCCGCATTTTCGCCCAGGCCCTTTAGTTCGACTTCTACTTGAAATCCGTCCTTCTCTAAAAGATTCTTCCAAGAATCCGGCTCGTCGCCAGCCATATCATTTTGCACATGATCGCCAGCTACCAACATAAACGGCATCAAGATAACCTTCTTAACCTGATTCTTTTTCAATTCCGCCAGCGCATCTTCAAAATTAGGATGATCGTTTTCTTCCACAACTCCCATATAGGCCTTGTGACCTCTCGCCTGCAATACACGCTGCATTTTGCCATACGCCGGATTCGGCTGATTTGGGGAGCCATGTCCCATGAACAAAACAGCTTCTTCTGCGGCGAGCCCGGGCATTTGTTGCTCAACCGCCTCCGCCAACGCCGTAAAGTCATCCGGCATTCCTCTTTGTCCGTCAAACATTAGTATTGGCCTTCCTATAGTAAGAACGTCAAAAGACTTATCCGAAACATACTGTCGATACACGCTTAAAATTTTCTTTTCGTATTCCTCTCCAGGAGTCAAATGAAGCGGCTGAATGACCACCTCCTGGTAACCTTCTTCCTTCAGCTTGCTTAAGGCTTGTTCTAACGTATCTATCTGAAGCTTTTCTTCCGCCGCTATTTTCGCAATCACTTGGCGAGCCGTAAAAGCGCGACGAATTTCATACTCAGGAAAAATTTCTCGCATATCATTTTCAACACTCTCAATGCAAGCCTTACGCGTTTTGGGAAAAGTAGTTCCAAAGCTAGTAACTACAATTGCTTTTTTTCTCTGCGTCCTCATGGAGCCGCTTCCTAAGCCCGTTGTTACTAAACAGGCCGTAGCAAGTAACGCCAGCACTTTTTTCACCCGTAAACTCATCCTTATTGTCGCTCCTTTTTTCTTAATGTCTTCAAAAAACAAAAATCCCGATCGCTATGACCGGGATTGAAAATAAACAGAACCCTGTTTAAATCTCCTTCCCTATCCTTCGTAGGTCTAGCGGCGATTGTCAAACAGGCAGTTCTCCTGGCTCTGGTTCTTCGCTCCTCCAAACCTTCCCAAGGCATTCGCCCCAGTGGCATTTCTTGGATTTGCTCCCCATTACAGTGGCGGGACCGCGCCGGTTTTTCACCGGTCTTCCCTATTAAGCCCTTCCGGGCACCTGCTCCAAATAATATGCTTTTATCAATGTTAAATGTAACAAAAAGAGCCCTAAAAGTCAACCTAAGCCTAGATTTCAGCCATTCACTTTTGTTAACTCCGCAAAATATTTCCATATTCGTCAATAAGCTCAACACTCTATTTTCCCTTACCTGCAGGAACGCATAAAAGGCTGCCGATTTTCGCGGCAGCCTTTTATTGCATTTATAGCCTATTCAATTTATTCAATAACTGGAATTACAGGTTTATCCTTGCCACGTTCTTTATAATTATTTTCAATCGCGTCTTTCACATGCTGTACATAAATATCCTGAATCCCTTTATTTTCTCCCAAACCGTGAATATACGCTTCTACTTGAAAGCCTGCCGCAGTCAACTGCGATTTAAAAGAGTCTTTTTCGTCGCCTGCCATATCATTTTGCGCATGGTCGCCAGCTACCAGCATAAAGGGCATTAGCGTGATTTTCTTAATTTTATTGGCCTTTAACGCTGTGACCATATTCTCGTAAGTAGGATACCCTTCCACCGTGAAAACAAAGACGTTTTTCAAGCCTGCATCCTGAAGCTTTAGTTGCAGAGCGGCATACGCCGTATTCGAAGGATTTACACCACCGTGACCCATCAAGCCAACGGCTTCATTTTTTCCTAATTTGGGCAATTGATCTTGCAACGCTTTAATTGCGATAGCATAGTCATCGGGTTTTTCCCCTTCTTGACCGGTATAATAAAGAATCGGCCGACCTACAGAAACCTTGTCAAAGGATTTTTCGTACTTGTCCACAACACGCATCAATTTAGAATACTCATCGCCTGCTTCCACATGCAGAGGCTGAATCACGATCTCTTTGTAGCCTTCGGCCTTCAACTTTTCCAACGCTTGTTTTTCCGTATCAACAACAAGTCCGTCGCGTTCCGCTAATTTTTTGATGATAATACGGGAAGTAAAGGCATGACGCACGTCATACTCCGGAAAAGCTGCCTTAATTTTCGCTTCCACCGCATCGGTCGTAACCTTGCGCGTATCCGCATAGGTTGTACCGAAGCTGACTACTAAAATGGCTTTTTTAACAGTTGGCGCCTCGGCTGCCTGGGAAACGGAAAAACTCGTCGCCATTCCCATCAGGGCAAATAAAACCGCTGTCATCAAACATAAAATACTTCTTTTCAAATTCCCTCACTCCTTATATAGTGTTTATTCTCTTCAAGGAATCGCTGCTTTCTTATAAAACAAGCGGCGCCTCCTCAAATACTATGAGTAAATGTAGCTTCCAGCTTTGTGTTTTTCAAACCGCTGTCCACTTCCTTTTGATCTTTATAGACCAATTCCAGCGAATTATCTTTGTTTAATTGATGTTTAACGCCATAATAAAAGCCCTTGTTGTTGTTGTCAAAATCGCTTTGTTTTCCCATATCTCCATTGGTTTCCACTTTGAACGCAGTAATATACATTGACGTTTTATCATCAAAGCCATAATTCCAAGTTACCGCATAGGCGCGATTGTCTTCGCTGCGATTGGACTGCGTATATTCTGCCGTCCAGGTATGCTTGCCTTGTTGATAGCTGCTGTCCAGCGCCCAATGGTTCGTATTTCCATTGACTCGATCTTGATAGCGACCTAACGTGATCCCCCACTGTAACTGCTTATTGGGATGAAAGCCAGTCCGAATCGCATAAATACGGTTGTCTTCATCGCCGGCATTATCCTCTTGTACAAAGGCTGCGTTGATGTCCAAGCCCGCTGCGGCCCCATTTACAGTCACCCCGTCTACAAAAGCCCGCTTCCCAATATTGGACTCTGAGCGGCTGTAAAGAAGCGACGTTGCGCCAATAGTCAAATCTTGACGCCCAAGTTTAAATGCCAAATCTCCTGCTTGTTTTGTCACGCCAAACTGATCAAGGGTCATTACCGTTTTTTTGTCACCATATACCGAACCATCTGTATTGTAGTCCGCTAAGGCCGGATTCGTAGCATATTGCGCTCCCAAGCGAGCGAATACAGACCAGCCGCTCCCCAATGCCGCTTCTCCTGTTAAGCGTAACGAACTCATGGTACCAGAAGCATTTGCTTCTCCGTCCTTCGTATCTTTTTCATACTTTACCGTCACGTCGCCGCTGAGTTTAATCCCAGACTCCGACTCCGGCTCCGCGGCTAACGCCAACGATGACGTAGAAAAAACAATACCTGCGATGGCCAATGCCACTACTTTTTTCATATGCATGCCCCCTGTTATACTTCTAGCAAGCCCATAGAAACTTCAAACCATTAACCAAAAATAAAAACCCCGTCAAAACGACGGGGCCACGGCAAAAACAAAACCAAACGGTTTTAAAATCTCCTTCCCATCCTTCGTAGGTCAAATGGCGATTGTCCAATAGGCAGTTCTCCTGGCTCTGGATCTTCGCTCGTCCAAACCTTCCCAAGACTTTCGTCTCAGTGGCATTTCTTGGATTTGCTCCCCATTACAGTGGCGGGACCGCGCCGGCATTTCACCGGTCTTCCCTATTAAGCCCTTCCGGGCACCTATTCCATCACTATGCACTTGTTATTGTCAACTTTATCAAACGCGCTAAAAAAAGTCAACATTATACAGCTTCTTCCAAATGCAAGATTTTATCCAAACGAGTCCTTCTCAAAAGCTCTTTCACCATACCTTGCATTCCAGTAAGGACAAGCAAGCCATGCCGCTTCCGGCTCACTTTGTGCAAGGTAACCAATACGCCTAAGCCAGCGCTATCAATGTAGGTTAGACCTGCCAGCTTAACAATGACTTGATGGTAGCCTGCTTCAATTTTCTCAATCATTTCTTCGCGAATAATACCTGCATCATGAACATATAGTTTACCTGTCAAAGTTAAGATTACTTGATTGTCTCTTGTTGTTACCATATATTCCATGAATAACGCATCCTTTCTCGGTCAATGCAAAAAAGCTCTAACTTCTCTCTTTGCTACCCTTTTTTCCTTTAACGCATAACCCAAAACGCTTGCAACACTACGATCACTATCGTCAGCAAGCTTACCGAAACAACCCCCATAATCAAAGCCGACTCTGTACTTTCCGAAAAAATTTGCACCAATTCGCCAGCATACTTTTCAACTTTTTCCATTGTACATCCTCCTCTTAAAAACCATAGTTCCCATAGAATCATCTATGCTTGTCCGGCATCCCCCCTTTAAATAAAAAACCGCTTCCGCCCTCTACTGCGAAGGCGAAAACGGTTTAGCCGAACTAAAATTCCCAGCACAAAAAAGCCAGGACAACGGATGCAGTCCGGTAATCGCCTTCCCATCGCTCGCAGGTCTAACGGTGATTGTCAAATAGGCAGTTCTTCTGACTCGAGTTCTTCGATATTCTGCGCCTTCCCGGATCGCTCCAGTGACGTATTGCAGAATCTCTCCCTCTTACAGCGGCGGGACCGTGCCGGCTTTGCACCGATCTTCCCTATTAAGCCTTACGGCACCTATTTCATCCTTATGAAATTAAAAACGCCTCTACTGCCAAGCAGTAAAGGCGTCACCATGCAATCTTTACCCAACACAAATAGGCCGGGACAACGGATGCAGTCCGGTAATCGCCTCCCCATCGCTCGCAGGTCTAACGGTGATTGTCAAATAGGCAGTTCTTCTGACTCGAGATCTTTGATTTTCTGCGCCTTCCCAGATCGCTCCAGTGACGTATTGCAGAATCTCTCCCTCTTACAGCGGCGGGACCGTGCCGGTTTCTCACCGGTCTTCCCTATTAAGCCTTGCGGCGCCTATTTCCAAAATATTATTTTGTAACTTTTTTCACAAGCAAAGCATAGCACACTTTACAATTCAAAGCAAGAAAGTATACAAAGTTCCCGTTTGCAACATTCGAAAATCGTTTCTTGTGAAAACTATTCATTGCTAACTTACATTGACAAGGCTTATAGCAAAGGCAATAATGAGTATATACCTATAGTAGAGTTTGGGGGACTATGATGTCTGATAAAGCTGCTTCCTACTTCACCATCGGCGAATTCGCGCAATTATTCGGGATATCTAAACAAACTTTATTTTACTATGAAAAAAACAACATATTTTCTCCTGAATTAATTGAAACTAACGGCTATCGCTATTATTCTCTCGAACAATACTTCATTTTCGAAATCATTATCACTCTGCGCAAACTAGGGGTATCCCTAAAAGAGATCGGCGAGTACGTTAAAAATCGCAACATTGACTCCCTTGAAAATCTTTTATCCTATAAAGCCCTGGAATACGATATCCAACTCGAACTTTTGCAGCGCAACAAGAGCAATCTGCTTATAAAAATAGAGCAGCTAAAGCAAGTCAAGGCGCTCCACAATAATTGCATGACTCTGGAGCCTTGCGCAGAAGAATATTTTGTAGCCGATACGCTTCCGGCAGAACCTTATTCGACAAAAGAGCAAATCAAACGCATCGCCGCGCACAATCTTCCTTTTGCGGCTAGCGAAATTCTCAATGAATATCCTATGGGCTATATCGTTTTACAACAAGATTTATCCCACCCTCATCCCCCTATTTCTTGCATCTTCACCCGCGTCTCACACCCTGATGAATATGTGCAGGTACAAGTCAAGCCCCAAGGGCTCTATGTCAAACTCATCACTGCTGACGGCTATCATAGCCAATACGCAAAGGCGCTGCAAAAAATGCTCGCTTTTATTCATCGAAATGACTTAAAGGTTAAGGGCGATGCCTATATCAACCAACTTCGAAATTATTGGGCTACTTCAGACCCTGCCGAATACATTACGCAAATTGAAATTCCTGTTACCTATAAAAATAGTTAAGCGGCCTCAAAGAGGCCGCTTAACTATTTTACTTTTCCTTGTGACAATGACCTTCGCCTTTAGATTCCAGCACCTGGCGGAAAATCTCATGCGCCTCTTCCGAAGACTTGCCGTTTTCTAGCGCTTTTTTAGCATGCGCCACAGCGGCATGGTATTTTTTATGAGCGCCATCGCTGCTGGCCGGCAAATCGTTTACATCATAGCTCATGATTTTCTTGAACATTTCATGGATTTCTTCTGAAGACTTGCCAGCTGCTTTGGCCGCCTCAACGTGCTTCATCGCCATTTTGTACCGATACTCGGCATGGGGAGTTTTGGGAAGTTCGTACTTAGGATGTGCCATGTAGATCACCTCGTCAATTTATTTTGGCCTTAACTCTTTGCCTACCTTGAGAATAAGGTATATTCCCAGGATAGAGTCAACAGTAAATTACTCCGCGCCAAGACGCTTGAGCATCTTTTTCGCCATGGCAATGGCTTCTTTAGATTCACTAGCATCTGCGGGCACATGTTTTAGCAAGCTTTTATAGGTTTCTACCGCTTCCGGCGTTCGGTTCAGCTTTTGCAAACACACCGCCTTAATCAAATAAGAACCCGCGTGCGTCGGCTGTAGGGCGATTACCTGCTCGGAGTCTCCCAAGCCCAACTCATAGTCGCCAGTATAGTAGCAGCATACGCTTTTACGAAAACGAGCTTCCAACCTTCCAGGCTCCAGAGTCAGCGCCTTGTCATAATCCATAAGAGCATCCTTATATTGCTTAAGCGCCATATAACTGCATCCTCTTGCTTCATAGGCTTCGGCATTCGATTCATTCCCGGCGATAGCCTTCGCATATTCTTCTATGGCCAGCTGCCATTGCTCGCTTTTTACATAAGCATTCCCTTTTTCTATGTATTCCTTTATCGCTTCCGGGCTTTCTTTAGCTTGTTCCGCCGTTACCGCACCGGCTTCCTCTCCTGATCCGTTCTCCTCCGCCCAGGCTAGCGTAAAGGTGCTTAAAAACAATAACAGCACAAGAAAACTGACTTTCTTTTTCCACATTATACTTCCTCCTCCAAATACCGCACATAGTGCTCAAAATCTATTACTTCATTCGCTATACCGCCGATACAGCCAGGTGCTCCACACAAAAAACACTGCCGTTAAAACCAGCAGCATTGCCAAAGCCCCTGCCGCTTCCCCTTGCCAGCTTCCGGCTCGGAGCAAGGTATTAAGCGTTCCCATGGGAGATACTGCCGCTATCGTTCCTAGCCACGGCGGTAAATTTTGCAACGGAAAAAAGGAGCCTCCAAAAAAAGTCATTGGCGTAATAAAAAAATTATTGATCATAGACACATCATCAGGGTTTTTCACTAAAAGCCCTGTTACAACCCCCATCGAAGCAAAACAAAAAGAACCGCCAATTAGACCGCTTGCCGCTAAGGCATTAATCCCGCCTGCGTCAAAAGCCAGCCATGCAACCAAGAAAACAAGACCGCCAAGCAATACTCCCCGGGTCACTCCGCACAATACCAGTCCGAATATCACTTGCCAAGCTTTGACAGGACTTAATACCACACTATGAAACGTCCGCAAGTACAAGCGGCCAATACTCACGGAAGAGGCTGTCTGCTGAAATGCGTTGAGCATAACCGTTACTCCCATAATGCCCTTGGCCAAAAAAGGCAGATATCCTCCGACCACATCCATGCGGCTCCCTATCCCCAAGCCAAACGAAAATAGATAAATAAACGGAAAAATAACGGACGAAAATACATAACCCCAACGTCCTATCTTTTTCCAAAGCAGCAGCATTTCCCTTTGATATACCGCATACCATCCCATTAGGCATCGCCTTCCCGCGCCAGCTTAATAAATAGAGATTCCAGCGTTTTTTCCGCAGAGGTTTCTTGAGAGGCGCCCCATTCGCGAATTTTCTGCGTAGATTCCTGCAACACAATGCGCCCATTACGCATCATAGCTACCTCATCACAAAGCCGTTCCGCCTCTTCCATATAGTGAGTCGTCAAAATCATACTGGTTCCCTGACTGGCCAGATTTTCCAAAAGATCCCACAAATCTTGCCGTACATCCGGGTCCAGGCCAACTGTCGGCTCGTCCAGCAAGAGCAGCTTTGGCTTCGTCAACAAGGCCCTTGCAAGCAGAACTCGTCTTGCCCAGCCTCCAGACAACACCCCCACTAGGAAATGACGCTTTTCTTCTAACCCAAATTCATGGAGTGTCTTCGCCACGTGGGCCTTAACACCATCAAGACCGAAGAGCCGCCCATAGGCCAGCAGCGCTTCTTCCACGGTAAATTCTTTTTCCAGATTATTATCTTGCGGCACAAGTCCCACTAAGTGTTTTATGGCCGCTGCATCTTGCAGACGATCATGTCCAAAAATTCGCACAACTCCTTCCGTTGGTTTCGTTAGGCCTGCGATCATCTTCATAACGGTCGTCTTTCCCGCTCCATTAGGTCCCAGAAGCCCAAATACTCTTCCCGCCGGAATGCACAGGGAAAGCGCATTTACTACCTTCTTTTTATCATATTCCTTAGATACGTCTAGCAATTCCACTGCACATTCATAGCTGCTCATGCGCCTGCTCCTACCATATTACTAGAGAAGGAAAGCAACTCATCCGCTTCCGCCATTTTTAAAAACTGTTCTGTTGACACCACTAGAGAGCGCGGATGCTGCACCACTTTTTGGTACAATTGCCACGCTTCCCCTTCGGTGAAGTCACGCTCAAAAAAAGGCGTATCCTCAATAACAATTAAATTTTGAGCGTGCAAAGCAATTTCTAAGTTTTTGATGTTTTGCATGCCGTAGCATATATTAGCCAAAACCACCACGTCCGCTTGACTGCTTTTCCGCTTGTTTTCTTCCCAGTTTTCCGGAAAAATCTTGTGAAAAGGAGGCAGTGAAATATAAGGAATGCCAAAAGCATCCGCCACCGCTGCGTCGGTATCTCCTTGCCGCAATACTCCAGCAGTCACCACATAGCCGTATTCATGCAGTTTTCGCATAAGTTCTCCCGCTGCGCCGCCGCCGCCGAGAATATGAATTTTTTTCTGTGATGCCTGTTGCGACTCGGACACATACGTATGAATATCTAAGTTTCCAGTCACTTGATTCCAGTATACCGCCGAATGCAGGCCGTACGCACTTTCCAGATTTCCAGAGGTCAACACCTCTTCCGGTAAGCCATCCGCCAAAATCTCGCCTTGCCTTAAAAGTACTAATCGCGAACAAAATTTCGCCGCCAAACGCAAGTCATGTACCACCATCAGCACGCTTTTCCCTTGCTGTCCCAATGTCTGGCAATAACGAAAAATCTCTTCTTGATACACCAAATCGAGACTGGCCGTAGGTTCATCCAACAAAACCAGCGGCGCTTCTTGAGCCAACACTTTGGCCATAAGCACCCGCTGCCGCTCGCCGCCTGACAATTGATGCACCGGCGTATCTTTAAAGCAAGCCGTCCCGGTAAACTCCATGCACGCTAGGGCGATACGGCGATCCTCTTTGCTTTCCGACTGCCACCACCGCAAGTGCGGATAGCGTCCTGCCATTACCACGTCAAGTCCGGTAAAGCCAAAGGTCAGCTGCACACTTTGCTGCATATACGCCGCTAGGCGGGCTTTTTCCTTGGCGCTTAGGCTGCTTACAGGCTGGCCAAACATGGCAACCGCTCCTTGCTCCCTAGGAATAAATCCCAACACACTCTTTAAAAGCGTACTTTTCCCTGCGCCATTCGGGCCGATAATGCCAATAAACTCACCGCGCTTTGCGCGCAGCGAACAAGAGGATAAAACTTTGCGCCCCCCCAGATTCACGGTAATGTTTTCCGCCTCTAGCGCCAAAACATCTTTCATCATGACCAGCCGCCTCCTTTCTGCGCTTTACGCAGTAAAAACAGAAAGTACGGCGCCCCTGTCAGCGCGGTAACAATACCGACCCGTATTTCCGCTGGCGCCGCCACAAGGCGTCCCAACGTATCACAGGAAATGAGGAATAAGGCCCCCGCCAAAGCGCACGCAGGCAGCAAGGTGCGATGTTCCGGCCCTAAGAGCAGGCGCATAATGTGCGGTACCACCAGGCCCACAAAACCGATAGACCCGCTTACGCATACTGCTGCTGCGGTTGTCAAGGAAGCAACAAACAGCAGAATCAACCGGATTAAGACCACCGGCATGCCTACGGCCTTCGCCTCGTCTTCGCCAAGGACCAGCACATTCAAATGGCGCGCTAAAAAAGTCAATACAGTAATGCCGGCCAAGACAGGCCCTGCCGCCAAAAAGACATGCTCCCAGCGGCGAAAATCCAAGCCGCCTACCATCCAAAAAAGGAACTCCCTCAGCCGGTATTCGTTCATAAAGGTGAGGATGCCCGAGGTCATGGCCCCCAAGAACATACTCACCGCCACGCCCGCCAAAAGAAGCGTCATTACGGGAATCTTACCGTCTTTACTGGCAAGGCTTACCGTAACTGCCACCGAGACCAGCGCGCCGACAAGAGCAAATATAGGCATATAATACATGCTTGCCGCAGTAAGCCCCAAAGAAACAGCCACTACGGCGCCAAAAGAAGCGCCTGCAGACACCCCAATAATACCGGGATCGGCTAAAGGATTGCTAAATACGCCTTGCATCACGCCTCCTGATACGCCCAGAGCCGCGCCGACTAAAATACCTACTAAAATGCGCGGCAGACGAATATGCCAGATTACCGCCCATTGTTCTTGCGTATAAGCGCCTAACTCGGTTCCTGACAAGCCCAGTTGTTTTGCCAGCATAGCCAGTAAGGCCGACACAGGAACCTCCACCGTTCCTGTGCCTAAGGAAAAAAGGCTGACCGCCCCCAGCAGTCCTCCCAGCATCGCCAAGACTATCGTTCGTTTTTGTTTCACCCTTCTCATACCGCCCCTTCTAAGCAAAGAGAATCATTTCTTCGTTTAGGCAATTATTCAAACCGTTCCGGATACGCCGCCGCGGCAATCCCGCGAATGCCTTTGGTGATATCTTGGGCTGCGCAATACAAATAGGCGTCCGACACCTGAACCAGCTTTTTTTCGCGAATGGCTTTCACGCTTTGCAGCGCTGGATCATTGAGCAGCTCTTGTCGCACTTGATCTACGTCAAGTTTTCCTTTCGTCCAGGTCGGAACTAAAATGACATCCGGATTGGCGGCCACAATCGCTTCCTTTGTTAATGCGTCGTTTTTCCCCAAGCCAACCGCAGCAGCGCCGTTAATGACGCCTGCGTCTCGGCACATATTATCAAACAAGCTGCCTTTGCCCCCGTAGGACGCCATATGGGAGATCAAAACCACCGTTTTCTTCTGTGCCTGCGGGATATTTTGCACTTTTGCAGCGATATCCGCCATCTCCAGTTCCATTTGTTCGATTAATTTTTGTCCCGCCTGCGGCTCCCCTGCAGCCAAAGCAATCTGCTGCAGCGCCTCTTTTACTTCCGCCACCGAGGAGGGTCCTTTGGTAACTACAACCGGCAGCCCCGCATCCCGCAGTGTTTGAATCAGCTCCTGCCGGTTCCAGTCCGGCGCAAGCACCAGATCCGGCTGCAGCGATAACAGCTGCTCCACATTATAATCTCGCACGCGGGCGGTAACCGCTTGCGCCTTGGCCGCTTCCGTCGAAATTCCAGGATCATCCGCTAAATAATGCAACGCCGCCAGCCTCTGCGCAGGCAGCATAGCCAGGGCCATCTCGTCACTGGACAAGGCCAGGGTAACAATGCGCTGCGGCTTTCGAGGCAGCTTCAGTACCTGACCCTGAACATCCTTCACTTCATAGCCGCCTGTTTCACTGCTGTTTTGTTTCTCCTGCGCACCTTGACAACCGCCCAGCAATAACGCCAATAAAACGCCCAGCACCAGCGCAAAAAGAAGGGTAACTCTTCGTCGCGCTTTAGCGCATTTAGTCTGCATCGCCGCGCTCCTCCAAATCTCCTTCTAAGTCCAGCAGCAAGCTTTCCAGTTCTTGCTTCATTTGATCGTCGACCTGCCACATGCCGCGCTGCGCCGCTTCCAGCAAGGTTTCCGCAATGCGCTGCAGCGCCCAAGGATTCACGTCCTTCATCCACGCCTGCATCGCTTCGTCGAGAGCGTATTTTTCGGCATATTTTTCATACATCCAGTCTTCCATAATGTCGCTGGTGGCGTCCCACTGGTAGCTATGAGCCACATAATTAGCTAAATCAGCAGCGCCTTTATAACCATGCTTTTTCATGCCTTCAATAAATTTTGGATTGATCGCTTCGCCCCGGAACATGCGGCGCAATTCTTCCTGGACGCTGCGCATGCGCACTTTTTTTCGATCCGAGCTGTCGCCGCAATACGAGCGCGGCGCTTCGCCTTTGATACTGCGCACAGCAGCGATCATGCCGCCATGATAGGCGTTGTAATCATCTGAATTGAGAATGCTGATTTCCCGGTTATCCTGGTTTTGAATGGTAATATCCAAGGACCCCATGCGCCTGCGGAACAAATCCGGACGATAGCTTCCTTTTTCACCGCCGCTATAGGCATGACCGCCCCAGCGCACATAGACGTCGCTTAAGTCATCAATGGTTTCCCAATTCTTCGCTTCCAATACCGCACTGACCCCGGCGCCGTAGGTTCCCGGCGGATCGCCGAAAATACGCCAGCTGGCTTCTTTCCAGGCTGTTTCTTTATCTACGCCTTCCTGTTCCATTTCTTGCGCGTCAGCAGCGACATGCTTGCGGATGAAATTATCCTCATCGCTTTCTTCTAACGCCGCCACCATCGCCACCGCCTGATCCAGCCATGCCGAAGCCATGGGCATGCTGTCACGAAATAGGCCGCTGATTCGGCCCGTAGCGTCAATGCGAGGACGCTTCAATTCCTGCAGGGAGATAATTTCCAGATCCACTACCCGCAAGCTTCCTTTCTGCCACACCGGCCGCACGCCGAGCAAATACAGAAATTGCGCGATACATTGCCCATGGCTGCGCATATTGCTTGTCGCCCAAAGCACAATGCCGACGCTTTCCGGATAACGCCCTTCCTCTTCGATATAGCGGGCAATCACGTCGTCGCCCATAATACAGCCTATCTCCCAAGCCGTCGCGTAGGCAGCGTCCGCGGGTCGATGCTGTAGAAGTTTCTTCCTGTAGGCAGCACATCCGCCTGGCCGCTTGTGGGCGCTCCGCCCGGTCCCGGCTCCACATAGCCGCCGTCTAAGGCCAGCAGCAAATTGCTGATTTCTTGAGTTGTTTTGGTTAAGGACGGAACAATGGCGGCGCAGACATAACGCAACGCTTGCAGCAGACGCCCGCGACCTTCTTCAGATAACTCCGCCAACCAGGCCAGAGAGCCAACCGCCTCTTCTACACGTTCTTGCGCAAAACCTGTTTCTCCCATAGAATTCATCAGTTGCCGACACTGCTCTCGCACATCATCCGCCAACGCCCCCAGCGTCTTCGAACCGTCCGGAAGCAGGTTGGCGCTTTCATCCAGCAGTTGATAATAATCATATCCGTAAAGCCCCGCTACCGTCTGAAAGAGCGAAGGAATTTCGCCGTTATCCACTTTGGTCAGAGCCATCAAGTATTCCACAAGCTCATCTCCTGCCGGCGCCCGCCCCAACGTGTGCAAGCCTGTACGAATCTGCATGTTCTTTATATCGGTCACATAGATATGCAGGCGGCCGACATAATCCGCAAAAGGCTCTCCTTCGATCTCCGGCGCATCTGAAGCCAGATTCGCTTCCGCCGCCTTGGCGCGAATTTGGTCTTCTACCACAGCTAGTTGCTCCGGCTGATTCTGACGGAAGTGGCAGTATTCATCCAACAGCTTCTCCAGCTCTTCCAGTTCTTCATAGGTTCCGGCATGGCTCATCGGCGGCGTCAAATAGCTGATCAAGCAGGCCCCGCCGCGCCGCTTGGCCTGCACGCCTTCACCCACCACGGTGATCCAATAGGGATAAATATTGGGCGTATCGTCAATAGCCAGCTCCGGGTAGCAGGTTCGCGCCAAACCGGCGCCTTTTCCGGGAAGCCATTCCAACGAACCATGGGTGCCGACATGAACCACAGCATCCGCTTTCCAGACATCGCGCAGCCAGTAATAATACCCCAAATAATGATGCGTTGGCGCGCAGTCCGGGGAATGGTAAATTTTCCCCGGATCTTCGCCGAAACCGCGCGGCGGCTGGACGGTAATAAAGATGTTGCCGTTCTCCATACCGGGAATCAGCAGCATATCGTCATAGTGAAAAACATCTCCCGGCGCTTCGCCCCAGTCGCGCCGCAATTGCTCTTGCGTTTCTTCTTCCAGCGAAACAAAAAAGCCGCCGTAGTCTTTGTCCGCAAGCTTGCCGTCCGCTTCAGCCACTTGCTTTTCCGTCATATAACGGCGATCATTGGTCGCATGAGAAATCAGTTCGTCCATGAAGACGCGGCTGTTTTCCGGAATGCGATCTACCACATACCCTTCCTGCTGCATTTGCGCCAAAAGCAAGCGAATGCTTTCCGGCGAATCCAGACCGGCTGCACTGCCAATGTTGGCATTGGTCGCCGGATAGTTATGAAATATTATGCCGATCTTCTTTTCTTGATTTACCTTGCGCCGAAGTTTTGCCCACTTGGCCGCCTTGCGCACCATGCTGTTAATGCGCTCTGCCAAGGGTTGATAGGACGCCTGACCGTTTTTCAGCAATTCCCGCGAAGCCACCGGTACGCCATGAAGAGCGCCGTCAAACTCCGGCATAGCGATACTTACAGCCATCTCCATAGGGGTCAAGCCTTCTATGGACTTCTCCCAATCGTCTTTACTCTGATACAAAGTGTACGCCTCAAATAAAGGCACTCCTAGCTGCTGCAGCTGCGACAATTCCACAGCCTTCATTGAGGTCATAGAAAACTTAAAGGTGTTTAGAAGCACATCGACTTGCGCCCGCTCCGGCCCCTGAAAATAAGCGGCAATGGTCTCACCTAAGCCGGGAGCGCCTTCTTCGTTTTTCATATACTGGCAAAACACCGCCAGCGCATTCATGCCCTGCCGTTCAATTTCTTCTACCAGCGCCGTTTGGTAGGCCAAATCCTCCCAAACCCATTCATCCCGATAAAAAATCACGCCAATCGTCGGCCTGTCTGCCCGGCAGAAGTCCTTTTTATATTCTCCAATGTCTGTATACGCCTTGGCTGCGCGGGGATGGAAAATCCCATGCCACAAAAGCTCCTGCGGCTCTTTTAAGTCCCAAGGCTCCCCGCAAAAACGCAATCCTATGTAACGCCAAAAATAGCGGTAGTTTTCCATACCGCCCCAGGCCAGGTAGCGCTTCAAACACGCTTTTTCTTCATCAGAAACGCCATAAGCGGGGTCGCCGCTTTCTTTATCGGAAAGCAGCAGCACATGAGGAATTTTCTTTTTTTGCAAATACTGCGCCGTTTTTTTCAAAAAAGACGTATCGAGACCGCTGCCCATCCAGGTAAGCACCACCAGGCTGCAGCCGCTTAGCCGTTCCTGCCAGGACAAGCTCCACATGGTTTCCTCGCTTATCGCTATCGTTGCTCCCTGCGCCTCCATCTCCGGCGCTACCGCCGTAAGGGCTTCCTCCAGCATAGACCGCTGTCTTTCCATATTTGACAGAAAAAGAACACGCCTCATACAATCCACTCCTCACTTTCTTTGAAAACGCCGCACTACATTGTCATATGCCAAACGCCGTTCCAGACACGCTGCAATCCAATGACGCAAAGCCTCCAGGCAGGATTCCTTTTGGCCATCCTGCGGCTGGCAAACAACGCCTCCGAAAAAAAAGGAAACGGTCCCTAAAAGATCACAAATGGCCCCGTATACCTCTTTTTCCGATAACAGGCCCCAATCTCCCTCGTCCAGAATATGCGCATATTGAGCAGCGAAAGCAACTGCTTTTCCTTCGGTATCCCATTGGCGCAGTTTCTCCAAAAAGCTATCTTTTTCTACCTTCCCTCTGGCCTTGCCGTCGTAATACTCCCAGAGCGTTTCCTCGGTCAGACCAAAGCGTTTAAAGCGCTGCAGCACGGAATGCTGCGACTGCGGCGAAAGACCATTCTGTTTATACAACGCTTTTTTTACGGCTTCCTTGACCGCGAGGCCAATGAGCTCGCCCAGTTTGACATGCTTACCAGCGCCTTCAAAATAAAGTGGCGATGCCGGATTGCACACCAATACCGTCTGGTCGGTACCCGAGCCGGTCGCAAGGCCGGTAGAATACAGACTTCCTACCATCAGCTCCTGCAGGGCCGCTGTTTTTGCTTCCGTACAAGTAACAAGCGCCCTAGTGAGCGCCCCAGGCGGCAGTGCTGCGTCTATCACCAAGAGCACATTGATCGTTCCCGGTTTATGAACGCCTAGCCGAACTCCCGGCAGATAATGCTCCGCCGGATCGCCGACGCGGCCGCCGTTTCCCTCTACGCCAGCCGTAGCGATTGCGGATACCACAAGGTCTTGATAGGTTTTTACGGCAATCGCTGCGTTTTCCATGCTCGCCGCCGTCCCCATGCCGGTAGTTGTTGCCGCAGGCAGCCCCATTTCCTCAGCGGTTATCTCCAAATGCTCCACATAGGTGGGGGCTTTTAAAGGCGCATGCGTTCCATCCGCAGGACCGGTGTTATGGTTAAAAACAGCAGTTACGTCTTCCCGATACCCTCCATTTAGCAAGGACGTACTCAAGGTACGCATAGGCGCGCAAAAATCCACGGCAATGCCGCGCACCTCTTTATGCCAAACCACCTCATGCCCTGTAGACAAGGTATGCAAAACCACTTTATCTTGCATCACTGAGCCCCTCCTAAATAATGAATTTGAAAGGATTCCTTTCCCACTTTGCCGCTGGCTTCTTCCCAATCAAACAAAAGGATGGCCGGTTTTCCTGCATAAGCCATGCGGACTTCCCCCTCTGTCACGACAGCGCTTTGCGCTTTGGAAAGATCTAAATTTCCGCCTTGCCCTGTTTGATTGCACACGCACACAGGCAGGCCGCTTTCGCGCGAACAGCGCTTCCACGCTTCTTCCGGCGGACCTCCGCAGTGCCCCGGCGGCCAAGCAGCGGGAACTACCAGCATTTGCGCGCCTTCTTGCTTTAATTGCAATGCGTTTTTCTCAAAATAGGAGTCCGCGCAAATCAGCACGCCTGCGGTTACTTCGCCGCAAGGAACCGGCTGCAGCTCGGAGCCTCTTGTAGTCCATCCTTCTGCACCTTTGCCGTGAGAATGGATTTTACGGTGTCTGCCGCAGATTTTGCCGTCAACGCCAACCACCAAGCAGCTGTTAAAAAGCTCTCCTGATTCGGCGTCTTTTTCCGCGCAGCCCAAAAATAGAACAAGCTTTTTCTGCAGCGCCAACTGCTGCAAAGAAACAAGCTCCGCCTGTGGCTGCACAGGAATGCTGGCCTGCGGATCATTTTGATAGAAAAAGTACCCCTGCAGCGCCGTTTCCGGCGTTACCACCCACTGTGCGCCGTGCGCCGCCGCGGTAGAAGCCGCCTGCTCCAACAAGAGAAGATTTTTCCCCAGGGGGCCATTGCCTAAATCCAAATGCAGTAATGCAATACGCATAGCTTCTCCTTTACTCGAAGCGATGCGGAAAGCGGCTACGCTTCCCGCATGTCTTCACTTGTATTTAGAAGGTGTATTTTGTGCCGATTTCAATATACCGCGACGCCATAGGGAACGCGCCTTGATTAGGATTTGCATACCCGTACAGCTCATAGCTGCGGTTGGTTAGATTATTCACTTTCAAATAAGCGCTGCGATTTTTGTTAATCTTATAGTTGACTGCCAAATCCATTACAAAATAATTAGAGGAAGTAAAATATTTCGTACTTCTTCCCGTAGCCATGCGGTTCATTAGCTCTACATTCCAAGCGCCCTGATTGTAGCTGACGCCTAACTTGTAAGCATTAGGTTCTACTGTACGCTCTTCGTTCCCGTAGGCGGCCCCTGCAGTATCTTTGTTTTCAACATGCGTAAAGGTATAGCCGGCGTTGGCGCTCCACTGCGGCGAAAATTTCTTGCTAACTTCTAATTCAAAGCCTCTTTTTTTCTGCTCTCCCACGTTAATAGGCGTATACAAAGTTCCGTCAAAAGCCGTACTAATGGCGTCATGCAACCGGCTTTCATAGGCGCTTACATGCAGTTCCGTCGTATTATTTAATTTTCGGTTTAAGCCGATCGTAGTCGTATGACCGGTTTCCGGACGCAGGTTGGGGTTGCCTTTATAAAACATGCTGTAATCAGTCGGCCAGAACAAACGGTCCGCATCAGGCGCATTGAAGAACTCGCCCCAGGACACATAGGCGTTGGTTTTGTCATCGACCTGGCAATTAACCGTAGCCCGCGGCGTCATTCTGCCTCCGAACATGCTGTGGTAATCGTAACGAAGTCCCGGCGAAAAAGTCCATTTCTTATCGAAAGTCATGCGATCCTCTACAAAAAATGCCGTATTGCGCATACTTTTATTGTCGTAAGTACCTGGATACGAAATAGAAACATTACGCCAATCCGCGCCGCCCACTAAGGTGTTCTTCTCACTTAGCTTCCATGTCGACTGCCATTGCATGCCTGTTTCTTTATTGCTGTAAAGATAGTTGCTCCAAGAAGCTGCGCCATCGTTATAGGAATGCATATCATATTTATAGTAGTTCTGGTATACGCGCACATAGCCAGGATTATCTTTCTTTTCATTAAAGTTATAGGTCATCGCCCAATTATTCGTTAATGTATCCAAGTAGCTTTTGGTATTTTGCTTGGTGTAGGAACTAACCGCCCAGCCATTTGGTAAATACGGCTGTCCTTTATGTTGGTCTACATGTTCCACGTTCAAAGTCAGCGAATTATGCTCTCCCAGTTGCCTGTCTACGCGGAAGGAAAAATCCTTTTGGTCCATAGCGCTGTTGTTCATATCGACCGTATTACCACTGCGCACATCTTTATACGAAAAATGATCTTGCTCGGTCTTCCCTGCGGCAACAAACCAGTTCCAATCGTTTTCACCGCCTTCGGTGGTAAATTTATATTTTTTCGTCCCCCAAGAACCGTAAGCGCTCTCCAAACTTGTTTTATTTTCTTTTCCTTTGCGGGTAATCACGTTAATTACGCCGCCCACTGCTTCCGAGCCGTAAAGAGAAGACCCGGGACCTTTGACAATCTCAATGCGCTCTACATTATCCAAACTGGGAAAATTGTTCAAGTCAAACGTAGCGCCTTTACCCATGCTGCCGGGAAGCTTACTCAAATTAAGGCGCCGTCCGTCAATCATCACCAGCACCCTGTCATCGCCGTTAATGCGAACATACTGCTCGCCTCCGGGAAAGCCTTGCTGCATAACGAGAATTCCATTCACATCTTTCAAGGCCGCCGTTATATCGCTGTAGTGTTTTTTCTCAATTTCTGCGCGCGTCACCACAGACACATTCGCCCCGGTTTCCGATATTTTCAGCGGCGTCCTGGTCGCCGTCACCACCACGTCATCCATGGGAAAAACAGATTCCTCCGCCCAAGCTACGCCGCTTGTGGATAAGAAAATCGCGCTTCCCACCATGGCGCATAAAAGCGCTTTTTTTCTACCGCTTTGTTGGTACTGTTTCATTTTCAAACTCCTCCTCAACCTTCTTGGTTTCCCTAAGATTCTCGTTTTCTCTATATAGCTCGGGGTCCTTCCCGTTGCTAGCCCTTCGCGCAGCGCTTTTGGACATACCCGTTCCAAAGGCGTTCCGCCAGATGACAGGCTCCTTGAAAACCTGCAAACGGCCTTTCTCCCAACAGCACTTCCTCATACGCAGGCAGTGCCACCGGTTGATAAAGCACATTTTTTACGCCTTCGCGGCGCAGGAAATAATTTTCTTGGCTGCTGCCCCAAAGCAGGTCGTCTTTGCCCAATTCGCACAAGGCTTTTTCCACGAGCTGCACCTCTTCGCGTCCGTTGAGAATCAAATCTGCCTCTGTCGGCGCCTCGCCGTCAAAAGCGCCATCATGGCAAATAACCGTAACCTTGCCCGCATCAGCCCACTCGCGCCGCAAGGCCTTGCCTAAGGTAAGGGCCGCCGACGACGGCCCCGCCACCGCCACCCGTTCAAACCAGATATCCCCCCAGAGGCGGCGCATTTCCAGCGTCGCATTTTGGATATGCTTGGCCCAATAAGAGCCTTCGTCGCGATAGGGTTTGCGCAAGTCTTTGCCCAGCTCCATAGCGTCGCAGAACGCATCCAGCCATTGCACAGTTCCCTGTACACCATAGGGCGGGGCCAGCGTTATATAGGGCATACCGTAGTTTTCTTCCAAATAGCGGGCCAGCTCCAAGCCCAGCTCGCTGTGCACAACCAGATTGACTTCCGCCTGCGCCAGTTCCGCCAGTTCCTGCGGGCTGCTTCCTGCACCTGGTCGCGTCAATACGTTATAACCGACCAGCTCCAAAAGCCGTTCCATTTCCTTTATATCCGCCTGTTCTTGATAGTACCCCACAGTACAGCCAAGAAGATTCACCGTTTTGGGGCGCACCGTTTGCCGCACCCGAGGAGGCAGCGTTTTTACATACGCAAGTGCTGCCTCCCGATAGCCTTCCCAAAAGCCGCCGCGCATACCGCCGCTATCCATACAGACAGCCGGACAGGAAAGATCTGCTTGCGCCGCAATGCCTGCCACATCATCGCCGATCAAGCTGACGGCGCAACTGTTTTCAATAAACACAACCTCCGGTTTCATGCTTTTTTTTAACAAGGAAAGCGTTTCCAGCAGGCAGTCTTCCGTGCCGAATACAACCGCCTGATTGTCAGGCTGCGTGCAAAAAAAGCGTTTCCCCACATTCGGGCAGGGCCGTTCTAGCTGCCGCAGCGCATAGAAGTAACACCACAAAGGCCCGTTCACCATCATTGCCGCTTCTGGTACGCCTGCGAAAAACGCCGCGCCGCCTGCCAGAGCGCAAGTATTGGTCTGGGCGCACATGTCTCCCCAAGCTTCACCAGCCATAAACAACTCCTCCTCGATACGGAGATCGTTTTAACAATCGTCCTAATTTCGTCAGCACTTCCAGCAAACCGCCAACGCCTACCGGCGTCAATACAGGCAGCTGCAGCTGTCGCAGTCCCATCTCCTCCACCTCATGCGTCGAAAGCAGAACCGCTTCTTCCGTAAGCAATGTTTTCCCTGCTTCCTCGTCCACGATAGGAGCGCCAACCCCCTCCAAAGCTTTACGCAATTCCTGATGCTGTTCCGGCGTCAAGCCGGCGAAAAGGATAATCCCTTCCAGCTTCATCTGGGCTAAAGCCAATACCTCCAGTACCCATTGCGGCTGAAAATGGGTTAAAGGCCGCCCAATTCCCAATACGGCGCTGCGGCCTTGCGTCCAGGGAAGCAAGGCCGCACTGGCCTCCGCTACTCGCCGACTCTGCTTAGCAATGGCCGCTGCCGTTTTTTCCTCTCGCCCTAACGCTTTCCCTAACGCTGTCAGCCAGGCTTTCGTTCCTTCCCAGCCAGACGGATACTCTTGCTGCAAATAGGGAATACCAAATTTTTCTTCAAGGTAAGAAGCTAAACGCCCCATGGAATATTCCGGTTGCGTATGTCCTCCTAAAGGAATGCAAAAAGAAGCTGCCGGGAGCATCCGAATTTCTTCGAGTGAACTATAATTAGGAAAATGTCCAACAATCCGCAGTCCAAAGACGCTTAAAAGCTCTTGCAGCTCTGCTTCTTCCGCTCCGCCAGGCCCCCGTCGATCTCCTAAAAGAACCACCGTATCCGGTTCGGTTGCTTGCGGGCGCATCAAACGGTCGATCAAACGCTGCGCAGCAAAATAAAAGCCAGCGCCATACTCGCCATCCAAAAAACCACTGCAAGGAACGCTCATAACCGGAACC